>NZ_JBEXNL010000001.1:0-467132 GCF_040611135.1 Tsukamurella sp. NPDC003166
GTGCAGGTGACTGGTACTAATCGGTCGAGGGCTTACCACACACATAACATTCGCCAAAACGAGCAGCAGCTCACAGGTGAAAGCGTGTAACAACAACAGAAACCAGTTGAGGCTGGTTCGCGTCCACTATGCAATGTCTGAGACAGCACACGTGTTGTTTCGCAGTGTTACGGCGGCCATAGCGAAGGGGAAACGCCCGGCTCCATTCCGAACCCGGAAGCTAAGCCCTTCAGCGCCGATGGTACTGCACTCGTGAGGGTGTGGGAGAGTAGGACACCGCCGGACTAAAATTAGATACAGGACGAGCCCTCGGAGGCCGGTGAGCGGAAACGCTCCCGCCTCCGAGGGCTTGGCCGTATCCGGAAGAAGCCGCCGATCACGTTGCTCTGAGCTCGGATCGTGTGGGGCCGAATGACCCGACTCGGGTCCGGTGGCGGTAGCCGCGCTGCTGCCGACGAAGTTGACCACGATGTGGCCGCTATTGAACCGCGCCGGCGTGGCGGGATCGATGGTGAGGACGGTGCTCTGGTCGGCGACTGGCGCGGCGAACGCGAGCTTCAACCCACTGAGGACTACCGCGGCCGGCGTGAAGAACGCGAAGAACCACAGCGCCCCGCGCGGCACGGCGCAGGCGGGCGTGAATCCTTCTCGCTACCGCGTGGCGGGGGAGGCCGAGGTCGCCGCGCCCCCGAGGTAGGACGCGAGACCCGCAGCGATGGCATCGGCCAACCGCTGCTGGCCGGCGGCCGACTCGAGGACGGCGGCGTCGGACGCATCGCGCATGTTGCCCGCTTCGACCAGGACGGACGGCACCGTCGACAAGTTGAGCCCCGCGAGGTCCGAACGCGGGTACAGACCGCCCGATCCGATGTAGGTGGCGGGGGTGAAGCCCCCGGACGTGAGCGCGGCGACCATCGCCTTCGCGTAGACCGGGTCGGCATTCTGCTGGACCGGGTTCAGTGGGGGCGAGGACAGATTCACGTGAAACCCGCGATTGCCCGCCGCGGAACCGTCGGCGTGGATGCTCACAGCGGCGTCGGCGCCCCACTTGTTCGCGGCCTCGGCCCGGGCGTCGATGCACGGCCCGACGGACGTGTCGTCGTTGCGCGAGAGCATCACCTGCGCGCCCGCGGCGGTGAGCACCTGATAGAGCTTGTAGGCGACCGCGTAGTTGAAGGTGTGCTCGGGAACGCCGTTCACACTGGTCGTGCCCGTGGTCTGGCAGGGCTTCGTACCGCCGCGTCCGGTGGATACCTGCTTGTCGATCGATGCGTCGTTGGCGCCGTTGTGGCCGGGATCGACGAAGATCTTCTTGCCGCTCAACGCGCCCGCACCGAGCGGCGCCGCGTTGTTCACGAGTGCCGGCCCGTCGGACGATAGTCTGGAGGGAGCGGCCGCGTCCCGTCGCTGTCCGGCGTCACCGATGGTGCAGCCGGGTAGGACCAGCGCGGGGATCATGGTCGCGGCCAGGAGGGCGGAACGGCGGTTCTTCACAGAACGCACTGTACCGCCCCAGCCGGCACAGTGGTATCACGAGTAACACGAATCGGACATAGCGGGTCGCGAGACCGGCGTAGGGAGACAAGCATGCAGCCCGGAGGCTCGATGGAAGACCTGATGGCCCAGGTCGGCGCGATGCAGCAGCAGCTCATGGCGGCGCAGCAGGAACTCGCGGTGACCACCGTCGAGGGGCAGGCCGGCGGCGGCCTCGTCAAGGTCGCCGGCACCGGCGACGGCCAGGTGACGTCCGTGACCATCGACCCCAAGGTGGTCGATGCGGACGACGTCGAGACCCTGCAGGATCTGGTCCTGGGTGCGCTGACCGACCTGCAGAACAACACCGCCGCCGTCGCGCAGCAGAAGATGGGGCCGCTGGCCGGCGGCCTGCCCTTCTGACGGTCGGCACGTGTACGAAGGACCCGTTCAGGAGCTGATCGACGAGCTGGCCAAGCTCCCGGGGGTGGGGCCGCGCGGCGCCCAGCGCATCGCGTTCCACCTCCTGGGGGTGCAGCCCACCGACATCGATCGGCTCACCAACGCTCTCGTCCGGGTGCGCAATGACGTGCGCTACTGCGAGGTGTGCGGCAATGTGTCGGCGGAGACGCGCTGCCGGATCTGCTCGGATCCGCGGCGTGACGCCTCGAAGATCTGTGTGGTGGAGGAGGCGAAGGACGTCCAAGCTGTGGAGCGCACCCGCGAGTACCGCGGGCTCTACCACGTTCTGGGCGGCGCGCTGAACCCGATCAAGGGCATCGGACCGGACAAGCTGCGGATCCGCGAGTTGCTCGTGCGGCTCGGCACCGCGGTCGACGGCGTCGATGTGGGCGAGGTCATCATCGCCACCGATCCCAACACCGAAGGCGAGGCCACCGCGGCGTTCCTGGTCCGGATGCTCAAGGACTTCCCGGGCCTGAGTGTGACCCGCCCCGCTGCAGGTCTGCCCATGGGCGCCGAGCTCGAGTTCGCGGACGAGCTGACTCTCGGCCGGGCGATGAGCGGACGTCGTACCCTCGCCGAGCCGCCCCGCGTGCTCGAAGAGACGCCGCCGAGCTGACCCGTGAACGCCGCTGACGTGCTGGCCCGGCTGGGCGCGCCCGAGGGCATCGTCGCCGTCGACGGGCCGTCCGGGGCCGGCAAATCGACCTACGCCCAGCGTCTCGTCGACGATCTCCGGGCCGACGGTGCCCGCGTCGCCCTCGTGCGCACGGACCACTACGCGACCTGGGACGACCCGGTGTCGTGGTGGCCGCAGCTCGTCGCCGACGTGATCGACCCGCTGGTGCGCGGCCGCGACGCCTTCTACCGCCCGATGGTCTGGCGGGAAGGCGTCCCCGCGCCAGGCGAGGAACTGCGCCTGCCGTGGGCCCCGCTCATCGTGATCGAGGGCGTCTCCAGTGCACGCCGTGCCTTCGCCGACCGGATCTCGCTGGCACTGTGGCTCGACGGCGGCACCGCGCAGGAGCGGCTCGAGCGCGCCGTCGCGCGCGACGGCGAGGAGGCACGCGCGGAACTTGCGCGCTGGCAGGAATTCGAGCGCGGTTGGTTCGCGGTCGACGGTACGCGGGAGCGCTGCACGATCGTCGAGTCCCGGGCGATGGCGACGTAGAAACCTGTCGGTGTTCTGTGGGATGGTCGCAGGTATGGACGTTCCCGCACTCGACGGTGCGCTCACCGCGGATCTTCAGCTGTATCTGGACCGTGCTCGGGACTCGCTGCTGTGGAAACTCGAGGGGCTCGGCGAGTACGACCTGCGGCGCCCTCTGACGCCCACCGGTACGAATCTGCTCGGGCTGATCAAGCATTGCGCGATGGTCGATTCCGGCTATCTCGGCGGCTGTTTCGGCCGCCCGTTCGCTCACCCGCACCTCCCGGATCCGCTCGCGCCCGGGGCCGACCCGAACGACGACCTGTGGGTGCGCGCCGACGAGTCGGCCGCGGCGGTTCTCGACCTGTTCGCGCAGTCCCGTGCCCACGCGACGGCGACGTTGGCGGAACTTCCGCTCGACACCGTCGGCGTCGTACCGTGGTGGGGCGAACCCGGTCGCCGCGTCACTCTGCATCGGCTCGCCGTGCACACGCTCTACGACCTCGATCGGCACGCCGGCCAGGCCGATATCCTCCGCGAGCTGATCGACGGTGCCGCCGGGCTGCAGGCCGACAACTCCAACCTGCCACAGGCGTACGACTGGCCGGCCCACCGCGCCCGCGTCGAGGCTGCCGCCCGGGCCGCGGTGTCGAAGACACAGGAGGAGGCGTGACCGCCGGGTACGTGCTCTTCGACACCGCCGTCGGGCGGTGCGGGATCGCCTGGGGCGCCGACGGTGCCGTCACCGCCGTGCGGTTGCCGGAGGCGTCCGATGAGGCGACGGCCCGACATCTCGGCGCGGGAGCGGGTCCGTGCGAGCCGCCCGTCGAGGTCGGGCGAGTGATCGCCGCGATCGTTGACCTGGTCTCAGGCGCGAACCTCGACGACGACCTGGCGTGGGTGCAGCTGGACATGCAGGGCCTCACCGATTTCCAACGCGCCGTCTACGAGGTCGCCCGTCGCATCCCGCCAGGCAGTACCCGCACCTACGGTGAGATCGCCACGGAGATAGGACTTCCCGGCTCTGCACGGGCTGTCGGGCGAGCGCTGGGCGAGAACCCCTACCCGCCCGTGGTGCCCTGCCACCGCGTCACCGCGGCGAACGGCCGCACCGGCGGCTTCTCCGCCGGCGGCGGCGTGACCACCAAGATGCGCCTGCTCTCCACCGAACAGGCCGTGCTCGGGCTCTGGTGACTACTCCTCCGCCCCCGGTGAGACGACGGTGAGCCCCTCCGCTTTCGCGGCGTCGCGAAGGCGCCTGTCGTAGCTGACAAACGTCGTGATCTGCTCTCGCAGGCTCACAGCTGACGCTAAATGGATGGCATCGAGCGATCGAAGGTGTGGTGGACCGATCGTTTCGGCGAGCAGGGTGGTCTCTTCGGTCAGCGGAACTGTCTCCGCCTGCTCGCCGATGTATCGAGCCTGGGAAACCGCGTCAGGGTCATCCATTCGCGCTGAGACACGGGCGAGTTCGATCCGTCCGATCACACTGGTGCCGATCGATGTGCCTTCGTCTGCCTGCTGAGCCATCCAGATCGTGAGTGCTTCTGATTCGCTCTCGGGCGCCAGCAGCTTGATCAAGGCGGAGGTGTCGAGGTAGTTCACTCGTTCCTCATCTCTTCGAGGATTTCCGAGGCAGACTTCTCCCCGGGCTTCCGAGGCCTTCGTGCGTTCCGCATGGCTGTGATTTTCTCGAGGTCAAGCGGCCGCTTGGCGGGGATAATCCTCCCTGCGGCGACCAGCTCGCGGTACTGGCGCTCCTTCTCGCTGACAGGAACCAACCGGGCAACCAATTTGCCGTGGTTGGTCACCTCGATCTCCTCGCCCGCCGCCACGCGCGCGAGGTACTTCGAGGCGTGTTGCCGCAGTTCGCGGACCCCGATCTGCTCCATGCTCTCAAATGTAGCACCGATTGTGCTACTCATGCCGCGCTCGTTCTCGGCTCGTCAGGCCACCCGCCAGCGCTGACGCGGATGATCTCCACTGCCACTTCAGCGACCGCTGTCTCCGGAACAGTCAGCTCATAGATGATGGACGGGTCGTCGTCGGGGCACAGGACTTCGTACAACTCGCACATCGCCTCGTAGAGGGAGTCTTCGACGCGGGCGTAGAGGAATCGCAACAGCGTGGCGAGCCGGGCGTCCCTCGCGTCCATGCGATTCCGTGAGGCCGGATCAGCTGCGTCAGAGGTCGGCGTGTGGTTCGACATCGATCCGTCGAAGGGGATCGTAGGCGTCGCTGCCCGCGTATTCTTCCTCGGCGGCTTCGGCGCTCCCCGATTCCGCTTCTTCTTTGCGTCCCGGCGCTGCTTGCTCGTCCTGCTCATGATGTCCCCCCGAACTATCGATGACGGGGACAGGCTAGAACGACACACTGACAAGTTCTCTCACACGCGCCGTACTCTTCAGATTCGACCCGAGGCGGTGCGCCACACGCATAGAAGCGGGAGCGAAAATGCGTTTTGAACAGGGATGATGCAGCCGTGCGTCCCGTGCATGGCTTTCGCGGAGACACCTTCCTCCTCGGCGCGCTCCGTCCGATTGTGCCCGCCGAAGCGTGCCTGAACGCCTACTTCCGCAGGCGCTCGCGGCGCAGCAGTTCCACGTCCGGCAGGTCCAGGGGCTCGAGCGGCCGCCCGGTCGCGCGGGAGATCAGGTAGTCCGCCAGCTCGGGGTTCCGGGCCAGTGCCGGGCCGTGCATGTAGGTGCCGAGCACACTGCCCTGCACCACCCCGTCGACCGCCACTCCCGCGCCGTTGCCCGTGCCCCGGACCACGCGCTGCAAGGGTGCGGCCTCGGGGCCCAATGCCGAACCGCCGCGGTGATTCTCGAAACCGGTCAGCGGCTGGGTGAGGCCCTCGATCAGCGGGACACCCTCCACCTCGCCGATGGCGCGCTTCTCCTGCGGCGTCGTGGTCAGATCGAACAGTGAGATGCCCTCGACGCGCTCCCCCTCGGAGGTCTCGTACCAGTGACCGAACACCTGGATCGCGGCGCAGATCGCCAGTACTGGAACACCTTTCGCGGCCGCCTCCTGGAGGCCGGGGTAGCGGGTCATGTGCCGGGTCGCGAGTCGCTGCGCGTTGTCCTCGGCGCCGCCGAGGGTGTAGACGTCGCACGACGCGGGCACCGGATCGGACAGCGTGATCGGCAGGACCTCGGCGTCGATGCCGCGCAGCCGCGCGCGTTGTCGCAGCACGAGCGCGTTGCCGCCGTCGCCGTAGGTGCCCATCACGTCGGGGAGTACGAGGCCGATCACCAAGGTGGACTCGGTGATCCGGGTCTCGGATCCGGAGAAATCGATCACGCGCCCCGCCCTTCCAATGCCGTGTTCAAGTCGCGGAACGCCGTGTAGTTCGCGAGCACCTCCACGCGCCCGGGAGGGCAGGAGGCGATGGCGGCCAACGGATCCGGGACCAGGGTGTGCTCGGCGCCGGCGTAGGTCAGCCGCACCGCGAGGTCGGCCCCGCGCTCGCCGGACGCCACGACCTCGCCGTTCTCGAACCGCTCGAACTGCACGTCCCACAGCCAGGACAGGTCCTCGCCGTCGGGCACCTGTCCGTTCACCGCGATCACCAGGCCCTCGGCAGTGCCGTCGATCATCGACATGGCCTCCTGCCAGCCGGCGGGGTTCTTGGCGAGTAGCATCCGCACGGTGTGCTCACCGACGGTGACGGTCGAGTACCGTCCGGCGACCTCCCCGACCGTGCCCACGGCCCGGACCGCCTCGAGCGGGTCCGCACCCATCGCGACGGCAGCGGCGACGGCCTGCGCGGCGTTGCCGCGATTCGCCCGGCCGGGCAGCGCCAGCACCAGCGGAGCGACGAAGCCGTCCGGCCCGTGGATGTCCGTCTCGTCCACCCACCAGTCGGGCTCCGGACGGGAGAAATCGGTCCCCGTCGAATACCAGTGGTCCCCGTCGCGGACGATCGGCTCGCCCGAGCGTGGGCAGGATGTGGAGTCGCTGGTCCATCCCGCCCCGGCGGCGACCCACACGACCTTCTTCGCGTCGTAGGCGACGGAGGTGACGAGCACGTCGTCGCAGTTGGCGATGACCGTCAACTCGGGGTGGGCGTTGACGCCCGCGCGCAGGCGGCGCTCGATGGCGTTGATCTCGCCCACCCGGTCCAGCTGGTCGCGGGAGAGATTGAGTAGCACGAGTGCCTCGGCGGCCGTCGCGTCGAGCACGTGCGGCACATGCAGCTCGTCGACCTCGAGCGCGGCGAGCGGCGCGCCCTGGTGCGCCGTGAGGGCGGCGACGATGCCGGCGTCCATGTTGGCCCCGTCGGCCTGCGTGGCGACGGCGCTGCCCGTGGTGGCGAGCGCGGCTGCGGTCATCCGCGTGGTGGTCGACTTGCCGTTGGTTCCGGTCACGACGACGGTCCGCTTGTCGTCGGCCAGCCGGGCCATGAGGTTCGGCTCGATCTTGAGCGCGACGAGACCGCCGATCATCGAGCCCTTGCCGCGCCCGGCGCGCTGCGACGCCCAGGCTGCGGATCGGGCGGCGAGCAGCGCCGCGCGGGCGCGGAGGGGGAGTCCGGGCATGCGGTCCAGGATAGGGCAAGGTGGTTGCATGGCTGAACTGCACGAGGACCGGCGACGGGCACTGTCGTTCGGAGCGATCGCGGAGGACTACGACCGGCTCCGGCCCCGGTACAGCGAGGTGACCCTCGACGCGATCGCGACGGGCGGTTCGGCCCTCGACGTCGGCGCCGGGACGGGGATCCTCGCCCGCCAACTGCGGGACCGGGGCATGGACGTCCTGGCCGTGGAGCCCGACGGTGCCATGGCCGCCCTCGCGCGGACCACCGGCGTGCCGGCCGAGGTCGCCACCTTCGAGGAGTGGGACGACCGCGGCCGCACCTTCGACCTCATCACGTTCGGGCAGTCCTTCCACTGGGTGGACGCGGACCGTGCGATCCCACGCTTCCTGGAGTTGCTCAACCCGGGCGGGCGCGTGGTCCTGCTGTGGAACAAGCTCCGGCCGACGTCACCGCCCAACGACGACCTCCGCGCCGCGAGCAGCGACTACGTGAACGTCGAGGCCGCCGGCGCGGGTACCCCGCACGACCAGATGTTCAGGATGGCCGCGCTGACGAAGAGATTCGAGGACGCGGGCTTCACCGTGACCGAGCGTGAGGACGACTGGACCGAGACGCAGCCCAAGGAGCGGTGGCTCGACCTCGTCTTCACGTACTCGTCGCACTCAACCCTGCCGGGCGATCGCCGGTCCGCCCTGCGCGCCGCGCTCGCCGAGGTCATCGGCGATCGTGACGTCGAGCTCACCGCCGGCACGACCGCCCTCATCGCCACCCGGTAGCGGAGCGGGCTTGCGCAGCATCCCGAGCAGGCATCCGGCGATGACGATGGCGGCGCCGGCCAGGGCGAGAGCCGTCGGGTGCTCGCCGAGCACGACCGCGCTCGCCGCGATACCGACGACGGGGACCAGGAGCGTCGCCGGCGCCACGGTCGACGCGGGGTAGCGGGCCATCAGCGCGCCCCACAGCCCGTATCCGACGACGGTGCTCATGAGCGCGATGTACGCAACGCCCAGGAGTGCGAGGCGACCCGACGCACCGTCGAGGCTGTGCGCCAGGGCCTTCCAGCCCGTGGTGGGTCCCTCGACCGCGGCGCTGAGCGCCAGCATGGGCAGGGGCGGGATGACCGACATCCACAGGGTGAACCGGAAGGGCTCCGACGGCGCCGCGAGCCGCTGTCCGATGTTGCCGAACGCCCAGCTCAGGCCGCCCAAGAGGGTGAGGACGACGCCGAGCACGCCGACCCCGGACGCGGCGTCGGCGCGGTCGGCGATGATCAGCACCATGCCGACGACGGCGATCCCGATTCCCGCGACCTGTCGGATGGTCAGCTTCTCGTGCAGCAGGGCCGCGCCGAGCAGCACGGTGAACGGTGCCGACGACTGCAACACGAGGGAGGCCAGCCCCGTGGGCATGCCGATGTGCATGGCGGTGAACAGCAGCCCGAACTGGAAGGTGCCCGAGCCGAGGCCGTAGAGCACGAGCCACTTCACGGGGCCCTTCGGCGGCCGCACGAACAGCAGGACGGGGATCGCGAGCACGAGGAAGCGCAGGGCGCCCAGGAACAGAGGTGGGAAGTAGTCCAGGCCGTAGCGGATCGCCAGGAAGTTCAGTCCCCACAGCACGACGACGGTGAGGGCGACGAGGCGATCACGGGGGCTCATGGCTTCCACTGTCCCGGCGGGCGAGCGGAAGCACAATCGAATACTTCTTGATCAACCATGTAGTCGTGCTACACGGACTTGGAATCATGCGGCGTGCATGCCTGCCTCCCGCCCCGAGTCGCGGCTAGCGTCGCGGAATGACCTTCGAACTGCGCGATCGCACCGTCGTCCTCATCGGGGGAGGCAGCGGAATCGGCCTCGCCGTCGCCCGGCGCGTGATCGCCGACGGTGCCCGGGTCGTCCTGGGCGGCCGCTCGCGGGAGCGGCTCGACGGTGCCGTCGCCGAGCTCGGGCCCGCCGCCCGGGCGCGGACCGTCGACACCGCGGATCCCGCGTCCGTGGAGGACTTCTTCGCGGACATCGACGAGGTGGACGCCCTGTTGACGACCGCGGCCACCTACACGGTGGGTACCTTCAAGGATCTCGACCCCGACGCCGCGCGCAGCCCGTTCGAGTCGAAGTTCTGGGGCCAGTACCGCGTGGTCAAGGCGGCCTTACCGAGGCTCACCGCCGACGCCGCGGTCGTCCTCGTCTCCGGCGCCGCCAGCGTTCGGCCCGCGGGTCCGGCGGCGCCCTATATCGCCGCGAACGCCGCGATCGAGGGGCTCGCGCGCGGCCTGGCCGTGGAGCTGGCGCCGGTGCGGGTCACCGCGGTCGCGCCGGGCACCGTCGACGGGAACCTGTGGGCGGGGCGGCCCGATGAGGCCCGGGACGCGGCGTTCGCGCACATCCGCCGCGAGGCGGTACTCGGCAGGCCCGGAACCGAGGACGAGATCGCCGCCGCGGTCGTCCACCTGTTCACGAACACGTACACCACGGGCTCGACGCTGTACGTCGACGGTGGATACGCCCTGCGCTGAGCCGCGCGTACGCTCACTGCGCATGGACGTCCACCGCCTGCGGATCCTGCGCGAGCTCGCCGACCGCGGCACGGTCGCCGCGACGGCGCGGGCGATGGACATGACCCCGTCGGCGGTGTCGCAGCAGCTCAAGGTGCTCGCCCGGGAAGCCGGGGTGGATCTGCTCGAGCCCGACGGCCGGCGCGTGCGGCTCACCGATGCCGGGCTCGCGTTGGTCGTGCGCGCGGAATCGGTGCTGGGCGAACTCGATCGGGCCCGGGCCGAGATGGATCGCTACCGTTCGACGCCGGTCGGCGTGGTCCGGCTGACCTTGTTCCCGTCCGCCGCCGAACTCCTGCTGCCGGGAGTGCTGCGCCGGACCGCGGCCGCCGGCGTCCGGGTGGCGGCCGCGGACGTCGACCTGCCGGGGACGGAGCTGCCGGCGATGCTCGCCGACGCGGACGTCGTGGTCGCCCACCGCGACGAGCGGGCTGCCCCGCTGGGCGGGCCCCGGATCGCCTCTCGCGTCCTGATGCGCGAGCCGATCGACCTGGTCGTGCCCCTCGACCACCCGCTCGCGGCCGCGGGTCGGGTGGACGCTGCGCAGCTCGCGGATCTCGACTGGATCAGCGTGAACGACGGGTTCCCCGTCGACGACGTCCTCCGCTCGCTCGCGACCATCACGGGCGTACAACCGCGGGTGGTCCAGCGGATCAACGACTTCCACACCATCCAGGCGATGGTGGCCGCCGATCTCGGCGTGGCGCTCGTCGCCCGGCATGCCGTGACCCATCCGGGCGTCCGCGGGCTGGAGATCGTCGGCGTGCTCGCCGCCCGCATCCTCGAGGTCGCGATTCGGCCCGGCGCCGAGCGTCGCCCCGCCGTCGCCGCAGTCCTGCGGGCACTCGACGAGGAGGTCGCCGCGGTCCAGCCGTGAGCGATTGACGCCGAGACGAATACATCCCATGATTTCAGGGGTGACCGCCCGCCCGGATTCCGCAGCTCCCGCCGCCCTGCGGGCCGTCGGCGTCCTTACCTGCGCTGCCGCCCTCATCGTGATGGGGGTCTGCCTGCGGCTGATCTTCGGCAGCTCGTCGGCGGTGCTCGCCGAGATCCGCGACGCCTACGGGCTGAGCGGCGCCGAGGTCGCGCTGCTCACCACCGGCCCGGTCCTGTGCCTCGGCCTGTTCTCGGCGGCGACGCCCCGCCTGGCTCGCCGGTACACCGCGCCGCTGGTGGCGGCGGTGGCGCTCGCGATGATCGCCGTCGGCAGCGCGCTGCGGATCCTGCCGAGCTGTCCCGTGCTGCTCGGCGGGACGATGCTGGCCGGCGCGGGGATCGCCGTGGGCAACGTACTCGGTCCCGTTCTCGTGCGGATCTTCTTCCCACACCGGATCGGCCTCATGACCGGCCTGTTCACTGCGATGGTCTGCGTCTCGACCGGGTTCGCCTCCGCCCTGACGGTGCCCGGCGCCACCGCGCTCGGCGGCAGCTGGCGGGGCGCGTTGGCACTCTGGGCGGTCCCCGCGCTCGTCGCGGTCCTCCTGCTGGCCGTGGTGACGGTGCGGTACCTCCGGTTCCGCCGGAACGTCCCGGAGCCCGACGGTGCCGACGCTCCCGGTGCCGTCCGGACGGTGCTCCGCAGTCCCGTCGCCTGGGCCGTGACCGGCTTCATGGGTCTCCAATCGCTTCTGGCCTACGCCCTGATCGGGTGGATCCCCACGATCTACCGCGACCGCGGGCTGTCCGCGGAGACCTCCGGAGCGATGCTCGCCATCGGCGGGCTGCTCAGTGTGCTGACTGCGCTGACCTTTCCGCAGTGCGCGGCCGGGCGTAGGGAGCAGCGGATCGTCGCGGTGGCGGCCGTGGCGCTCCAGGGGATCGGGGTCTTCGGTGTCCTCGCGTTCGGGAACGGAATCGGGGCCTGGGTCGCGAACGTCTTCGTCGGCTTCGGCTTGGGCGCGATGATCTCCCTGGCGGTGACGATGATGAACCTGCGCGCGGCGACCACCGCCGAGGCGGTCTCGCTGTCGGCGATGTCGCAGACGGTCGGCTACCTGCTCGCCGCGTGGGGACCGATGCTCGTGGGAGTGCTGCACGGTGTGCACGGGAACTGGACCCTGCCGCTGATCAGCCTGCTGATCCTCCTGATACCGCTCCTGCTGTGCGGGCTCGTCGCCGGCGGCGACAGGTCGGTGGGTGCGCCGTCAGCGTTCGGCGACGGTGTGCAGCCCGGCGGGCAGGAAGCGTAGGAGCAGTTCCCGGGCCGCGGCCGAGTCCCCGTCGACCAGGTGGGTGAGCTGTGCGCCCTCGTAGAGCGCGATGGCGAAGCGGGCGAGCGAGGCGGCGTCGGTCTCCGGGACGAACCGGGCGAGTGAGCGGGCCAGGCGGTCCCGGATCGCGCGATCACGCTCGGTGAGCCGTGCCGCGGCGGTCTCGTCGCGGGCGGCGAAGATGGTGAACTCGGTGGAGAGCAGTCCCCAGCGACGCTCCTCCGGATCGTCGGGGGCCGCGGCGATCGCTGCGGCCACGATCGCGTCGTCCAGTGACTCGGCCCCGTCGATCACGGCGGCGACGCGTCCGACCTGTCGCTCGGTGTGCCGGTCGAAGAGGGCGAGGAACAGCGCCTCCTTGCCGGAGAAGTTCGAGTAGAAGGCGCCGCGGGACAACTCCGCGCGGCGGCAGATCTCGTCCATCGACGCAGCGTGATAGCCGCGTTCGGCGAACACGTCCAGGCCCGCGTCGAGGAACCGCTCCACGCTGCGGGCGCGGGTCTGCTCGCCCTTGGCCATCGCTCGTCCTCTCGTTGACGCGGGGTGTGATGCGTGCCATGCTAGCGATAAATAGAACAACCAGTCTAGTTATGGGTATCGAGAGGTGGACGCATGACCGAGGAGTCATCGACGGGGCCGGCCGGCTTCGCGCCCGACGCGATCGTGGTGGGGGCGGGCCTGGCCGGCCTCGTCGCGGCGTACGAGCTGTCCCGGGTGGGCCGGCGGGTGCTGATCCTCGACCAGGAGAACCGGAACAACCTCGGCGGCCAGGCCTTCTGGAGTCTCGGTGGGCTGTTCCTGGTCGATTCGCCCGAGCAGCGGCGCCTCGGCATCAAGGATTCCTTCGACCTCGCGTGGCAGGACTGGACGGGCTCCGCGGGCTTCGACCGCGATGACGAGGACCACTGGCCCAGGCGATGGGCCCGCGCCTACGTCGAGTTCGCGACGCACCGCAAGCGTGATTACCTGCGGGGCCTCGGGCTCGGCTTCACCCCCGTGGTCGGCTGGGCGGAGCGCGGCGGCGGCGCGGCCGACGGACACGGCAATTCCGTCCCGCGGTTCCATCTCACCTGGGGAACCGGGCCCGAGGTCGTGCGCGTGTTCCGCGAGCCCGTCGAGCGGGCGGAGCGGCAGGGCCTGGTGCGCTTCGCCTTCCGGCACCGGGTCGACGAATTGCTGCGCGACGACGACGGCGCGATCGTCGGCGTGCGGGGCGCCGTCCTGGAGCCCTCCGACCTCGACCGCGGCGTCGCCAGCGGCCGGGAGGTGATCGGGGAGTTCGCGTTCCGTGCCCCGACGGTGCTCGTCACCTCCGGTGGCATCGGACACAACTTCGAGCTCATGCGGCAGTACTGGCCGACGGAGCGGCTCGGCCCCTTCCCGGAGCACATGATCGCGGGCGTGCCGGCGCACGTCGACGGTCGCATGCTGGCGATCTCCGAGGAGGCGGGCGCGAACATCGTCAACCGCGACCGGGTGTGGGCCTACACGGAGGGCATCCACAACTGGGACCCGATCTGGCCGAACCACGCGATCCGCATCATCCCCGGGCCGTCGTCGCTGTGGTTCGACGCGAACGGCAACCGCTTCGCCGCTCCGAACTTCCCCGGCTTCGATACCAATTCGACGATGAAGGCGATCCTCGACACCGGCTACGACTACTCGTGGTTCGTCCTCACCGAGTCGATCATCGAGAAGGAGTTCGCACTGTCGGGCTCCGAGCAGAACCCGGACATCACCGAGAAGGACCTGAAACTGGCTCTGGGCCGGGTGAAGTCGAAGGGTGCGCCCGGCCCCGTCGAGGCGTTCAAGCAGCACGGCGAGGACTTCGTCGTGGCCGACACCCTCGAGGGACTGGTCGAAGGCATGAACGGCCTCGGCCGCGGCGGGCACGTCGACCTCGACCACCTCCGTCGCCAGATCGAGGCGCGCGACCGCGAGGTCGCCAACTCCTTCAGCAAGGACGCCCAGCTGCAGGCGATGCACAACGCGCGGAACTACCTGGGCGACAAGGTGGTGCGGGTCGCGAAGCCGCACCGCATCCTGGACCCGGCGCACGGGCCGCTCATCGCCGTCCGCTTGAACATTCTCTCCCGCAAGACCCTGGGCGGGCTCGAGACGGATCTGAAGGCGCGCGTCCTCGGGACCGACGGTGCGCCCGTCCCCGGCCTGTATGCCGCGGGTGAGGTCGCCGGGTTCGGCGGCGGCGGGGTGCACGGCTACAACGCGCTGGAGGGCACGTTCCTCGGCGGGTGCATATTCTCGGGGATGACGGCGGGCCGCGCAGCGGCGGCCGCCACCGGCGGACGAACGGGGAACGGACATGACTGAGCGGACGGCACTGGTGACGGGGGCATCGTCGGGCATCGGGTACGAGACGGCGAAGCTGCTCGCGCAGAAGGGTTACCGGGTGCTCGGTACCAGCCGGAACCCCGACACGGTCCCCGCCGACAAGCGGATCTCCGGTGTCGAGTACCTGGCGCTGGACCTGGCCGACCGCGCATCGATCACGGAGTGCGCCGCCGCGGCCGGCGCCGTCGATGTCGTGGTCAACAACGCCGGTGAGAGTCAGTCCGGGCCGCTCGAGGAACTGCCCGCCGACGCGGTGGACCGGCTGTTCCAGACGAACGTCTTCGGTGCGGTCCAGCTCACCCAGCGCCTGCTGCCCGCGATGCGCGAGGGGAGCTACGGCAGGGTGATCATGGTCGGGTCGATGCTCGCGAGTTTCCCTCTCGCGTACCGCGGCTCGTACGTCGCTGCGAAGGCCGCCCTCAAGGGCTTCGCCTCGGCTGCGCGGCAGGAGCTCTCGCCGTTCGGCGTGTGGGTGTCCACCGTCGAACCGGGTTCGATCGCCACCGGCATCGGCGAGCGTCGCACCAAATACGTCGCGGACGATTCCGTGTACCGCACCGACTTCGACACGATGATCGAGAACCTCGACGCGAACGAGCGGGCGGGTATCATGCCGGCGCAGGTGGCGGAGGTCATCGTCAAGGCGGTCGAGGCGGAGCGACCCCGCGAGTTCTACGCGGTGGGCAGCAATGCGCCCCTGGTCTTCCTGCTCAAGCGGCTGGTGCCGGTCGAGGTCGTCTCGTCGATCGTGGCCCGTCGGCACGGCCTCAAGCGATAGGTCCCGGGGCCACGGGACATCCGTCCCTGGCGGCGAAGGGCTACTACTACATAACGTCGTAGTAGCCCTTTCTGTCAGCCCGAGGACCGATGCCCAATGCTCACCGAACCCCAGCGCTCCGTCATCCGCGACACCCTGCCCGCCGTCGGCGGCGCGATCGACGAGATCACCCCGAACTTCTACCGCCGCTTGTTCGCTGCGCATCCCGAGTTGGAACGCGACCTGTTCAATCGGGGCAACCAAGCAGTGGGCGCGCAGCAGCGCTCGCTCGCAGCGTCGATCGCGATGTACGCCACCGCTGTCGTCGACGACGAGGTCTCCGCGCGGACCATGCTCGAACGCGTCGCGAACAAGCACGCCTCCCTGGGCGTCGCGCCGGATCAGTACCCGGTCGTGTACGCGCACCTGTTCGGCGCCATCGCCGAGGTGCTCGGGGCGGCTGTCACACCGGCGGTGGCCGAGGCCTGGACGGCGCTGTACTGGCAGCTCGCCGACGAGCTCATCGCCATCGAGCAGGGGCTCTACGCGGCGGCCGCGATCACGCCGGAAACGGTGTGGCGCACCGTCGTCGTGGCGGAGCGGCAGCAGGAGACCCCGCGCACCGTGGCCTTCGTCCTGGCGGATCCGTCCGGGGCTCCGCTTCCGGACTTCCTTCCCGGACAGTACATCTCGGTCGCTGTCCGCCTGCCCGACGGTGCCCGCCAGATCCGCCAGTACAGTCTCTCCGGCGCCGGAGAGGGCCGGTGGCGGGTCGGGGTCCGGCGTGACGGCGAGGTGTCCTCGCACCTGCACGAGTACGCGTTCGAGGGGGTCGAGCTGCAGGTCTCCCCGCCCTTCGGCGATATCGTGCTGGACAGCGATCCGGCGACGCCGTTGGTCCTGGTGTCGGCGGGCATCGGCATCACGCCGGTGCTCGGCATGCTCTACCACCTCGCGGAGGAGGAGGGCAGCCGGCGGGTCGTCGTCGCGCACGCCGACCGCACGCGAGCGACGCATGCGCACCGGACCGAGCTCGCGGAGCTGGTCGCCCGGATCCCGGGTGCCGAGCTGCACACGTGGTACGACGACCTCCCGGACGGCTATCCGTTGGCGGAGGGGGAGTCCCGCGGTCGCATCGACCTGTCCGGGGTGGAGATCCCCGGCGATGCGAACGCGTACCTGTGCGGACCGCTGCCCTTCATGTCGGGGACGGCCGATCAGCTCGAGGTCGCGGGCCTACCGCGGGAGCGCGTGTGGTTCGAGGCGTTCACGCCGTCGGTATGACCGAATCCCAGGTGAGTCGGGGGCGGCCCCCAGGTGCCTGACAGGCGGGCGGTCGACGGTGGGTGGCTCAGTCCACTGATCGAAGGAAGTACCCATGAGCACCGTGCCCCGCCGAATCGGCCTGGCCTGCGGAGTCACCGCTGTCGGCGCCCTCAGCCTGGTGTCCGTCGCCGCCTGCGGCGCGCAGTCGTCGACCCCCTCGCCGACCGCCGCTGCTGCGAGCAGCAGCGCGGCACCGTCGAAGCACGCCGGTGTGCGCAACGCCGCGTACCGGCAGTGTCTGGAGCAGAACGGCGTCGTCTTCCCGGCCAAGGGCGCGAAGCCCTCCGGCACCGTCGCGCCGAGCGAGGGGGCCCAGCCATCGGGGACGCCGTCCGCGAACCCGCGCGGCGGCGCGCGCCGAATGGGACCGCCGGCAGGCGTGTCCCAGGACACCTGGGACAAGGCGGTCGCGGCCTGCGCCTCGGTGAAGCCCTCGAAGGCGCACACCGCGCCGACGACCTGACAGCGGCTCAGGCGCCCCGCGTCGCGCCCGCGAGGGCCGCGGCGAGGATCCGCGCCGCCTCCGGGAAGCGCTCGGGCTGCGGGCCCGCGTAGGCGAGACGGAGGTGGTTCCCCGTGGGCTCCGCGGGGAACCATTCGTCGCCGGGCCCGATGACGAGCCCGCCGCGGCGGCATCGGTCGACGACCGCCGCGAGGTCCACGTCGTCGGGCAGGCGCGCCCACAGCGCGAGGCCACCGCGGGGTTCCGTGGCCACGGCGACGTCGGGCGCGTGCTCGCGGAGGCTGCGCAACAACAGGTCTCGACGGTCGCCGAGCTGCCGCCCGAGCCTCCGCAGGTGGGTCCGCCAGGCCGGCTGCGTGACGACGTCCAGCGCCACCGCCTGGAGAATGCCACTGACGTACATCGCGTCGGCCTGGGTGTCGGCGAGGATCCGGTCCCGTGCCGGGCCGCGCGCGATGACCGCTGCCACGCGTACCGCGGGCGCGACGCTCTTGCTCAGAGACCTGATGTACACCACGTGCCCGGAATCGTCGCGCGTCGCGAGGGGGGCCGGCGCGGCGTCGATGCCGAAGTCCCGGGCGTAGTCGTCCTCGATGAGGAACGCGCCGGCGGCGCGCACTGCGGCGAGGACGCGACCCGCACGGTCCGGATCCCATACGGCCCCTGTCGGACTCGCGAACGCCGGCTGCGCGTAGAAGGCGCGCGCCCCGGTCTCCGCCAGCACGCGGCGCACGATCTCCGGATCCGGGCCCGACGGTCCGCTCGGCACCGGAACCACCTCGACCCCCGCCTGTTCCGCGGCGAGGATCGCGCCCCAGTAGGTGGGCGACTCCATCACCAGCGGCCGGCCGGCGCCCACCAGCGCCCGGAAGGCCGTGAGCAGTGCGCCCTGGCTGCCGGGGGTGACCACCACGTCGCGGGCGCCGACGGGGCCGGTCCCGGCCGGCGTCTGCGCAGCGAGGTCGGCGGCGAACCAGGATCGCAGTTCGGGGAGCCCGGCGACGGGCGGGCGCCCCATCAGAGCCTCGCTCCGCGCAGCGCGCGCGAAGGCCGGCCGGACCAGGCGCTCCGGTAGCAGATCCCGCGCGGGGTACCCGGAGTGCAGGCCGATCGCGTCCCCGTCGAAGGATTGCAGGGCGGTGGGGGTGGCCTGCGTGCGGCGCCCCGAAGCGCCCAGGGCGACGGTCTGCCAGCCGAGGTCGACGGGCCGCGCAGCGCGCTCACTGCGCACGAAAGTACCGACACCCGGGCGTGTCTCGATGACGCCGAGTGAGGCGAGCGAGCGCAGCGCCTGCTGCACGGTGACGGGGCTGACGCGGTGCTCGGCCACGAGCGCCCGGGTGGAGGGCAGCTTGGCGCCGGGTGGAGCCGCGGCGATCCAGGACCGGAGGGCTGTCGTCAGGCGCGCTCCACTGCTATCGTCGGACATGAGTATTGATGATAGCGCTACTGTACAACGCCGATCAGTGATATCGGAGTCGCCGATCGCGCGATCGGGGCTGCTGTGGGGATTCGTGGGAGTGATCGCCTTCTCCTTCACCGTGCCCTTCACCCGCGTCGCGGTCGCCGGCGCCGGACTGCCGCCGCTCTTCGTGGGCGCCGGACGCGCGGTGGTGGCGGCGGTGCTCGCCGCATCCGCCCTGCTCCTGACCCGCCAGGCGCTGCCGCGCGGCACGCAGTGGCTGCGCGTCGGCGTTGTGGCGTCGGGCGTGGTGATCGGCTTCCCGGTGCTCACCTCCTTCGCGCTGACCACCGCTTCGGCGTCGCACAGCGCGGTCGTGATCGCCCTCCTCCCCGCCGCGACCGCGGTGGCCGCCGTGTGGCGGGTCGGAGAACGCCCACGGCCCGCGTTCTGGGTGTCGGCGGGTGTGGGCGCAGGGTGCGCCGTGGTCTT
This sequence comes from Tsukamurella sp. NPDC003166, assembly GCF_040611135.1. NCBI lineage: Bacteria > Bacillati > Actinomycetota > Actinomycetes > Mycobacteriales > Tsukamurellaceae > Tsukamurella > Tsukamurella sp. NPDC003166. The sequence goes on from NZ_JBEXNL010000001.1 coordinate 19,191, forward strand.
CGCGGTGCTGCAGGGCGGTGGCCTCGGCACCCTGCGCGCCTCGGATCTCCTGCTGTTCGGCGCGGTGGTGGCCGCGGCGATCGGTTACGCCGAGGGGGGATCGCTCTCGCGGGAGCTCGGTGCGTGGCAGACGATCTCGTGGGCGCTCGTGGTGGCTGCGCCGGTGATGCTGGTGCTCACGGCCTTCAGTGCCCGAGACGGGGTGAGTGGCACGGCATCCGGCTGGTGGGCCTTCGCCTACCTCGGCGCGGTGAGCATGTTCCTGGGCTTCTTCGCCTGGTACCGCGGCCTCGCGATCGGACCGATGGCCACCGTCAGCCAGGTACAGCTGGTCCAGCCCGTGTTCGGGATCGCGTGGGCCGGCCTGTTGCTCGGCGAGTCCGTCGGGTGGTCGACGGTGCTCGGCGGCCTCGCCGTGATCGCCTCCGCAGCCCTCGCCGTGCGTACCCGCAGCCGCTGACGGTGCGGGCACGACAGAAATCCCCGCCGGCCCTGGGGGCGAGCGGGGATTTCTGGTGCGACCGGAGCCCTACGGGGCCCAGGTGCGGGTCGACGCCTCGCCGACCGCCGCCTCGCTCGGCCGGACGCTGCCGTTCGCGCGGTTCACCGCGGAGACCACCGCGCGCAGCGAGGCGGTCGTGATCGACGGGGCGATGCCCACACCCCAGACGGTGCGGTCCTCGTCGCCCACGCGGACGATCGCCTCGACGTACGCCGCGGCCTGGGCGTCGTCGCCGGCGGAGAGGGCGTGCTCGTTGTAGTCGAGAACGCGGACGTCGAAGCCGACCCCGGCGATGGCGTCCACGAACGCCGCGAGCGGGCCGTTGCCCTCGCCCGAGATCTCCTGCTCCTTGCCGTCGACCTTGACCACCGCGTCGATGCGGTCGACGCCGCCGTCGACCTCGGAGGCCGTCACCTTCTGGCGCATGCGCTCCAGCGGCAGGATCGGGTCGATGTACTCGCCCGCGAAGACGTCCCACATCTCCTTCGGCGTGACCTCGCCGCCCTCACCGTCGGTGATCTTCTGGACCGACTGGCTGAACTCGACCTGCAGGCGCCGCGGTAGCTGCAGCCCGTGGTCGGTCTTCATGATGTACGCGACGCCGCCCTTGCCGGACTGGCTGTTGACGCGGATGACCGCCTCGTAGCTGCGGCCCACGTCCTTGGGGTCGATCGGCAGGTAGGGGACCTGCCACAGGATGTCGTCGACGTCCTTGTCCGCCCCGTCGGCGTCGATCTTCATCTGGTCCAGGCCCTTGTTGATGGCGTCCTGGTGGCTGCCCGAGAAGGCGGTGTAGACCAGGTCTCCGCCGTACGGGTGTCGCTCGGGCACGGGCAGCTGGTTGCAGTACTCGACGGTCCGCCGGATCTCGTCGATGTCGGAGAAGTTGATCTGCGGGTCGATGCCGCGGCTGAACATGTTCAGGCCGAGCGTGACCAGGCAGACGTTGCCGGTGCGCTCGCCGTTGCCGAAGAGGCATCCCTCGATCCGGTCCGCGCCGGCCAGGTAGCCCAACTCCGCCGCCGCAACGCCCTCGCCACGGTCGTTGTGCGGGTGGAGGGACAGAATGATGCTGTCGCGGCGGTTCAGGTTGCGGCTCATCCACTCGATCGAGTCGGCGTAGACATTGGGCGTCGCCATCTCGACCGTGGCCGGCAGGTTCAGGATGATCGGCTTCGCGGGCGTCGGGTCGATGACCTCGACGACCGCATCGCACACCTCCTTCGCGAAGGACAGCTCGGTGCCGGTGTACGACTCGGGGGAGTACTCGTACCGCCAGGCCGTATCCGGGTACTTCTTCTCCTCGCGGCGCACCAGATGCGCGGCGTCGACGGCGATCTTCTTGATGGCGGCCTTGTCGGCGCGGAAGACCACTCGGCGCTGCAGTACGGAGGTCGAGTTGTAGAAGTGCACGATCACGTTCTTCGCGCCCTGGCAGGCCTCGAAGGTCCGGACGATCAGCTCCTCGCGGCACTGCACCAGCACCTGGATCGTCACGTCGTCGGGGATGGCCCCGTCCTCGATGATCTCCCGGACGAAGTCGAAGTCCGTCTGGCTCGCGGAGGGGAAGCCGACCTCGATCTCCTTGTAGCCCATGCGGACCAGCAGGTCGAACATGCGGCGCTTACGCGCGGGACTCATGGGGTCGATCAGCGCCTGGTTGCCGTCGCGCAGGTCGACGGCGCACCACAGCGGGGCCGTGGTGGCGACCTTGTCCGGCCAGGTGCGGTCGGGGAGCGCGATCTGCTCGACCTCGTCCGCGTAGGAGCGGTAGCGGTGAGCGGGCATGGCGCTTCCGCGCTGCGGGTTCCACGCGGGCTGGCCAGGGTTGCTGGGGCCGGCGGGGGCGGTGATCTTCGATACGCCGGACGTGTAGGAATCGGCTGCAGGGCTCATGGTGTCGAGGCTACTTTCTCGTCAGCGCCCCCGCGGCTGGCAGGGACGTCAATCGGTCGTGGAACGACCGGAGGGGCTCGACCGGCGATGCCGCGAAGCCACGGCTCAACCCGCGACGGGGAGCCGGTCTGGATCAGACCCCGCCGCGGCAACCGAGGAGAAGGGCGCGCCACTGCACACGTCGAATGTAGCGCACGACGAGGCAGCGCGGCAGGCCGGTGCGAGTACCCGGAACGAGCTGTGATCTAGGACACGTTTCGGCGTACGCCCGCGGGGGTGCGTCTCGTCGAATTGTTGATCATGGATTCAAAGCTGCTGTTGATGATCAGGTCTGCCTGTGAATCCGCAGGACGGATGTCGAATGGTGAACCTGGTCGAACCGCCACGCGCCTCACCTGCCGACTTTGCTGCGACCTTCACTCGCGGGAATCCGCGTTGAAGATGTTGCAATTTCAAGGATGACCTCCCTACAATTCTGCGATTGCAACCGTTGTGCGTTGCGATCGCGATGCGAAGGAGAGCTTGGTGGAGCACGTGGTGCACTCCTTGACCGGAGCCCAGTACGGAATGTGGCTCAGCCAGCAGATGTCCCCGGATGTCGCCTACACCGTTGCGCAGTACGTGGACATCCGCGGACCGTTCGACGTCGAGACGATGCGGGCCGTGACCCGCGAGGCCGGCGACGAGTTCCAGTCGCCGTACGTCCGCATCGACGTGGACGAGTCGGGTGCGCCCGTGCAGCGACTCGACCGCTCCATCGACGGTGCTGCCCAGGTCATCGACCTGGGCCTCGCCGACCTCCCCGAGGATCAGCGCATCGATGCCGCCGTCGCCTGGATGCGCGCCGAGTACTCCCGCCCGCTCGACCTCGCCGTCGACGACCTCATCATCAACCGGCTCATCCGAGTCGCCGACGACCACTGGCTCTGGTACGCCCGAGCGCACCACGTCGTCATCGACGGATACGGCGCCTCGACCTTGCAGCGCCGCGTCGCCGAGCTGTACACCGCCCGGGTCACCGGCGCGGAGACCCCGGCGCTCAAGCCCGCGCCACTGGGTCCCGACGGGTTCGTGACGGCCGAGGACAAGTACTTCGCGTCCGCGCGCGCCGACGGTGACGCGGACTACTGGGCGGAGATCGTCGCGACGCTCCCCGAGGCCGCGGGCCTGAGCCGCATGGTCGCGGCACCGTCGCCCCTGAACCTGCGCCACAACGGTGTCCCCAGTTCCGAAGCGGGAGCGCGCTTGGAGGCGGCGGCGGAGCGGCTGGGCACCAACCGCACCGGGCTCGTGATCGCGGCCTTCGGCGCGTACGTCGCGGCGGTGTCGGGGCGCGAGGAGATCTCGCTGTCGGTCCCCGTCGCCGCGCGCACCACCGCCGCCCTGCGCGGCTCCACCGGCATGACCGCCAACGTGCTGCCAGTACCCGTGCGGGCCGGTTCCGGTGCCACCGTCTCCGATGTCATCGACGGCACCGGTCTCGACCTGCGCAACGGGCTGCGACACCAGCTCTACCCCGCCGCACGGATGGAGGCGCCCACGCTCCGCGAGGGCGTCGTCGGGTCCACCTTCGGCGACACCATCAACATCATGATGTTCTCCTCGGCGATAACGCTGGGCGAGGCCGCCGGCACCCTGAACCTGCTCACCTCCGGTCCTGCCGAGGACGTCGCCGTCACCGTCTACGAGTCCGAGCAGGGCGCGTTGCGGATCGACATGGAGGCCAACCCGGCGTCCTACTCCGTCGCCGACCTCGAGGCGCACTACGCCCGGTTCATGGAGTACCTCGACCGGTTCGCCGCCGCCACGGGCGGCACCCCGCTCTCCGAGCTCACCGTCGCGACGGAATCCGAGGCGGTCGAATGGGCCCGGTTCGCCGGGGCCGCCGACGGTGCGCCGCAGGCCGCGGGACCGTCCGTTCCGATGCCGGATCTGTTGCGCCGCACCGCCGCTGCGCATCCGGACAGGATCGCGGTCGTCGACGGAGACCGCAGCATCACCTACGCCGAGCTCGACCGCTACAGCGACCGCCTCGCCCGCTACCTGATGACGGTGGGCGCGGCCCCCGAGGCCAGTGTCGCGCTGCGTATTCCGCGCTCGCTCGAGTCGGTCATCGCGGTCTGGGCCGTCACCAAGACCGGTGCGGCGTTCGTCCCGATCGACCCGAAGCTGCCCGCCGACCGCGCGGAGCACATCGCCACGGCCGCAGCCCCCGTCGCGACCCTGACGCCGTCCGACCTCGCCCGCGTGTGGGGGCCCGGTGCGAACGCGGGGAGCAGCGACGCGGACTGGCCCGCGATCGACCTCGCCAACCCCGCCTACCTGATCTTCACCTCCGGCTCCACCGGGCGGCCCAAGGGCGTCAGCGTCACCCACGCCGGCCTGTCGAGCCTCGCCGCGGAGCTCGTGCGCTCGCACGCTCTCGCCGACGGCTCGCGCGTCATGCACTTCGTGTCGCCGGGCTTCGACGCCTCGGTGCTCGAGTTGCTCATGGCGGTCGACAGCGCGTCGACCCTGGTCGTGGTACCGCCGGAGGTCTACGGCGGCGAGGAGCTCGAGGAGGTCCTCGCGCAGGGCGGCGTCAACGGCGGGTTCATCACGCCCGCCGCCGTGGCCACGATGGATCCGGCCAAGGTGCCCGCGCTCAGCTCGCTCGGCGTCGGCGGCGACACCGTGCCGCAGGCGCTCGTGGAGAAGTGGGCCACCGAGGGCCGCACGCTCGTCAACGTATACGGCCCCACCGAGACCACCATCGCCGTCACGCTCGGCGGCCTCCACGCCGACGCCCCGGTCCGGCTGGGCGGACCGATCCCCGGGACGCGGCTGTACGTACTCGACCCGTATCTGCGTCCCGCGCCCGCCGGAGTGGCCGGCGAGCTCTACATCTCCGGCCCGGGCATCGCCCGGGGTTACCACGGCAACCCGGCGCTCACCTCGGAACGGTTCGTGGCCAATCCCTTCGAGGCCGACGGTGCGCGGATGTACCGATCGGGCGACCTCGTCCGGTGGGACGTCGACGGCGCGCTGGAGTTCCTCGGCCGCATCGACTCGCAGGTCAAGCTCCGTGGCTTCCGCATCGAGCTGGGCGAGATCGACGCCGCCGTCATGCGCGTCGCCGGCACGGAGCGGGCGATCACCGTGGTCGCCGGTGACGACACGACCACCGCCGAGCTCGTGACCTATGTGACGGGAACCGCTGAGCCCGAGGCGATCTCCGCGGGCATCGCCGCCGAGCTGCCCGCGTACATGGTTCCCGCGCGCATCGTTCCGCTCGATGAGTTCCCGCTCACGGTGAACGGCAAGGTCGATCACAAGCAGCTGCCGCAGCCGGAGCGCGGCGCGGTCGAGGTGGTCGCCGGGCGCGGCCCGCGGACCGACGCCGAGCTGCTGGTCGCGGCGGCCTTCGCCGAGGTGATCCCCGGCGTCGGGAAGGGCGACCTCAACGTTACGACCACGCTGTTCGATCTGGGCGGCAACTCGTTGTCCGCCACGCGTATCGCCGCCCGCCTGGGATCGGCGACCGGGAGCCGCGTGAGCGTGGCGACGGTGTTCGCCAACCCGACGGTGGAGGGCCTCGCTGCCGCCATCGGCGGCGCACCGGTGCCCGCCGCGGCGCTCGCGACGTCCTCGGTCGTCGCCGCTGTCGCCGGCGCCGAGCCGGAGCCGGAGTTCGCGGCACCGTCGGACCCCGAGGAGGCGGCCGAGCTGTTGCCCGCCCAGCACCAGATGTGGGTGCGCAACCGCCTGAGTCCCGATGGCTCGTACCACATCCCGGTCGCGCTGCACCTTCGCGGCGACGTGGACGTCTCCGCGATGCGCGTCGCCCTCGGCGATGTCGTCGCGCGGCACACCCCGCTGCGCACCGTCTACCGCAACGGCCCCACGGCCGGTGAGCCCGAGGTGCAGGTGCTGCCCGCGGGCCCGAACCTGGTGCCCTTCACCGAGCGGTCGGTGGAGCTCGACGAGTTGACCACCGCCGCCACCGACTACGCCGGCGAGCCCTTCGACCTGGCGGCCGACGTGCCCATCCGCGCGCGGCTCTACCGTATCGACGACCGGCACCAGGTACTGGTGCTGGTGATCCACCACATCGCCGCCGACGGCTGGTCGATGATGCCGCTGGCCGGCGACCTCGCGACGGCGTACGCGTCGCGCACCCAGGGCAAGGCGCCGAAGTTCCCGCCGCTGCCGCGCACGTACACCGAGCACGCCCGGTCGTACAAGCACCGCCTCACCGGTGCCCCGCGCCAGGCACTGGACCGGTTCTGGGCCGATGTGCTCGCCGCCCCCCCGGCCGAGTCGGTGCCGCCCACGGCCGTGCCCCGCTCCGGCGGCGTGGTCTCCGCGGCCAGCTCGATCGACACGCGCGTGGCCCCCGAGGTGTGGGCCGGTGTGGCGGGCCTGGCCCGCGCGCACACCACCACGCCGTTCATCGTGGTCCACGCGGCGCTCGCCGCCGCGATCGCCCGCCTGTCGGGCCAGGGCGACCTGGTGATCGGCACCGCCGTCGCCGGCCGCGGCGAGGCGGAGCTCGACGGTCTCGTCGGCATGTTCGTCAACTCGATCCCGTTGCGCACGCGCACCACCGACGACCAGACCTTCGCCCAGCACCTCGCCGCGGTGAGCCAGGGGGATCTGGACGCGCTCGACCACTCCGACCTGCCCTTCGAGTCCGTGCTCGAGCTGGTCGACCCGCCGCGCGCCGCCGGCCGTCACCCGGTCTTCCAAGTGATGCTCAACCAGCGCCCCTTCGACACGACGCACTTCCCGATGGCGGGCGTCGACGTCGAGGTGGTCCCCGTGGACGTCCCGATCGCCCGCTTCGACCTAGAGGTCACGCTCGGCGCCGACGGCACCATCGAGCTGCGCTACGCCTCTGAGCTCTACCGCACCGAACAGGCCGAGTCGATCCTCGACGCACTCGTCGCAGTCCTCACCGCGGTGGGCCACGACCCGCAGACCACGATCGGCGAGTTGCCGATCATGTCGACGAAGCAGCTCGCCGAGCTCACCCCCGTGCGGGGCGTGGAAGCCGATTTCCACACGCCGCTGGGCCAGCTCATGCGCGAGGCCGCCCGCACCTACGCGAACCGGCCCGCGGTGATCGACGGTGCCCGCGTGCTCACCTATCGCGAGCTCTACGCGGACGCCCGCAAGGTGGCCGCGGCGGTCCTCGCCGCGGGCTCGCGGCCGGGCGAGGCGGTCCTCACGGACCTGTCCCGCTCCGCGGAGTCCATCACCGCCTTCTGGGGCATCACCCTGGCCGGCGCCGCGGTGGCCCCCGTCGACCCGAAGTACCCCCAGGACCGGCGCGACTACATCGCGAACGACGTGCGCGCCCGGGTGGGCGTCACCGCGACGGGAACCGGTGTTCAGGGCGTGAACTGGGTCGCGATGGATCAGCTCGGCGGCGAGGGTTACGACCCGCAGATCGTGCCGAATCTCGACGACGCCGCGTACATCATCTACACCTCGGGCTCGACCGGCCAGCCGAAGGGGACCGTCGTCACGCATCGCGGTCTCGGCAACTTCGCCGAGGAACTGCACGTGCGGCTGCAGAGCGGCGCGGACACGCGCGTGATGGCGTTCGCCTCCACCGCGTTCGACGCCACGGTGCTCGAGCACCTTCTCGCGATCCGCGTGGGTGCGCCGCTCGTCGTGGTGCCCCCGGGTACCACCGGCGGTCGTGAGCTCGAGCGGATCATCGCCGATCACGGTGTGACCCACGGCTTCCTGACGCCGTCGACCCTGGCCACGGTGAACCCCGACGCGGTCCCGTCCTGGACTCACGTGCTCGCCGGTGGCGAGGCGCTCGGTCCCGGCCTGGCGAAGAAGTGGAGCGTCGGCCGCCGCCTGCACAACGGATACGGCCCCACGGAGACCACCATCATGACGGCGATCTCGGACGCGCTGTCCGGCGACGGCCGGGTGCCGATCGGACCGCCCGTCCGCGGCCAGGGTCTGCTGGTACTCGACGACGAGCTCCGGCCCGTCCCGGTCGGCATGCCCGGTGAGCTGTACGTGGCCGGGCCGCAGCTGGCCCGGGGCTACCACCGTCGCCCGCAGCTCACGGCGTCGCGGTTCGTGGCCAACCCGTACGGTGAGCCCGGCGACCGCATGTACCGCACCGGTGACGTGGTCCGCTGGACGCGCGGCGACGCCGGCCAGTTGGTGGTCGACTTCGTGGGCCGCAACGACTTCCAGGTCAAGATCCGAGGCATCCGGATCGAGCTCGGTGAGATCGACTCGACGATCGACACCATGCCCGGGGTCGACTTCGTCTCGACCCAGGTACGCCCGGGGCCCGACGGTGCCCCCGCCCTCGTCGCGTACGTCAAGGGCGACGTGGATCCGTCCGAGGTACGCGCCCACGTCCGGAAGCGGCTGCCCGGCTTCATGGTTCCCGCTGCGGTGATGATCATCGCGACGGTGCCGATGGGCAACACCGGCAAGCTCGACAACGCGGCGCTCCCGGAGCCCTACTTCGGTGGCAGCGGCAACGCCGCCGCGAAGCCGACCACCCCCGGCGAGGCCCGCGTCGTGGAGGCCTTCCGGAAGGTGCTCGGCAGCGATGCGATCGGCGTGGAGGACGACTTCTTCGACCTCGGCGGCAATTCTCTGTCGGCGAACGAGCTGGTGAGTCTGCTGGGCAACGGGATCGAGGCGCGCACCGTCTTCGACCTCCGCACCCCGGCGGCGATCGCGACCGCCCTGACCGGCGATCCCGACCGCATCTCCAACGAGTCCGCCCTCGAGGACCAGGGGCTGCGCCGGGTCCAGCGCGGTGACCGCATGCCGCTCTCCTCCGCGCAGGAGCGGATGTGGCTGCAGAACAAGATCGATCCCGGCCCGACCTACAACATCGGTGCCGCCTTCCTGGCGAGCCGCCCGGTGGACAAGGCCGTGCTCGACGCCGCGTTGCGCGACCTGCTCGAGCGGCACGAGAGCCTGCGCACCCGGTACCCGTCGTCCGCGGAGGGGCCCTACCAGGAGATCCTCCCGGCCGACTCCCCACTGGTTCGAGACTTCGCGGCCGAGTTCGGCACCGCCACGTCGACCGTGGCCGGCCAGGAGTCGGCGATCGCCGAGTTCGTGGCGCGTCCGTTCGCGCTGAACAGCGACCTCCCGCTGCGCGTCATGACGGCGCCGACGGGAAAGGGGTCCATCCTCGCGATCGCGGTGCACCACATCGCGGCCGACGGCGCTTCCGTGGTGCCGCTGACCCGCGACCTCATGGCCGCCTACCTCGCCCGCACCACCGGCACGGAGCCCCAGTGGGCGGAGCTGCCACTGCAGTACGCGGATTACGCGGTGTGGCAGCGCGGCCAGGCGGAGAAGGACGCCGGCGCCGTCGACTACTTCGCCGAGCGGCTGCGCGGCATCCCGGAGGAGAGCTCGTTCCCGGCGGACGGCCCGCGGCCGACCATCGGCGCCACGGACGCCGGCGAGGTCGCCGTCGTGCTGCCGCGTGTCGAGCGGGAGGCCCTGGCGGACTTCGCCGCCAAGCGCGGTGTGTCGATGTTCATGGTGCTGCACGCGGCCCTCGCGGCCCTGCTGCACCGCGTGAACGACGCGGACGACGTCGTCATCGGCACGCCGGTGATCGGTCGTACGGACCGCCGCCTGCGGGACGTCGTCGGCATGTTCGTCAACACCGTGGCGCTGCGCACCTCGGTGACCGGTGCGGAGACCTTCAACGCTCTCGTCGATCGGATCCGCAGCGGTGACCTGGACGACCTGGTCCACGCGACCGCGCCGTTCGAGCGCGTCATCGAGGCACTGGCTCCGCCGCGCAGCCGTGACCGGCACCCGGTGTTCCAGGTGGTGCTCAGTCACCAGAACCTCGGCGATCCGCTGAGCGTGCTGAGCTCCGACGGCGGCGGTCTGTTCGACCTCGAGCCGCTGCCGCTGGCCGCCGCCACCACGACCTTCGACGCGACCTTCGAGGTCCGCGAGGTGGAGGAGGGCCTGCGGTTCAACCTGCGGTACCGGACCGACCTGTACCGTCCGGGTACCGCGGAGGGCATCGTCGCGCGCCTCGTGCGCCTGGTGACGGCCGGCGTCGCGTCGCCGGACACGCCGGTCGCGGATCTCCCGGTGCTGCTGCCGGAGGAGGAGGAACTGTTCCGGCGGGCCGCCACCACGATCGAGCCGCACACCATGGCGGAGATCCTGGCGCGCGCCGTGCGCCAGCGTCCCGGTGCGCCCGCGCTGCGGGCGGGTGACGTGCGGTACACCTACTCGGAGCTGGACTCGTCGATCTCGGCGCTCGCCAATCGCCTGGCCGGCCTCGGGGTGGGTGTGGGCACCCGGATCGCGGTATCGATCCCGCGCTCCGCCGCGTCCGTCGTCGCGTTCTGGGCCGTTGCCCGGCTCGGCGCGGTGTACGTGCCCGTCGACCCGAACTACCCCGCCGAGCGCATCCGGTACATCCTCGAGGACGCCAAGCCCGCGATGGGCCTGACGGTGCGCGACACTGCGAGCGACCTGCCCGAGCTCGTGGACTGGGTGACCGTGGACCTGAGCACCTCCCGGGTGCAGCATCCGTCGGCGGGCATCGCGCAGATCGGGATGGACGATCCGGCGTACGTGATCTACACGTCCGGTTCCACCGGCAAGCCCAAGGGCGTCGTCGTCCCGCACCGTGGTCTGGCCGCGATGGCGGACACGCTCGTGCGCCAGCACGCCGTCGGGGCGAACGCGCGGGTGTTGCACTTCGCGTCGCCGAGCTTCGACGCGTCGATCCTCGAGCTACTGCTCGCGACCTGGTCGCGCGCCGAGCTCGTGGTCGCGCCGGTCACCCTCTACGGCGGCTCGCCCCTCGGCGACTTCCTCGCCGAGAACGAGGTCACGCACGCCTTCATCACGCCGGCGGCGCTGGCCACGATCCCGGATCGCGATCTGCCTCTGCTGGAGGCGCTCAGCGTCGGCGGCGACGTCCTGCAGACCGAGCTGGCGCGCCGCTGGTCGGACGGGCGCATCCTGATCAACGCCTACGGCCCGACCGAGGTCACGATCGCCGCGACCATCGGCGCGGTCGATCCGAACAACGTGGACATCGGTAGTGCCGTCACGGACGCGCAGCTGATGATCTGCGACGAGCGGCTGAACCTGGTCGCGCCCGGCACCGTCGGCGAGCTGTACGTCGCGGGCCCCGGGGTGGCGCACGGCTACCTGGACCGTCCCGACCTCACGGCGTCGCGGTTCGTGGCCAACCCGTACAACGACGCGCAGGGCTACAAGCGCATGTACCGCACGGGCGATCTCGTGCGCTGGCGCGCAGGGGACTCCGGCGATCCGGTGCTCGAGTTCGTTGGGCGCAGTGATGATCAGCTCAAGGTGCGCGGTTTCCGCGTCGAGCCGGGCGAGATCGTGACAGCGCTCGAGGGGCACCCGAACGTGCGGCAGGCCGTGGTCGTGGTCGACCGTCCCGAGGGCTCGCTCGAGGCGCAGGCCGCGGCCCGGCTGGTCGCGTACTACGTGACCGATGGTGCCGTCACCGTCGACGCGCTTCGCTCGTACGTCGCGGATCGGCTTCCGCGGCACATGGTTCCGGCCGTCTTCCAGGAGATCGAAAGCGTCCCGGTCTCGGCCCACGGCAAGACGGACCTCAAGGCCCTGCCCCCGGTCGGCGCGCCGGTAGCGCCGGCACCGGCAGCGGACGAGGCTCCGGCCTCGCCCCTTGCGGCACTGGCCCAGCCCGCGGCGCCGAAGCAGCGCGCGGTCTCGTCGGCCAGCCTGGAGGGCGCGGTCGCGGAGATCCTCTCCGACGTACTGGGTGTCGCCTCGCTGGGTATGGAGGACGACTTCTTCGCCGTCGGCGGTACCTCTCTGCAGGCCGCGATCGCCGTCGACCGACTGCGCGAGCGGTTCAACTCCGAGGACGCCAGCATCCGCTGGTTCTTCGAGGACGCGAAGGTCGGGACCATCGCGGCCCGGATCGCGGGCGCTCCGGCCCAGGTCTCGACCACTGCCGTGATCACCGGTGTGGCTGCGGATTCCGATACCGCGATCACCGACCCGATCCTGCCGCTGCGCGCGGGCACCCCGGGCGTGGACCCGCTGTACTGCATCCACCCCGCGGTCGGCCTGGCGTGGAACTACCTGGGGCTCTCCAGCGAGCTCGACCCGAGCATCCCGATCATCGGCATGCAGGCCCCCGGGATCTCCTACCCGATGCCGCCCGCGGACTCGATCAAGGAGCTGGCCCGCACCTACGTGCGGTCCATCCGCGCGACCCGCCCGCACGGCCCGTACAACCTCCTCGGCTGGTCGCTCGGCGGCCTGATCGCGCACGAGATGGCCGTCGAGCTGCGGGAACTGGGCGAGAAGGTCAACCTCGCGCTCATGGACGCGTACCCGCTGGGCGACTACCGCGGGCCGCGCGAGGAGATGTCGATCGCGGCGCTGTTGCGCGAGTTCGTCGGCCTCGACGTCGATGAGGACGCCGAGCTGAGCACCGACGACGCCCTGGACCTTCTGGCATCCGCCGGCGGACCGGCGCGGGAGCTCTCGCGCGGCCAGATGGAGCGGCTGCTGACGAACTACCGGCACAACACCTCGCTGGGCTACTCGCACCGACCGCGTGAGTACGACGGCAACATGCTGGTCTTCCGCGCCACGGAGCAGCCCACGGGCGGCCTGGTGCCGCAGCTGTGGCGGCCGTACGTGACGGGCCTGGTGCAGGTGCACGACATCGAGGCCACGCACAACCAGCTCGGCTCGGCGCCGGCGATCGACGAGATCGCCCGCACGATGAACGTCTTCCTCACGGGCAACTACACCGCCGTGGTGAGGTCCACGAGCAAGACGCTCGACGACACCAAGCCACTCGTCAGCGTGCGGGGCCTGACCCGCAAGTACGGCCGTGGCAAGAAGGCGGTGTACGCGCTGGGCGGGGTGGACCTCGATATCGCGCCGGGCAGCGTGCACGCGCTGCTGGGCCCGAACGGCGCCGGCAAGACGACCACGGTGAAGATCATCTCGACACTCATGAAGCCCTCCGAGGGCTCCGTGACCATCGACGGTGTCGACGCCCTTGCCGACCCGCGCCGGGCGCGCTCGATCATCGGGCTCTCGGGCCAGTACTCGGCCGTGGACGAGAACCTCACGGGCCGTGAGAACCTCGAGATGTTCGCCCGTCTGTACGGCTTCGACAAGGGCGCCGCGAAGGCCCGGGCGACGGAGCTGCTCAAGCAGTTCCGGCTCACGGGTGCCGCCGACCGCGCATCGGGCACCTACTCCGGCGGCATGCGCCGGCGTCTCGACCTGGCCGGCGCCATCATCGCGCGGCCGCGGCTCGTCGTCCTCGACGAGCCGACCACCGGTCTCGACCCGCGCAGCCGCAAGGACGTGTGGGACGTGATCGCCCGGCTCAGCAAGGAGGAGGGCATCTCGGTGCTGCTCACCACGCAGTACCTGGACGAGGCCGAGTTGCTCGCCGACCTGGTCACGATCATCGACCAGGGCCGGATCATCCGGTCCGGCACGGTGCCCGAGCTCAAGTCGGCCGCCGCGGCCGACCTGATCCAGATCGGAATCCGCGAACGCGATCGGGTCACCGCGTGGCCGATCCTGGCCCGCCATGCGATCGACGGCACCGCGGTCCGCGAGGCCTCGGGCCTCAGCGCCATCCGCGTGGCGGACGGCCAGCACAAGCTGGTCGCCGTCCTCAACGACCTGCGCGAAGCGGGCGTCCACGTCGAATCCGCGATGCTGCGCGAGGCCACCCTGGACGACGTTTTCTTCGCCCTCACCGGCGAGGACGCGAACAAGACCGAGGAGAGCAACTGATGACCGCGATCACCTTCCCCCAGGAACGCGAGTCGTCGCTGAACGGATTCCTCAGCGACTGCGCGGTGATGACCCGCCGCAACCTCACCACCCTGATCCGGATCCCGCAGCTGCTCCTGGGCGCCACGGTCCAGCCGATCATGTTCGTGCTGCTCTTCAGCTACGTGTTCGGTTCGGCGTTGGGGGGCGAGGTGGGCGGAGACCGCTACCGCGAGTTCCTACTCGCCGGCATCCTGGTCCAGACGGTGGCCTTCAGCTCCGGCCAGACGGCGATCGGCGTCGCCTCCGACATGAAGAACGGCATCATCGACAGGTTCTGCTCGCTGCCGATGTCGCGGCTGGCCGTCATGGTCGGACGCACACTGTCGGACCTCGTCGTCAACGTGATCAGTGTGGCGGTGATGCTCGTGGTCGGTCTGCTGGTCGGCTGGCGGTTCCGCGGCAGCTGGGTCGACGCGGTCCTCTCCCTGGCGACGCTACTGCTGTTCGGGTTCGCGATGTCCTGGCTGGGCGCGCTCATCGGTCTCTCGGTCTCGACGCCCGAGTCCGCGCAGGCGCTCTGCATGATCGTGATGTTCCCGATCGCCTTCATCTCGTCGGCGTTCATCGCGTCGGGCGACCTGCCGGGCCCGCTGCGCACGATCGCGTCGTGGAATCCGGTGACCTCCATGGCCCGTTCGCTCCGTGAGGCCTTCGGCAATCCGTTGAGCCCCAAGCCGGTGTTCAACGAGCCGGTCAACTGGGCGGCGCAGCACGCCACCGCCTACTCCGCGATCGTCTCGCTCGTGATGATCGTCGTCATCGTGCCCCTCGCCGCGCGCGCCTACATGCGCCACTGACCCGCGCGCTCGCGCCGCGAGCGTGCTCATCAACAACCCATCGCCGTATCCCTCCCACAAAGGAGAAATGAAATGAACAATCCCTTCGACAACGAGTCGGGCGAGTTCGAGGTCCTCGTGAACGACGAGGGCCAGCACTCCCTGTGGCCGACCTTCCGTCCGGCTCCCCGGGGCTGGACGATCGCCTTCGGCGAGGGCGGCCGTTCGCGGGCGGAGTGCCTCGAGTACGTCGAGTCCGCGTGGACGGACATCCGTCCGCTCAGTCTGCGCGCCTGAGAGTTCCGTTCGGCGAGGGCCGGCAGGGCAGCCGCCCTGCCGGCCGTTTCCGTGCCCCGGATCCCCGTCACATGGCGTGCGGGTAGACGCTCACCATGTGTGCGCCGTACCAGCAGGTGACCGTGACGATGCCGATGCAGGTCCAGATCTGGACGTTCCGCGAGCGCCTCGCCAGGCCGATCGCGATCGGGATGAGCAGTACGAAGGCGGGGAGCAGCAGCCGGGGCCGCGACATCATGAGGCCGCCGGAGCCGAGGAGTGAGATCACCACGAGCGAGCCGTACAGGGTGATCGGCCACGGTGTCTTCGCGCGGATCGCGAGCACGATCAGCACGATCGATGCGGCGAGCAGCCCGACGACCGACAGGTCCGCGACATCGGAGCCGTTGATCAGGCTGTAGTTGACGAACTGCCAGGTCTGCACGCCCAGGTCGAACGTCGTGCCCCAGCCCTCCGTCTGGATCCGGAACCACCCCGTGAGGCTCCCGGTGTGGTGCGCGACGATCAGCAGATAGGTCAGCCACCCGAGCGGGGTGAGCACCACGCAGACGACGGCCTTGATCCGTTCGGCACCGTGGGACGAGAGGACCGCGATGAGGGCCGCCAGCGCGACCACCCCGATGAGGACCACGGAGGTGGGGCGGCACAGCCCCGCCAGCGCCGTGCAGACGCCCGCGAGGATCCATCTGCGCTCCATGACCCCGACGAGGGCCCAGCCGGCGAGGGCGCAGTAGAGCGCCTCGGTGTAGGCCATGGTCAGCACGATCGACATCGGCGCGGCCGCGAACAGGACGGTCGTGAGCAGGCCCGCCCGCTCGGCGAGGTGGGTGGGCACGCGCGGCATGTGCTCGACGCACAGCCTGCCCAGCCGGTACGCGGCCACCGCCGCGACGCAGCCGAGGATCGTGTTGACGGTGAGCGCCGCGCGGTAGGCGTCGAAGCCGGGCAGCTGTGCCACCGCCCGGACCAGCATGGGGAAGCCCGGGAAGAAGGCGTAGGCCGTGTCGGCGGTGTGCTCGCCCCGCGCGTCGACGAACCGCCAGGGCATGTCGTTGTAGCCGTAGGTGGCCAGCCCGATCATCCACTTGCCGTCCCACGCGGTCAGCAGATCGGCGAGGTTCTGATTGCGGAGCTGCGCGAATCGCGCGAGCACCGCCAGCCCGATGCCGCGGATCGCGAGGTAGAACACGATCGGCAGCCAGATCGACCGGGTGCGGTCGAGCAGGGACGACGGTGCCGTCGCGGCTCCGGTGTCGGCTCCGGTCGCGGCGAGGTCGGGGGCGGTCGGCACGCGTTGCATCGTACCGACGGTCCGCTGCGCGGCGCCCCCGCGCGCGCCGACCGCCGTCACGGCGTGCTGACTCGCGTGATGGTGCAGTTGACGTAGTTGTCGCCGGTCCTGGCGAATTCCTGCCCGTTGACGGTGATCGTGCAGGTCACGGGGCCCGTCCCGGTCACGATGAGCGACATGGTGCGCCCGATCGTCGCGGTGCCCTGCCACTCCCACGGCAGCGTCGAGGCCTTCGGGACCGTGCCCTCCTGGATGCCGGTGACCATCACGACGCCCGCGCCGCTGCCGCCCGCGGACAGCTTGAGCTGCACGGAGACCCCGCCCGACGGTGCGCCGCTGGTCGGCTTGGGTGCCGTGGTCAGGAAGCCGTCCGATTCGGTGGCGGGTGCGGTGCCGGTCGTCGGGGCGGCGCCGGTGGTGGGCGCGGCGCCGGTGGTGCTGGCATCGGCGGAGAAGGTGACGGGGGAGGCGGTCGTCGACGAGCCGTCGCTCTTCGTCGCGACGACGATCGCGATCACCCCGGCGACGGCCAGGATGGCGACGATCGCGGTCAGCGCGATGATCAGGCCTTTGCGGTTGCCTCCGCCCTTGCCGGGGCCACCGTCCCCGGGGGCACCGTACGGGGGCTGCGGCGGACCGGGCGGGTACCCGCCCGGCCGGTACGCCCCCTGCGGATGACCGGCCTGCTGCGGACTGAAGGGGGTGGTGGCCTGGGGGCCCTGGCCGGGACCGTGTGGCCGGCCCTGCCGACCTGGGAATCCGCTCTGCCCGGGCCGGCCGTCGTACTGCTGCCCGCCGTACTGCGGGCCGGTGGGCCCGCCCCCGGGCCGCGGCGCGCCGCCCTGGGGGAGGGAGCTGCCGGGGTACTGACCGGGGCTCTGGCCGCCGCCGTAGGGGTTCATCGGATCTCCTGAGGTTCGCGTTCCCACCGATCATCCCCGATGTCACTGAACGGCGGGTTGCGCTCCACTTGGAACGGTGCCCTCGAAGCCGAAGAACCCAGGTCGGTAGGATCGAGTAGACCATCGAAGCCCGCAACGGAGAGGTTCCACGTGGCACTCGTCGTCCAGAAGTACGGAGGCAGCTCCGTCTCCTCCGCCGAGCGCATCCGGCGCGTGGCCGAACGGATCGTCGAGACCAAGCGCGCGGGTAACGACGTCGTCGTGGTCGTCTCCGCGATGGGCGATACCACCGATGAGCTGCTCGATCTCGCCAACCAGGTGTGCCCGGCGCCGCCCGCCCGCGAGATGGACATGCTGCTCACCTCGGGTGAGCGCATCTCCAACGCGCTCGTCGCGATGGCGATCCACTCCCTGGGCGCCGAGGCGCAGTCCTTCACGGGGTCGCAGGCCGGTGTGATCACCACCAGCAAGCACGGCGCGGCGAAGATCATCGACGTCACCCCGGGGCGCGTCCAGGCCGCGATCGACGACGGCAAGATCGTCCTCGTCGCCGGCTTCCAGGGCGTCTCGCAGGACACCAAGGACGTCACCACGCTCGGCCGCGGAGGCTCGGACACCACCGCCGTCGCCTTGGCCGCCGCACTGAACGCCGACGTCTGCGAGATCTACACCGATGTCGACGGGATCTACACCGCCGACCCGCGCATCGTGCCCAATGCCCGCCACCTCGAGAAGGTCTCCTTCGAGGAGATGCTGGAGATGGCCGCTTGCGGCGCGAAGGTGCTCATGCTCCGGTGCGTCGAATACGCGCGCCGCTACAACGTTCCGGTCCACGTGCGCTCCTCGTACTCGACCAAGCCCGGCACCATCGTCAACGGATCTATGGAGGACATCCCCGTGGAAGAGGCAATTCTCACCGGCGTCGCCCACGACCGCAGCGAGGCGAAGATCACCGTCGTCGGCCTCGAGGACAAGCCGGGCTACGCCGCCCGTGTCTTCCGCGCGATCGCCGACGCAGAGATCAACATCGACATGGTGCTGCAGAACGTCTCGAAGGTCGACACGGGCCGCACCGACATCACCTTCACGCTGCCCCGCGAGCTCGGCCCCCTCGGCGTGGAGAAGCTCGAGGCGCTGCGCAAGGAGATCGGCTTCGACTCGGTCGTCTACGACGATCACGTCGGAAAGGTCTCGCTGGTCGGCGCGGGCATGAAGAGCCACCCCGGCGTGACCGCCACCTTCTGCGAGGCGCTCTCCCAGGCCGGCATCAACATCGAGCTGATCTCCACCTCGGAGATCCGCATCTCGGTCCTCATCCGCGATACCGAGCTCGACGAGGCCGTCAAGGTGCTGCACGACGCCTTCGGCCTGGGAACGGACGAAGAGGCCGTCGTCTACGCGGGAACGGGGCGGTAGTCATGGGCGTTCGAGTAGGAGTCATCGGCGCCACCGGCCAGGTGGGCGCCGTCATGCGGCAGCTGCTGCTGGACCGGAACTTCCCGGCCGACGAGGTGCGGTTCTTCGCGTCCTCGCGGTCCGCGGGCAAGACGCTGCACTTCGGTGATCGCGAGATCGTCGTCGAGGACGCCGAGACCGCTGATCCGACGGGGCTCGACATCGCGCTGTTCAGCGCGGGCGCGACGATGTCGCGGGTGCAGGCCCCGCGGTTCGCCGCGGCCGGCGTCACCGTGATCGACAACTCGAGCGCCTTCCGCAAGGATCCGGACGTGCCGCTGGTGGTCTCGGAGGTGAACCCCGAGCAGGTCCGCGACCTCAAGAAGGGCATCATCGCCAACCCGAACTGCACCACGATGGCGGCGATGCCGGTGCTCAAGGTGCTGCACGACGAGGCCGGCCTGCAGCGGCTGATCGTCTCGTCGTACCAGGCCGTGTCCGGTTCGGGCCTGGCCGGCGTGGAGGAGCTGGTCTCCCAGGTCCGCGCCGTCGCGCCGGAGGCCGAGAAGCTCGTGCACGACGGCTCAGCGGTGGACTTCCCCGCGCCGAACAAGTACGTCGCGCCGATCGCGTTCAACGTTCTGCCGCTGGCCGGTTCGATCGTCGACGACGGTTCGGGTGAGACCGACGAGGACCAGAAGCTGCGCAACGAGTCGCGCAAGATCCTGGGCCTTCCCGACCTGCTGGTGAGCGGCACGTGCGTGCGCGTGCCCGTGCTCACCGGCCACTCGCTGTCGATCAACGCCGAGTTCGCGTCGCCGCTGTCGGTCGCGCGGGCGCAGGAACTGCTCGCGTCCGCGCCGGGTGTCAAGCTCGTCGACGTGCCCACTCCGTTGGCCGCCGCCGGTTCCGACGACTCGCTCGTCGGCCGCATCCGCCAGGACCCGGGTGTGCCCGAGGGCCGCGGCCTCGCACTGTTCATCAGCGGCGACAACCTGCGCAAGGGCGCCGCGCTGAACACGGTGCAGATCGCGGAACTGCTGGTCTGAGTCACGAATCGAACGGCCCACGGAGGACCTCTCCGTGGGCCGTTCGTCGTCCCGGGTCGGGCGAGGGTGGGCGCGATCCGGCTCGTGATCCTGCCGAGCGATGAACGAACCGCGCAGATCACATCCGCCGGAGGTCCGGCCACAGCTGCGACCAGGGCGCCCGGGCATGACACAGCCGGATGTCGACACCGGTCGACGCGGTGGGCATCCCGATGCGGTGGTGCACCGACCGGAGGGTTCGCGAGGTCTCACACATCTCGCCCGGCTGTTCCGCGTCGGAGTCGACGACCCAGAGCACGGTCGTCGCGGAATCGACGGGCTGCCCGAGATAGCCGTACCCTCGGCTGGGGCTGTACACCGGGGGGAGGCCCTTTCCGTAGTACTCCAGGGCGGCCGACTGCCAGTAGGAGTTCGTGACGATCGCCTGCGGGCGATCGGACGCGGGGAGCGTCCCGATCGACTCCTCGACGGCTCGTGTGAGCTCGGGCCAACCGAACTGGCCGTACACGGAGATCTGCATCCCGGCCTCCATGACCGACTTCGGTTCTGCGATCTTCGATTGCGGAGTGAAGGGCAGGCTCACAACCACGAAGACCACGGCGAACACCGACAGCGGCGCGGCGACCCATCGGACTCGCGGCCATCGGATCCGTTCGAAGCCGACGGCACCCGCCGCGATGATCACCGGCAGCATGCCGCCGGGGTAGTAGGGCCGTCCCCCGGTGACGATGAAGACCACCACCAGCAGCACGAACGCGGGGGCGAGGAAGCGGAACGGTCGCAGATCCGGCGAGCGGAACAGCGCGTACAGCCCGTACACCAGCAACGGTGTGCCGAGGATTCCCGCGAGCAGCAGCATGATCGGTACGAACAACAGACGTCCGCCGGTGTACTGGCTCTCCTCCGCGACCTGGCTCGTGAGTTGCAGGTACGGCCAGCCGTGTCGAGCCTGCCAGATCAGTGCCGGGGTCATCGTGATCACGGTGAACGCGCCGCCCGCCCACAGCGCCGGGCGCCGGACGAGCTCGCGCGGCCCCCAGATCAGCGAGGCAGCGATGACGCACACCCAGAACACCGGGATCAGCCATTTGACCTGCATGTCGATGGCCGTCACCACCCCCGCTGCGAACAGGAGCCAATCCTGGCGCGTGCGCACCCAGCGCACCATCAGAACGGTGACCGCCACCCACAGCGGCGTGTCGATCGCGTTAGTGGCGAGCAGGGAGGACTGCAGCAGCAGGAAGGTCGAGGTCGCGTACGCACCCGCCGACAGACCCTGCGCGAGACGCCCGCCGCCCAGTTCCCGCGCGAGAAGGCCGGCGAGCAGCACCCCGACGATCGTCACGATCACCGACGGCAGCCGGAACAGCATGAGCGAATCGCCCGGCAGCGCTGCGTCGAACCGTGCCAGCAGCGGCAGAATCGGCCCCTGATCCGCGTAGCTCGCGGCGGGATGGTGCCCCGCGGCGATGAAGTACAGCTCGTCGCCGAACAGGTGGTAGCGGCTCGCGCCGAAGAGCGCCGCCGCTGTCGCGACGAGGGCGATCGGGATCAGCACGGGCCAGGCGATCGGGGCCGCGTTGATGGGGCCGTGAGGGTTTCGGTCGGTCGACGGGGACGTTCGGGTTTCCGTCATGGCTACCTCCGGGCGAATGGCTAGGACGCTCCGGGCGGCGGTGGTTGCACCGCCCGGAGGTAGAGCGCAAGCATCTGATCGGCGTACGGGGAGAGGTCGAGGTCCGGATCGCGGGCGGCGCGCGTGGCCGCGCCGTCGATCGAGTCGCGGATCTGCTGCGCCATGATCCACGCGTCGAAATCGCCGAGCTCGCCCGAGTCCTGACCGGCTCGGAGCAGCTCCGCGAGGGGGAGGACCGAGGCGTTGTCGCCGTCCTCGGCGGTGAAGGCGGGACGATCGTCGGCGCCGCGCAGGCCGAACACGACCTCGATCATCGCGGTGATGTGGCGGCGGTGGGTGTCGAGGAACTCGAGGTTCGACTCGATGTATGCGCGGACCCGACCGAGCGCCGAGTCCGCTGCCTCGATCCGCGGGACCATCATCGCCGCGCCGTTCTCGTAGAGCGAGATCACGACCTGGCGGAGCAGTTCGTCCTTCCCCGCGAAGTGGTAGGAGATGACGCCCTTGGAGATTCCCGCGCGATCGGCGATGCGAGCCAGCGAGGCACCGCCGAATCCCGCATCGGCCAGTACCTCGACCGCAGCGTCGATGATCTGCCGGCGGCGGGCCTCTTCGATGAACGATCTCTGGCCTATTGACTCGTTTTCTGGCCGCATGGTTAAAAATTAGCACGGATGGCCAGAATCGTCGACCTGCTTTCGTTCGGGCGCGGGGAGCGGAACGAAAAACGGGGCCCTCCGGATGTGGAGGGCCCCGTTTCCCGGGCTGCAATAGTGGTCTGGTCAGGCCTCGGTCGTGCGCGTGGGGCGCGACTTGAGCTCCTCGTCGAGGCGGAGCAGGCCCGGGCCGTCACCGTCGATGAGCTTGAGACGACCGACGATCTCGCTGACCGTGGCCTCCTCCTCGACCTGCTCGTTGACGAACCACTGGATGAGCGCCTTCGAGTCGATGTCGTCGTTCGCCGCGCGGTACAGGTTGCGGATCGAGTCCGACACGCGACGCTCGTGCTCCAGCGCGACGTCGAACACGTCGAGGACGGTCGTCACGTCGACCTTCGGGGCCGCCGACGCGCCGATCTTCGGGTGGTTGCCACGGTCCGACAGGTGGTCGATCCACTTGTTCGCGTGGACGATCTCCTCGTCGGCCTGGTGGCGCAGCCACGCGGCGATGCCCGGCAGGTCTCGGATCTCCATCTCGATCGCCAGCTGGCGGTAGACCAGCGAAGCCTCGAACTCGAGCGTGATCTGGTCGTTGAACTTCTCTTCGAGTGCATCCGTCAACTTCATACGGACGACTCTAGAACCGTTCCAGCTGCCGTGCAACGCAGGCAAGGCGACCCTTTGCGCAGGTCAGAGCCTATTTCTTAGGTTAGCCCCACCCCTCTTAGCCACGCCTATCGCAAGGTCGAGGGCGACGAACGCGAGCAGCGAAACACCGAACACCGGAAGGAACCAACCGAGGAACGCTATGCCCAGAATCGCCGGAATCGCATGCGACGGTTCGACCTTCCGGATCGCGCCCCGAGCGGGAGGTCTCGGTAGCCCGCCGCGTTTCGGACGCCGCTGCCACCACATCAGGTAGCCGCGCACGATCACGACCACGAGCAGCGCTGCGAACGCGACCAGCGCGATCTGATTGAGCAGGCCGAACTGCCACCCCATGTGGGTGTTGATGAGCATCTCCGTCGCCTTCGCGAGCAGTGGCCAGGACGCGAACGGGAGCACGGTCACGACCCCGCCCGTCGACGGGTCGATCGTCGCCGAGTCGATGCCCATGCGCCAGGGCTGTCGGGTCTGCGCCACCGTGATCGCGACGGACGGATCCGTCGGGATCGAGACCTGGACGGCACCGTCGACGCCCCGTTCGGCGGCGGCCGCGACGGCCCGATCCAGGACGGCGATGTTGCGGGCCCGGGTCTGCGCGGCGACCTCGGGCGGGACGGCCGGCTTCGCGGCGGACATCTGATGGTCGGCGTGCTCGCCGCCGTCGGTGTGCCCGCCGCCGGGGGTGAGCGAGGTGGACAACGTCGGCTTGACCCAGCCCAGCTCGGCCCGCAGCTGGCCGATGTTCTCGCCCGCGTACTTCGACCAGGTCAGGCCCGTCGCCGAGAAGAACACCAGGCCCACCAGAAGCCACGTGCCCATCGCGGCGTGGCGGCTCATCCGGCCGCCCCGGCCCTTCTGCCCGCGCGGGTAGGCCAGCATGCGCTTCGGGTTCCCCCGACGATGCCGCCACCACAGGTACAGGCCGCCGAGGGCGACCACCCATAGCCACGACGCCGCGAGCTCGCTGTAGAAGCGGCCGACGGAGCCGAGATGCAGATCGACGTGCAGTCGGTCGATCCAGAACCGGATCGGCAGGGCCTCGGCCGAGCCGTAGACCGGCAGTGCGCCCTGGACCCGCCCCGACGCGGGGTCGACGTACACCGCGAGTTGGCGCCCCTCGGCCGTGAGCGCCGGATCGTCGAACAGCACGCGGGTCGTGCGGCCCGCGCCGTCCCCCGTGCGGACCGCCGCGACCGGGAGGTCCGGACGGGTCGCCTGCGCTGCGGCGACCTGCTCCGACAACGGCCGCGCCGGCCCGTCCGTTGCGGCGACGATCTGGTCCGCGTAGACGAATCGTTCGACGGTGGGCGCCGCCGCGTAGAGCCCGCCGCTGATCGCGGCGATGAGCAGGAACGGGCCGACGAGCAGGCCCGCGTAGAAGTGCAGCCGCAGGATCGCGGCGCGCCACCCCGGCCGCGCCGGCGGAGCGGCGACTGCGGGTTGCTGGGTCGGCGGCGCGTTCTCCGCCGCCGATTCGGTCACAGACATGGGTCACCTCGAGAGTTGTGCGCGTACGCGCGGGAAGCCCGGGCGGCGAGGCCGATCCGGGTGGAGAAAGCGGGAGGCGATGTCAGCGTGGCGGCGCGCGCAGTGCCCCGTGCCGCGCGAGCACGGGCCCCGGGACGGCGCGGAAGGTCCAGATCGGGGCGACGACGGTGCCGGGTCGCTCCCGCCACGTCGTTGCCAGGGGCGTGAGTGTGGCGAGCGCGGCGCGCAGCGCGTGTTCGGCTCCGGCGATGACCGCGCCGGCCACGACCGCAGCGGCGAGGTGGGCACCGGCCATGGTGGGGCTCAGCGCGAGGTGCCCCATCGTCAGGCCGAGGACGAGATGGCCCACGCCCTGGCCCAGGAGCAGCATCGCCGCCGCGCCGGTGGGGCCGGTCGTGCGCGGCCGGGCCGCGAGCGCACCGAGCGCTGCGCACGCGAGCGCCAGGAGGAGCACTGCGGTCACCGGGACCGACGGTGCCGCCATCGGCATCGCCGTCGACGCCACGTGGTGCATCGCGTGCGCCCCTGCAGCGCCCATGTCATCGCCCGGCATCGAGGCCATCGCCGGCATCGCGTGCCCGGCGTGTGCGGTCGCCGTCGGCATCGAGCCGCCCATGTCGTGGCCCGGCATCGCGGCTCCGGCGCCTCGCATGGCGAGTGCGTGCGCCGTCAGACTCGCGGCGAAGGAGACCACGCCCACCGCGGCGCCACGGATCGTGGCTTCGGGGCGGGCGGGCCGGAACATGCGCCGAATACTACCCCCTGTAGGGGAGACGGCCGGAGCAGGAAGCGCAGGTCAGGGCCGGGCGGCGGCGAGGAACGCGCGGATCAGGGCCGGATCCTTCACGCCGGGCGCCGACTCCACGCCGCTGGAGACGTCCACGCCGGCCGGCGCGAAGGCCGCGATGAGCGCGGCCACGGTGTCGGGCCGCAGGCCGCCGGCGAGCAGCCAGTCGACATCCGGGGGAACCGGCAGGTCCGCCGGGTCGAACGCGGTGCCCGAGCCGGGCACCGTCGCATCGATGAGCAGGCGATGGGGGCCCGCGTGCCCG
Source organism: Tsukamurella sp. NPDC003166 (assembly GCF_040611135.1). Taxonomy (NCBI): domain Bacteria; kingdom Bacillati; phylum Actinomycetota; class Actinomycetes; order Mycobacteriales; family Tsukamurellaceae; genus Tsukamurella; species Tsukamurella sp. NPDC003166. Next base: position 44,635 of record NZ_JBEXNL010000001.1, read on the forward strand.
GAGGTGGTGTACCGGGCGGCGGAGATCGCGCGGATGGTCGAGAACCCCGCGGCGGTGGCGCGGACGAAGTGATCGTCGGGCTCGTCGCCGTGCAGCTGGATCGTGCCGACGCCGGCCTCGCGGGCCAGGCGCAGCACCTCGTCGATCGGCTGACCGCGGAACACCCCGACGGTCTCGACGCCCTCGGGAACACCCGCGACCAGGGGCGCCGCGGCATGAGCGTCGATCAGCCGGACGCTGCCGGGGGCGAAGACGAAGCCGACCGCGTCGGCACCGGCCGCCACCGCGGCGGCCACGGTCTCGGCCGTCCGCAGCCCACACACCTTGACGAACATCGAACCGAGCCTACCGGCCCGGTCAGAAGGGCTGGCCGGGGATTCCGCTCGGCCCGGTGATCCCGGGGGCGGGGTGGGCGTGGGCAGCGGCATCGCACACGCGATCACGGCAGGTCGCCGCCTGCGCCGCGGAGGAAGGCGCCACTCACGGCGACGGCGGGCCCGGAACTCTCGCCGGAGACGACCAGGGTCGCGAAGGCCAGGTCGCCCACGATCCCGGCGAACCAGCCGTGCGCGTGCGTGTTGTCCCCGAACTCCGCGGTCCCGGTCTTGCCGCCCAGGCCCTCGATGTCGCGCAGTGCGGTCGCGGTGCCCGCGGTCACCGTCTCCCGCATCGCGGCGCGCAGAGCCGCGGCGACGCCGGCGTCGATGGGCTGGGCCGCGGTGTCCGCGCGGGCGGGCTCACCGTCGAACAGCGCGGGCCGGACCGTGCTGCGGGCGGCGAGCGAGGCCTCCACCACCGCGAGGCCGAAGGGTGAGGCGGTGACCCGCCCCTGGCCGATGGACTCCTCGACGCGTTCGGCGGACGAGCGCGTGGCGGGTACCGAGCCGGTCACGGTGGTGACGCCGGGGAGGGCGAAGTCCACGCCGAGGCCGAATCGCTTCGCGGTGTCCGTGAGCGCGGTGTCGCCGAGTTTCGTGCCCAGGCCCGCCATCGTGGTGTTGCAGGACTTGGCGAAGGCCGTGTGCAGCGGCACGGTGCCGAGGGCGAACTCGTTCTCGTTGGGGATGGTGCGGTCGCCGAAGGTCGCGCGACCGGGACACGCCAGCTGCGCGTCCGGGGCGGTGATCTTCGCGTCCAGCGCCGCCGCGGTCGTGATCGTCTTGAAGGTGGATCCGGGCGCGTACAGGCCGGTCAGTGCGACGGGGCCCTGCGTGTCGGCGGCGGTGTTCTGCGCGACCGCGAGGATGCCGCCGGTGGACGGGCGGATCGCGACGAGCATCGTCGCGCGCTTCTCGCCCGCGACGGCGGCGTTCGCGGCGCGCTGGAGCCCCGCGTCCAGGGTGGTCCGAACGGGCGGGATCTGCTTCGCCGGAAAGGAGTCGACCAGTCGGACCGGGGCGCCGTCGCGGTCGACGACGGTGACCGACGAGCCCGCCGCGGCGTCGACGTCCCGCCGCCAGCGTTCCTCCAGTCCCGCGATCACCGGGGAGCGGAGCACCGGCGAACCGGTCAACAGGCGGCCCTCGTCGCGAACCGTCACCCCGTCGATCCCGGTGAGCGGGCCGACCCGCTTCGCGTCGTCCGCTCGCAGCGAGATCACGGCGGTGGGGGAGTCCTTGCCCGCCACCGATTTCCGGAGCCCGTCGGCGGTCACCGACGGGTCGGCGGCGCGGAGTTTCGTGGCGAGCGCGTCGGCCGCGGAGGCGGCCCTCTCCGGGGCGAGGTTCACGACGGTGACCGTTTGCCAGGTCATGAGCGACGCATTCTTCCGATCCACGACCCTTGTGGTGTACGGCTTCTCGTCGGCGTACCGCAGGCGCGAGCCCGCGGCGACGGCGTCGGGGTGGACCAGAGTCGGTGCCCACGTGACCTTGCCGCCACCGGCCGCGATCGCCGTGGTGTACCGGACGCCGTGTTGGCGCGGTAGCGCCCACGACCAGGTGAGTGTCCGGTCCTCACCGTCCTTGCCGACGGTGACGGTGGGCTTCGCCTCGCCCATGCCGTCGAAGGTGGCTTGCAGCCCCGCCGTCGCGGCGGCGGGGTCCGACGTGAGGTTGCCGGCGTGCGCCGCGTCGCGGTTCGACACCGCGGCCGCGAACTTGGCGACCACGTCGTCCTCCGAGCACGCGACGAGCGATCCCCCGAGGGCGGCGATCACCAGGGCCGCGCCGGGCAGTGCGTGGGCGGGCAGCCTCGGCGCGTGCCGGCGTGAGGAATGATGCATGGCGATCAGTGAACCCGCGCGCGGTGATATCGAGCAAAGTGCGACACGCTCCCGGACGATAGCGGATAGGTATCACTCCAGGTCGATGGGTACGCGAAGGGCGTCGACCGCGATCGCCGCCACCCGCCCGATGGCCGCGTCGACGAGTGGCAGGCTCGGATCGCTGCGCGCCGCGTGGGTGAACACCGCGACCGCGACGGGGTGCTCGCCGGGGTAGCCGATGACCGCCACCTCGTTCCGAAGCGCACCGAGGGTCCCCGTCTTACCCGCGATCGACGGTGCCGATCCGAAGCCCGATGCCACCCGGTGGCGGAAGACCTGACCGCCCAGAGCGGACCGGGCGAACGCGCACTGCTCCGCTGAGGCCGCGGTGTCCGACCACACCGCGGCGAGCAGCGCCGTCATGTCCGTGGCCGTGGTCGCGCTGCCGAACGACGGGTCGTAGGCGCGGACCGGACGCGCCAGGTCGTCGTCCGCAAGGGCTGCGAAGGCCTCGGCGACCGTCCGGGTGTCGGTCTCGGCCATCATCGCGGCGTGGATCTCCGCGTCGCCTCCGACGATCCGAGTGTCGTGCAGCCCGAGACCGCGCGCGGTCGCCTGCACGGCATCGAGACCGACGAGCCGCATGACCACGCCGGCTGCCGCGTTGTCCGACACGGCGATCATCGAACGGAGCAGGTCGCGCACGCTCATCTCCACCGGGTCCGACAGCGCCGCAACACCGGTGGGGCCGGGCGTCGCGATCGCCGGATCGACGACGACCCGGGCCAGCGGATCCAGGCGACCCGCGTCGAAGGCGCGCGCCGCGGCCACCAGCAGCACGACCTTGTACACCGACGCGGGGACGACGGGCTGCTCGCCGCGCACGGACAGCTCCGCCGTGTCGCCGATCACCCGGGCGTGCAGCCAGCCGTTGCAGCCGGCATCCGCGAAGACCGCCTCGATCCGCTCGCGCGCGTCGCCCGCGGTCACGGCCGGGACCGCCCGGCGCGCCACAACGCGGACTCGAGGCGGGCCGTATCCGGATGGTCCCGGCTCCCGACAACCTTGACCCGCAGGGGGAAGTCGTTCGCGGAGCGGCGTGCGGTGCCCGCCGGGGCCGAGCCTCCCGCCGGCACCGGTGTGAACGCGAGACCCGCGGCGACGGCTGCCAGTGCCGCCGCCTCGGTCTCGGTGATCAGCACCGGCGAGGTGATGCCGCGGGCGGTCAGGCGGTCCAGCAGGAGGTCCGCCGCCGGCGGGTTCGCCGCGCGGGGCGGCAATGCGACCGCGAGCGCCGAGAGGTCCCGCAGCCGCGGCGCACGGAACCCTTCGGGCACCAGGAAATCCCGCGGCAGCGCGATCACGGGGACCGACGCCGCACCGTCTCCCAATACGGGGTGTTCGACGACTGCGACGTCGAGCAGGTCCTCGGAGACGGCCCGCGCGAGCTGAGGTGACGGCCCCGCGGAGAGGGTCAGTGGCGCACCGTCGTCCGCCTGGGCGAGAGCCGCGGCGCAGACGGCGGACACCGCGGATCCGAGCGCGTCGCACAGCGCGACGCGCCGCTCGCCGGCCCCGGCCCCGAGCCGCGCCGCCTCCGCGACGAACCGGTCGGCGTCGCGCACCATGACGCGGGCCCGCGGCAGCAGTTCGCGGGCGGCCGGTGTGAGATCGGCACCCCGTCGGCTGCGATCGATGAGCGTGACGCCCAGCGCCTCCTCCAGCCGGCGCAGGCCGGCCGAGACCGGTGGCTGGGTGATGCCCAGCCGGTCCGCGGCGCGTCCGAAGTGCTGCTCCTCGGCCACCGCCACGAAGAACCGCAGGTGCCGGATCAGATCCATGAGCGGAGTCTAGGTCGAGTCGGGGAGGGCGCGAGCACCTCCGGATGCTCCGGGGCGCCGTACGCGGCGAAATCGGGTACGCCGGAGAGGCGGAGGCAGCACAATCGGCAGGTGTGAGTGACGCAGAGATCGCGCAGATCCGGGAGGCGCTGATCGCCCGGATGGGCGAGGTGACGGTGGCCGTCGTCGGGTCGATCCGCGCGGACATCCCCTTCTACGCGGCGTCCGACACGGTCTCCGACGAGCTCATCACCGAGTCCGTGCGGGACAACCTGACGTACATGGTGAACGCGCTGACGGCTTCGTCGTTCGACACCGCGCCCGCCGCGGCGACCGGTCGCTCCCGGGCGGAACTCGGCGTGCCCCTCGCCGCCGTGATGCACGCCTACCGCATCGGCGTGCACCGCATGTGGCAGGAGGTGATGGCCGTCGCGGAAGCACAACCCGGCCTGAGCAGGCAATCCCTCCTCAGTGCGGCGCAGCACATGTGGGAGGCGCAGGACCAGTTCGTCGACGCGATGGCCGGAGCCCACCGCGACCGGACCACCGAGCAGGCCCTCGACGACGCCGCCGAGCGTGCAGCCCTCGCCGAACACCTTCTGCAGGGCCGTATCCCGAGCGATCAGAGCCTGTGGGAGATCGCCACGCTGTTGCGCCTGCCCACGACGGGGCCCTACCTCGCGGTGGCCGCGGCGACCACGGAGGTGGGCAAGCAGCCCCTGCCCGGCATCGTCGACCGGCTCCGGGCGATCGATGTCTACTCCGCGTGGCGGCTGCTGCCCGATCAGCAGATCGGCATCGTGCACGCGCCCACCGTCGCCGTCCGGACCGCCGTGATCGACCTGCTGCGCCGGATCGCGACCGCCCGCGTCGGCGTCAGCGCGCCGTTCAGCGAACTCCGGGACACCCCGCACGGGTTGAACTTCGCGCGGCGGGAGCTCGTCGGGCCGGGCACCGGAGTGTCGGTGTTCGACGGTTCCGTGCTCGGCACGGCGGCGATCGCCGCGCCTGAGACCACCGTGGATCTGGCGCGTGCGGTGCTGCGCAGGCTCTACGCGTTGCCCACCGAGGATCGGGAGCCGCTGTTCGCGACCTTCCGCGCGTGGGTCGCGCACGACGGCAACGTCAAGGACGCCTCGGCCGAGCTGTTCGTGCACCCGAACACCGTGCGCCACCGCCTACGCCGGATCGAGCAGCTCACCGATCGATCGATCAACGCCCCCCGCGAGGTCGCCGAGTTGTGCCTGGCGTTCGAGGTCGACGCCCGTGTCCGGTTACAGGTCGACGCACCGCGCGATGGGACGGCCTGAGTCACGCTACGTGATGTGCGCCACATCGATCCGAAGGGCTCGTGCATGCCCGACGCCGACGATCTCGACCGCCTCGACCTGACCGAGCCGGTACTCCCTGCGGGCCACGGCCTATCGGCGCGTCACCGGCTTCCACCTGCGGCGACCGCCGCTCCCGCGGGTGTCCAGCACGAAGTGAGGCAGCGTTCCCAGCACGGGTGATTGTGCTCGGTAACACCCATGGCTGCACAAGGCTGTCTCCGTCACCATCGACCCGGCGGGGTGTGGGGGGTCACTCTGGAATGGACGCAGACGACACCACACGAAGGAAGACCGCGATGACGAACCTCGCCGAGAATCTCGCCGCCAGCGCCGCCGCGCACCCCGACACGATCGCCCTCACGTGCGACGACCTGACGTACACCTACGCCCAGTTCGACGATGCCGCGGCGCGGTTCGCGGGCTACCTCGCGGACCAGGGGATCGAGCCCGGGGATCGGGTGGGCATCATGCTGCCCAACACCCCGGCCTTCGCCATCGTCTTCTACGGGATCATGCGCCGCGGCGCGGTGGCCGTGCCGATGAATCCGCTGCTCAAGGCAGCCGAGGTCGAGTTCTACCTGGCCAACACGTCCGCCAAGGCACTGTTCGCCACGCCGGTCTTCGCCGAGGACGCGGAAGCCGGGGCGAAGGCCGCCGGTGCTACCTGTCACTTCGGCGACGACGCCGCCCTCGCCGCTCTGCTCGCGGACCAGCGCCCCGCGCCGACCGTCGAGCCCCGCGAGCCCTCCGACACGGCGGTCGTCCTGCACACGTCCGGGACCACCGGCAAGCCCAAGGGCGCCGAGCTCACGCACGACGGCCTCGGCCGCAACTGCGAAATCGCCGGCCGCACCCTGTTCCACGCGAAGCCCGGCGACGTGATGATGGGTTGCCTGCCGCTGTTCCACGTCTTCGGCCTCACCTGCGGGCTCAACGCGGCCGTTCGTTTCGGCCTCACCCTGACGCTGATCCCCCGGTTCGATCCGCGCAAGGCGCTCGAGGTGATCGCTCGCGACCGGGTCACGATCTTCGAGGGCGTGCCCACCATGTACTCGGCCCTCGTCGCCGCCAAGCAGCCCGGCGACGACGTCTCGTCGCTGCAGGTCTGCGCCTCCGGCGGCGCGGCACTTCCCCTCCAGGTCATCACCGACTTCGAGGACGCCTTCGGTGCCGCGATCCTCGAGGGCTACGGCCTCTCGGAGACCTCGCCGGTCGCGTGCTTCAACCACCCGGACAAGCCGCGCAAGGCCGGCACCATCGGCACCCCCATCGAGGGCGTCGAGATGCGCGTCGTCGGCGACACCGGCGAGGAGTCGCCGCAGGGCGAGCGCGGCGAGGTCCAGGTGCGCGGCCACAACGTCATGAAGGGCTACTGGAACCTGCCGGAGGCGACGGCGGCCGCGATCGACGCCGACGGGTGGTTCTCCACCGGCGACATCGGGATCGTCGACGCGGACGGCTACTTCTCGATCGTCGACCGCAAGAAGGAGATGATCATCCGCGGCGGCTTCAACGTCTACCCGCGCGAGATCGAAGAGGTGCTCTACAGCCACCCCGAGATCGCGGAGGCCGCGGTGATCGGCATCCCGCACGCCGAACTGGGTGAGGAGGTCGGCGCGGCCATCGCCCTCAAGCCCGGTGCCACCGCCACCGTCGACGAGCTGCGCCAGTACGTCAAGGATCGCGTCGCCGCCTACAAGTACCCCCGCCACATCTGGCTGCTGACGGAGCTCCCCAAGGGCGCCACCGGCAAGGTCCAGAAGCGCGACATCACCGTCCCCGCAGAGATCAACTGAACCCCACGAACGAGAGAGTCGAGGCCACCTGACATGACCACCACCGCTGAAGGCGCCGACGAGATCGTCGCCCCCCTGGATCTGCTGCTCGTCAACTCCACCAAGAGCTTCGCGTCCCGCATGGTGCCGAACGCCGCCTGGGCCCGGTTCGGGCAGTCCCTCGCCGGACAGCCGGTGACCGTGGCCGAGCGCGCCGCGGGTCTGGCCAAGGAGCTGGGCCTGATCGCCGTCGGCCGCAGCGGCCGTGAGCCGCAGAAGGGCGACTTCCGGTTCAAGGATCCCGCCTGGGCCAACAACCCGCTGCTCAACCGCATCGAACAGGCCTACCTGGCCATCTCCGACCTGGCGAATCAGCTCTACGACGATGCCGACCTGGATTGGAAGGACGCCGAGAAGATGCGGTTCGTCCTCGACAACCTCATCGAGGGCCTGTCGCCGACGAACAACCCCTTCGTCTCGCCGGTCGGGTGGAAGGCGATGATCGACACCGGCGGCCTGTCGATGGTTCGCGGGCTCACCGCCTTCGCCAAGGACATGGCGTCCAAGCCGCGGATCCCGTCGATGGTCGACCCGAAGGCCTACACCGTGGGCGAGACCGTCGCGACGACGAAGGGCACCGTCGTCCTGCGGACCCGGATGTTCGAGCTGATCCAGTACGCCCCGCAGACCAAGCAGGTGCGCGAGGTGCCGCTGCTGCTGGTGCCGCCGGTGATCAACAAGTTCTACATCATGGACCTCGCGCCGGGCCGCAGCCTCGTGGAGCATTACGTCAAGGGCGGCCAGCAGGTGTTCGCCATCTCGTGGCGCAATCCGTCTGCGCGGCATCGCGACTGGGGCTTCGACGAGTACGGCAAGGCGATCATCGAGGCGCTCGACGCGCTCCAGGTGATCACCGGCGTCGACACGGCGAACGTGTTCTCCACCTGCTCGGGCGGCATCCTCGCCGCGATGGTGATGGCACACCTGTTCGCGACCGGGCACGGCGACCGGATCTCCGGCCTGACCTTCGGCGTGACCGTCCTCGACCAGAGCCACGCGGGCTTCGCCTCGGCCCTGGCGGACCGTCGGGCCGCGGACGCCGCGATCCGCACTTCCGCGGGTAAGGGCTACCTCGACGGTGCCGCGATGGCGGAGATGTTCGCCTGGCTGCGGCCGACGGACCTGGTGTGGCGCTACGTGGTGAACAACTACATCCAGGGCCGCCCTCCGGCCGCCTTCGACGTTCTGTTCTGGAACGCCGACACCACCCGCATGGCCGCCGCGCTGCACCGCGACATGGTGCTCATGGGGCTGGACAACAAGCTGGTCACGCCCGGTGCGTCGACGATGCTCGGCACCCCGGTGGACCTGGGAAAGATCGAGGCCGACCTGTACGTGCTCGGCGGCATCTCCGACCACATCTGCCCCTGGCAGGCCACCGAGCGCAGTGCCGCGCTGTTCGGCAGCAAGGACAACACCTACGTGCTGTCCACCGCCGGCCACATCGCCTCGCTGGTCAACCCGCCCGGCAACCCGAAGTCCTCGTACCGCACCGCGCCGGTCCTGCAGGACCAGACGCCCGAGGAGTGGTTCGAGACCGCCGAGAAGGTGTCCGGCTCCTGGTGGCCGCACCATCTCGAGTGGCTCGATGCCCGCAGCGGCGCGGAGGTCGACGCACCGTCGGCCCTGGGTGCCGCCGGCTACGAGCCCCTCGCCCCCGCCCCCGGCACCTACGTCCTGGAGAAGTGAGCGCATGACAACGACAGTCACGACCCCGCAGGACCTGCTTCCGCTCGTCGGGCAGACGCTCGGCACCACCGAGTGGGTGAGCATCGACCAGGACCGGGTGAACCTCTTCGCCGACGCCACCGACGATCATCAGTGGATCCACGTCGACCCCGAGAAGGCGGCGAACGGGCCGTTCGGCGGGATCATCGCCCACGGCTACCTCACGCTGTCGCTCGCGCCGGTGCTGCTGCAGGAGGCGGTCGTCGTCGAGGAGTTCTCGGCCGCGCTGAACTACGGGCTCAACAAGGTCCGCTTCCCGTCGCCCGTGCCGGTCGGCTCGCGGCTGCGGGCCACCGTCGACCTGGTGTCCGCGCAGGACAAGAACGGGGCGATCGAGGCGGTCTTCCGCCTGACCTACGAGGTCGACGGTGCCGACCGTCCGGCCTGCATCGCCGAGACGGTGGTGTTGTACCGATGAGCGACAACGCGACCGGCGCCGGCGACGGCGCCGAGGTGGAGCTGCCCGAGGACCTGCTGATCGCCACCGGTGGGCAGCGGATCCGGGTGCGCTACCGGCCGGGAACGGGCGTGCCGCTGGTCCTGTGCAACGGGATCGGCGCGAGCCTGGAGGTGCTGGACCCGTTCGTCGAGGCGCTCGACCCCGAGCGTCCCGTCGTCCGGTTCGACGCGCCCGGCACGGGCGAGTCGCCGACCTCGATGCTGCCCTACGGTTTCCCGTACCTGGCGTGGGTGCTCGGTCGCGTGCTGGACGAGCTGGGCATCGGCGTCGTCGACATCCTGGGCCTGTCCTGGGGCGGTGCGCTGGCGCAGCAGTTCGCGTTCCAGAACCCGATGCGTTGCCGACGGCTGATCCTCGTGTCGACCGGCACGGGCGCGATCATGGTTCCCGGCGATCCGCGGGTGCTCCGGAAGATGATCACGCCGAAGCGTTTCCGCGATCCCGAGTACGCGGCGCAGGTGGCGGGCGAGCTGTACGGCGGGTCGGTGCGGGAGGACGCGGCGGACATCGGCGAGACCTTCTCGCGGCAGATGCACGCGGGCTCGAAGATGGGCTACCTGCACCAGCTCATGGCCGGATCGGTGTGGACCTCGATCTTCGCGCTCCCGGTGATCCGGCAGAAGACGCTCCTGCTGTTCGGCGAGGACGACCCGATCGTCCCGATGATCAACGGCCGGATCTTCGAGACCCTGTTGCCCCGGGCCACCCTGCATCGGCACGACGGCGGCCACGTGGACCTGGTCACCCGGGCGGACAAGCTGGCACCGGTCATCGACGAGTTCCTCGGGACGCCGCACCTCGGGCGGCGCCAGTGGCGCGGCCGGAAGGCCGGTCTCCTCACAGCTCGCGACTGAACCTGGAATCGTTCTGACATCGGGCGTACTCTATTTCGCATGAGCGAGGTGGACACCGCCGAGGACCGGCTGCGGGGCGTGGGGCTGCGGATCACCGCACCCCGCGTCGCCGCGCTCGGTTTCCTCGACGGGCATCCCCATGCCACCGCGGACGATGTCGCGGAGTTCCTCCGGGGCCGCCTCGGCACCGTCGCCACGCAGACCGTCTACGACGTGCTGCGGGTGTGCGCCGAGAAGGGCCTGCTCAGGCGCATCGAGCCCGCCGGATCCGCGGTCAGGTACGAGGCGCGGGTCGCCGACAACCACCACCACCTGGTGTGCCGGTCCTGCGCGAGGATCGTCGACATCGACTGCGCCGTCGGCGCGGCCCCGTGCCTGACGGTCGACGACGACCACGGCTTCGTCATCGACGAGGCCGAGGTCACCTTCTGGGGCTACTGCCCCGACTGCGCCGCCACGCGCTGATTTCTGCAGATAGTCGCTTCTCCCGGGCCGCGCACTGCGGGTGCGGTGCGCTTCGGGTCCGTCGCGCTTCGGGTCGGCGCACCGTCGAACCCCGGGGACGCGAGCCGTGATGCGGACTACTGTCGGAGGGGACGCCGCCCGGAACCGGGCGGCACGAATGCGAAGGAGCGCACGATATGAGCCTGGACGTCGTCTACACCATCTCCTCGACCGCCACCGGCGGTGGCCGCGACGGTCACGTGAAGTCGGCCACCGGCCGCATCGACCTCGACACCCGGCCCCCGAAGGAGATGGGCGGCAACGGCGAGGGCACCAACCCGGAGGAGCTGTTCTCCGCCGGCTACGCCGCGTGCTTCCTCGGCGCCGTCCGCGCCGTGGGCCGCAACGAGAAGGTCGCGATCCCCGACGACGCGACCGTCGAGGTCACCGTCGGCTTCGGCAAGACCGAGACCGGGTTCGGCATCAACGCCGCGATCACCGCGACCCTTCCCGGTCTCGCGCAGGCCGACGCCGAGGCGATCGTCGCCAAGGCGCACCAGCTGTGCCCGTACTCGAACGCGACGCGCGGCAACATCGATGTCGATCTGACCACCGCGGTCTGATCGTCCGCTGAGCACTCTGCTGCGGCCCGCCGCCCTGGGACTCGTGTTCCTCGGCGGCGCGGCCGGTACCCTCGCGCGCGCCGAGGTGGGGCGCTGGCTGCCGCACACCCCGTTCCCGTGGGCCACGTTCGCGGTGAACATGGTCGGCGCGTTCCTGCTCGGCGGCGTGGTCGAAGCGCTGTCCCAGCGGACCGACGACGAGCGGCACCGTCGGGTGAGGTTGCTGCTGGGCACGGGCTTCTGCGGGGGACTGACCACCTACAGTACGTTCGCGCTCGACATCCACGGCGCCTCCCCGGCGGTCGGCGCCCTGTACGCCGGTGCGACGGTGCTGCTCGGTCTCGTCGCGGCCCTGGCCGGGACGGTGTTGGTGCCCAGGGTGATCCCGGCGTGACCCCCCTTCTGATCGCCCTCGGGGGTGGGCTCGGGGCCGTCCTGCGCTACCTGGTCGACGGTGCGCTGCGCCGCCGGCTCGTCGAGTGGTCCACGGCCGTGATCAACACGACCGGCTCCTTCGTGCTCGGGATACTCGCAGGCCTCGCGGCGAAGAACGGGGTCGGCGGCGAGGCGCTGGCGATCATCGGCACCGGCGTCTGCGGCGGCTACACGACCTTCAGTACCGCCACCGTGGAGACCCTGGCCCTGTTACGGAACAAGCGCTACCGCGAGGGCGTGCTCTACGGTCTGGCGACGCTGGTAGCGAGCGTCGTCGCGGTGTGGGGCGGCTACGCCCTCGGCGCGCTCTGACCTTCGGTGCGACTCTGCGATCCGCGTCCGGCGTGTCGTCGCCGACACGCACCGAGGATCGTCACGCGCCGCTGCGCTCCACCGCGTACCGGTACACCGGCCGGGTGAGCGCCAGCGAGAACAGCATCAGGAACATCACGATGAGGGCGCCCCACATGGGCAGGCCCGCCAGGGGTGCGCCGTTGTGGTCGACGCCGAAGCGACTCACCGGATCGCTGTAGTCGCGTTCGTTGCCGAGCAGCACCGACGCGGCGGCGAGGAGAAAGCCCACGAACACGGCGAGGCCGTAGAGCGCCGTCGCCCAGCGTTGCCCGAACAACGCGAACAGGCCGGTGAAGGCCATGGCCGCGACCACCACGAGCCCGGCGATCGCGATGACCAGGATGGTGATCGTGCGGACGCCCAGCGGCGACGCGGGGAAGTTCCCCGGGTATCCCGTGGTGCCGAGCAGCGCCGAGCACTGGATGATCGCGGTGACGTACAGGGCGATGGCCCCCGCGCCCGCGGCGAGTGAGACGAGGACCCACAGCCACATCGCGCCGGGCCGGCGCACACTCGCCACCGTCAGGCCAGCCGGGCCTTGACGGCGGAGGACAGCCGCTTGCCGTCCGCGGCGCCCGCCGCCTTCGCGTTCGCGACCTTCATGACCTGGCCCATCTGGCGCACCGTCGGGGCCTCGCCGAGCTCGGCGGTCACTTCGGCGACCGCGGCGTCGACCAGCGCGTTCAGCTCGTCGTCGCCGAGCTGCTTCGGCAGGTAGCGCGACATCACCTCAGCCTCGGCGCGCTCCTTGTCGGCGAGCTCGTCGCGGCCGTTCGCGGCGAAGATCTCGGCCGCCTCTCCGCGCTTCTTCACCTCACGCGCGACCACCTTGAGGAATTCCTCGTCGGTGAGCGCGTGCGCGGTGCCGGAGGTCTCCTCGTTCTGGATCGCGGACAGCAGCATCCGGAGCGTGCCGGTGACCAGGGTGTCCTTGGCCTTCATCGCCGTCTTGAGATCGTCGCGGATCGCGGCCTTCACTTCTGACATGGCCTCCAAGTTACGCGGTGTGCGTGGGGGCGGCAGCTGAGTATCCTGGGGCAATGGCAGTTCACCCTCTTCTCCGCGCCGGTGCCGGGTTGGCGGGCGCGGGTGTCGCGTCCATCGCCTACGCCACGGTCCTCGAACGCAACGCGTTCACGCTGCGCGAGCACACGCTGCCGATCCTGCCTCCCGGTACGCCCACGCTGCGGATCCTGCACATCTCGGACCTGCACATGACGCCCGGACAGCGGCTCAAGCAGGGCTGGGTGCGTGACCTGGCGGCCCTCGAACCCGACCTCGTGGTGAACACGGGCGACAACCTGTCGCATCCGCGGGCCGTGCCGTCGGTGGTCCAGACGCTCAACCCGCTGCTGGCGCGCCCGGGCCTGTTCGTGTTCGGGTCCAACGACTACTTCGGGCCCACCCCGAAGAACCCCGCCAAGTACTTCGACAAGAATCACGAGCGCAAGCACGGTGAGCCCCTGCCCTGGCAGGACCTGCGCGCCGCATTCTCCGAGCGGGGCTGGCTCGACGCGACGCACCAGCGGCGCCGGCTCGAGGCCGGGGGAGTCACGATCCAGGTCGCGGGCGTCGACGATCCGCACATCGAGCGGGACCGGTACGAGACGATCGCAGGGCGGGCCGACGAGGCCGTCGACCTGCGGCTCGCGCTCACCCACTCGCCGGAGCCGCGCGTGCTGGACCGGTTCGCCGCCGACGGCTACGACCTCGCGCTCGCCGGCCACACCCACGGCGGTCAGCTGTGCTTGCCGGTGTACGGCGCGCTGATCACCAATTGCGGTTTGGATCGGTCCCGGGTGAAGGGCGCTTCCGCGTGGGGTGCGCACATGAAGCTGCACGTCAGCGCGGGTCTGGGCACGTCGCCGTGGGCGCCGTTCCGCACGTTCTGCCGCCCCGAGGCATCGCTGCTGACCCTCGTCGGTGCGCCCGTCCGCGACCGGGAAGTCGAGCTCGGTCCGGTCATCGCACCGGAGGCGGTACAGGCCTGACCAGCCGATTTCCTGCCCGACGGTGGCTGTAGTAACCTTATCGAGGTTGTCACCACGGGGTGTGGCGCAGCTTGGTAGCGCGCTTCGTTCGGGACGAAGAGGTCGTGGGTTCGAATCCCGCCACCCCGACTCGTTGGTTGAGACGACAGCAGGGCCCCTGATCAGTGGAAACACTGGCCAGGGGCCTTACTTGTCGGGATGGAGTCCGCGATCGTCGTCGACGGCCGTCACGCCGTTGTGAAGACGCGATCGAGTTGACGGTCGATGATCGCGATGGCGTCGTCGGACGACAGCTGGCTCAGCAGCATCCGCGTCTGCAGGCCTTCCGCGCCGGCGGTGAGGAAGGCGCCCTCGACGGCGGGCTCGACGTGATCCGGCACCTGCCCGAGTGTGTGCGCCGCGGCGATCAGGTCCGTGACCAGATCGGCGAGCCCGGAGGTGGCCGCTTCGGCGACCGCCATGAGTGCGGGCTCGGTGAGGAAGCGGACGAAGTAGGCCGCGTAGACGGTGTGCCGGTCACGGCGCTCCTGGTCGAGCGGCAGCATCTCCAGGAGAATCCCCCGGACGACGGCGCGGATGCTCGGTGACTCGCCGAGCTCGGCCATACGTCCCTTCGCCTGACGTTCTGCGTCGGCGTTGAGGATCTCCAGTGCGCCGAGCAGCACCTGATCGCGCGTGCCGAAGTAGTACTGCAGGAGTCGCGCGGAGACATCCGCCTCCGCCGCCACCTGGCGGAGGGTGACCTGCTCGAGCCCGCCTCGCATCGCCAGTCGCCAGACCGCCTCGGCGATCTGGCGCCGCCGTTCGTCGTGGTCCACCTGCCTCGGCATCGCGCCCAGCCCTTCTCCTGTTTCGTGGTGCGAGCGTAACAAAACGATGTTATGGTGCAATCGGACCAAAAAAGCTGATCGGCAAGGAGGTGACGATGCGGAACGGAATCGTGCTGGTAGTGGGTATCGCACTGCTGGTGCTGGGAGTGCAGGGCGGGATTCGACTGCTCGTCGATCACGGCAACGAGGGACTGTTGCGATGGATGCCGGGCGGATTCGTCGCGCACCTCGCCGTCTACGTCGCGGTGGCCGTGGTGGGGCTCGTCCTCGCGAGCCGAGGTGAGGGTCGGGCTGAGGGCTCCGACCATTAAGTAGCGAACGTAACGAATAGCCCCCGGGCGTCGACGTTCTGGACACGATCGATCCACAGGAAGAGAAGGAGACTCGACATGACCTCAACCAACACGCGGCTCCACCCGGTGGGCGTGAGGCGCTCTCTCGTCGTGGGAATCGCCGGCGCGATCGCCGCATCGGGGCTGTTCGTCGCGGGCGGCGGCGTTGCTCAGGCGGCGGGCGGCGAGGCACTGGTCTGCACGAGCGACGGTGTCTCGGTGAGTGCGTCCGATCGGGACGGCGCGCACGGCGGCTATCCGGCCCCCGGCCGCACCTGGGTCGACACCATTGCCGATGCGTCGAAGTACAATGCAGGATTCATGCAGGTCGTGCCGAAGACCTCTGGCACGCTGACCTGGCAGAACCTACGGACGGGCGCCCATGGGGTACTGCGGGCGGCCGACGGGCGGTTCGCCGATATCGACACCGGTGCCGGAACCGTTCGCCTCACCGCCGACACGACCGTGAAGTGGGGCTGGGGTTACGCGAATACGAGCCGCACGTCCTGTTCCGGAACGTACAGCCGGTAGGGATGTCGACGGTACGCGGCCCGCTCCGGGGGAGCGGAACGGGCGCGTCCGTCGCGCGGTCATCAGAGGTGGTCGGGCGTTCCCGTCACGGTGTGGTCGGCCTGCGCGACGGACTCCAGGAGGAGCCGCAGGACATGGCCACCCGCTAGACGGTAGAGCCGGGCGGTGCCGTCGGCGCGGTTCACGACCACACCGGCGAGGCGCAGTTTCGCCAGGTGCTGGCTAGCTGCGGTCGGCGTGCAACCGGCCTTCTCGGCGAGGGCGCCGACGCTCAACTCGTCGTCGCGCAGGGCCCAGAGCAGCCGGAGTCGGGTGGGCTCGGCGAGCATCGCCAGCATGGAGACCGCGGCACCGACCTGGTCGTCGCTCAGGTGCTCGGGGTGGTGAGTCGATCCGCTGTAGAGGTCGGTGGCTGAGTGGCCCATCTCCGCAGTATCTCCTCCGTCGGTCCGGCACCGGTCGTGAATCAGGCTACCCCTGAGTCGATGAGCCTTCGTGTCTTCGTGTCTTCGTGGATGCGCAGATATGCGATAAGGTAGCCCGATGAGCCTTGCCGCCCCCGCCTTGATCGCCGCTTCCGCCGGGGTCGGATTCGGCCACGCCGTCATGCCCGATCATTGGGTTCCGCTGTCGGTGATCGCACGGACGCAACGCTATCCGCTGCGCCGGGTGCTGCGATTGTCCGCGGTGGCCGGGGTTGCGCACGTCGCGCTGTCGCTGCTCCTCGGTGCCGCTGTCATCGCGATCGGACTGCAGTTCCGCTCGATCGTCGAGCGGAATCAGACACTGATCGTGGGCAGCCTCCTGATCCTGACCGGTCTGGTCTTCCTCGTGATGGAGGTCCTCGGGCGCGGCCACTCCCACGGCCACGATGAGCATGGTGGTCACGTCCACGGCGATGGTCGCCACGCCCACGCCCACGACCATGAAGGCCAAGGGCGCGACGGCCGTCATGCGCACGACCACGGCGGCAGGACGGCGCAGCTGATGGCGTTCGTGATCCCCTTCGGAGCTGCCGCGTCGCCGGACCTGACGATCCTGCCGGTGTTCCTCGCTGCGAGCGGTCTCGGGGTCGTCGCCGCGACGGGAACCCTCGTCGCCTTCTCGGTCGTGACGATCGGGACGATCGTCGGCCTGACGATGCTCGGCGCGATTGCGGGATATCAGCTTCGCGGTGCGTGGATCGACAAGGGAGCGAACCTGATCACCGCGGCGGTGCTGCTCGTGGTGGGCGTGTTGGTCGCCGCCGGTATCGTCTGAACTCGCTGGACCGTGGGGGTTGTCGCCGAGTCGGGGCGCTGCCGGGGCTAGCAGCAGCCGGGATCGAGGACCTTGCAGAGTGCGGTGAGCGCATCGCGACGAGGGGTGTGGTGCACGCTCATGCCCTGTCGCTCCGACGCGATGAAGCCGGCGATGCGCAGTTGAGTGAGATGGTGGCTGACGGTCGACTCGGCGAGACCCACTGCGGCGGCGAGTGATCCGGTCGTACAGGGCTCGGCGCAGGTGAACAGAAGCGACAGCATCTTCACGCGAACCGGATCGGCGAGGGCCTTGAGGCGCAGCGCGACGTCGAGCGCCGCGGCATCGTCGGCCGGTGCGGCCGCGACCGGTGCGCAGCGGACCGGGTCGGTCATGTCGATGACGGGCAACGCCTTGGGCATGGAGCCGAGCCTACGTACCTCGTTGACATATGTCGAAGAGGTGGCGTAGAACGGACCGCGCAAGTGATCGGCATACGCCGCAGAGCCTCGGAGGTGGACATCGTGTCCCGCGCACAGCTCGCCCTCAACGCCGACGACTTCGATACGCCGATCGCGTTCTACACCAAGCTGTTCGGTACCGGTCCGGCGAAGGTGAAGCCCGGGTACGCGAACTTCGCGGCCGCCGATCCCGCCCTCAAGCTCGTGCTGATCGAGAATCCGGGCCACGGCGGCACCGTGAATCACCTCGGCGTCGAGGTCGCGTCCACCGATCTCGTGCACGACGAGATCGCGCGCCTCGCGGACACCGGCATGTTCACCGGAGTCGCAGCAGCCGCCACGTGCCAGTGCGGACCGCAGTGACGGCGCCCGCCACGGACCACCGGGTCGCAAGGAAGCTGTCGACCCTCGATCGGTTCCTGCCGGTGTGGATCGGCGTCGCGATGGCTGTGGGCCTCCTCCTCGGCCGCGCGATCCCGGGCCTGAACACGACGCTCGAGAAGATCCGGGTCGACGGGGTCTCCCTGCCGATCGCGGTCGGGTTGCTCATCATGATGTATCCGGTGCTGGCGAAGGTCCGCTACGACCGCCTCGACACCGTCACCGGCGACCGCAAGCTCCTCCTGGGATCCTTGCTGCTGAACTGGATCGTCGGTCCGGCACTGATGTTCGCCCTCGCCTGGCTGATGCTTCCCGACCTCCCCGAGTACCGCACGGGGCTCATCATCGTCGGCCTCGCCCGGTGCATCGCCATGGTGATCATCTGGAACGACCTGGCCTGCGGTGACCGCGAAGCCGCGGCCGTGCTGGTCGCGCTGAACTCGGTGTTCCAGGTGATCATGTTCGCGGTACTCGGCTGGTTCTACCTGTCGGTTCTGCCTGGCTGGCTCGGCCTCGAACAGACCACGATCAGTGTCTCGCCGTGGCAGATCGCGAAGTCGGTGCTGATCTTCCTCGGTGTTCCGTTGCTCGCCGGCTACCTGTCGCGCAGGATCGGGGAGCGATCCAGGGGCCGGGCCTGGTACGAGTCGACCTTCCTGCCCAAGATCGGACCGTGGGCGCTGTACGGGCTGCTGTTCACCATCGTCGTCCTCTTCGCGCTGCAGGGCGCGCAGATCACCGCTCGCCCCTGGGACGTGGCGAGGATCGCGCTGCCGCTGCTCGCCTACTTCGCGATCATGTGGGGCGGTGGCTATCTCCTCGGCGCGGTGATGGGCCTGGGCTATGCGCGGACCACCACGCTGGCGTTCACCGCCGCGGGCAACAACTTCGAGCTCGCCATCGCCGTCGCGATCGCCACGTACGGCGCCACGTCCGGCCAGGCCCTCGCCGGCGTCGTCGGTCCGCTCATCGAGGTCCCCGTCCTCGTGGCCCTCGTCTACGTCTCCCTCGCTCTACGTGGCTGTTTCACTACCGAGAGGACCGCATCGTCGTGAGTGTGCCGTCCGTCCTGTTCGTCTGCGTCAAGAACGCGGGCAAGTCCCAGATGGCCGCAGGTCTCATGCGCGCCGCGGCGGGGACGACGATCGAGGTCCATTCGGCGGGCACTCGTCCGGGGATCGCGGTCAACGACCTGTCGGCCGCGGCGCTCGCCGAGTCGGGCGTCGACATCAGGGGCGAGGAACCGAAAGCAGTCGACGGGGCGCTCCTCAATCGCGTCGACCGGGTCGTCCTCCTCGGCGCCGAGGCGCAACTCGACGTTCCTGCGGGCGTCGACGTCGAGCGGTGGATCACCGACGAGCCGTCGGGCCGCGGCATCGACGGGCTCGAACGCATGCGTCTCATCCGCGATGACATCGCGGACCGCGTCGCCGATCTTCTCGATCGAACTATGTCGTTCGATCGGGACTCGTGACGGCGGCCAGCAGGGTCGGCCGAGTTTCCAGCCCGAGGTGTGTCGCGTCGAGCGCGATCCGTCGGTTCTATACCTGGCCGCCGCCCGCTCCTGCGGGCAGCGCACGGCATACGTCGAACGCCCGCGCGAGTGGGGCACCGTCGACAAGCCCGAACAGCGCGAACCGCTCGACGCTTACCACACGACCGGCATGGACGACCTCGCCGACCAACTGGTTGCTGACAACCGGGTTGCCGACGGCCCCCGTCCCGGCGCCTGGTAGACCGATAGAGGTGACCAGGCAGGACGTATCACCACAGTTCACCCGCAGCGGCGGCGGCTTCGATTCGCTGCCCGCGGCGGAGGGGCGCTGGGCGCCCGGCACTCTGTCGGGCCCCGCGATCACGGGCCTTCTCGCACAGGTCCTCGACACCGAGTTCGGCGAGGGCCTGGTCGGTACGCGGTGGCAGTGCGACATGTTCCGCATGGTGCGGTCCGGCCACCTCGAGGTGCGCACCCGCCTCGTTCGTTCCGGTCGCCGGATCCGCGTGGCGGACGCCGAGATCGTCCAGGAGGACAAGACCGTCGTCCGTGCGACGGCCACCTTCTACCACCGGGCCCCGCAGCCCGACGGTGCTGTCTGGTCCGACCCGCACGTCCCCGCGCCGCCGCCCGGCGACGGCCAGCGCCTCGCGATGGCGAGCGGCAGCGGTGATTACGTTTCCGCCGAGACGCCCGCCGCGTGGGCGAACGCCGAGCGCAAGCGGATCTGGACCGCCGGCTGGCGCGTCCTCGACGGCGAGGAGACCACGCCCTTCGCGCGTGCCGCGATGGTCTCCGACTGCACCAACCTGGTGACCGGCATGGGTACGGGCGGCGTCGAGACCATCAACGGCGACGTCTCGATGGCGCTCGCGCGAGCCCCGATCAGTGACGAGATCGGCCTGGAGGCCGATCAATTCGTCATCGTCGAGGGTGTCAGTGTCTCCTCGGCCAGCATGTTCGACCGCGGTGGGCGCTTCGGGGTCTGCACCGTCACCGGTATCGCCACCGGCTCCGCCGTCCACGGGCCGACATCGTCATGAGCACCGTCGTCGTCACCCGTGAGGGCCCGGTCACCGTCGTCGAGATCGACCGGCCCGGCGTGCGCAACGCCGTCGACCGCGCGACCGCCGAGGCACTGGCGGACGCCTTCCGCGCCTTCGATGCGGACCCCGACGCCGCGGTCGCCGTACTGCACGGACGGGGCGGGACCTTCTGCGCGGGAGCCGATCTCAAGGCCGTCGCCGCGGGAACACCGAACCGCGTCGAGCCCGACGGCGACGCCCCGAT
Source organism: Tsukamurella sp. NPDC003166 (assembly GCF_040611135.1). Classification (NCBI taxonomy): domain Bacteria; kingdom Bacillati; phylum Actinomycetota; class Actinomycetes; order Mycobacteriales; family Tsukamurellaceae; genus Tsukamurella; species Tsukamurella sp. NPDC003166. The sequence continues at coordinate 65,296 of NZ_JBEXNL010000001.1, forward strand.
GGGGGTCTCCCGCATGCGGCTGGGCAAGCCGGTCATCGCGGCCATCGAGGGGCACGCCGTGGCGGGCGGCCTCGAGCTCGCGATCTGGGCGGATCTTCGGGTCGCTGCGAGCGACGCGACGCTGGGCGTGTTCTGCCGGCGGTGGGGCGTGCCGCTCATCGACGGCGGCACCGTGCGCCTGCCCCGGCTCATCGGCGCGAGCCGCGCGATGGACCTCATCCTCACCGGCCGCCCCGTCAGCGCCGCGGAGGCGGAGGCGATCGGGCTGGTCAACCGCACCGTCGAACCGGGAACGGCGCTGGCGGCGGCCGTCGAGCTCGGTCGGCAGCTCGCAGCATTCCCGCAGGCCTGCCTACGGAACGACCGGCTGTCGATGCTGGAGGGGGAGGCCGAGTCGCAGGACGAGGCTCTTGCCGTCGAATACCGCTACGGCCTGGCCTCGCTCGCCGACGGAGCGGTGGAGGGCGCCACCCGGTTCTCCGACGGTGCCGGGCGGCACGGGTCGTTCCCCGGCGAATGAGCGGTGTGCGATCGCCACGAATGGTCGGGTAACGGACACGCAACGGTCACCTGTAATTCGTCACATCGGTCACTCGTGCCACCTACTGTGCAGGTGGAACGGCTCCGTCCGGGGCCGTGCAGAGAGGGAACATCATGGGGCTCGCAGGCAGCGTCCGCAGCGAACTCGACGATCTCACCGCCCAGCTCACACTCATCGCCGACTCCCTCGGTCGCACCGGCGACGACCTCCAGATCGACGCCCGCAGCCTGCACGAGACCGGCTCGTGCGACGCGGTCAACTCCATCGCCCGCCGCCTCGACGATCAGGGGCTGCAACTGCGCCGGCTGCAGGCGCGGATCACCAAGGTGGCGGACACGCTCGCCTGATCGGCGTCGGCCGGCTCAGCCCCGGCCGATCCGCATCGCCGCGAGCCAGGCGCGGAAGTCCGCGTAGGCCGCGGTGAGCGCTTCCGCCGGCCAGCCCGCGGGACACAACTCCGGCGGCAGCAACGGGTCCTCGTAGAGGTGGCGCACCAGCGCCACCATGGTCAGGAATCGCGCCTGCCCGTCGTCTCCGGCATCGTCGACCGCGGCGAGCAGCGCGCGCCCGTGTCGGGACCACTCCGGCAGGTCCCACAGCGCGTGCGCGAGTTCGACGGGGTCGTCCTCGGGTCGGGCGGAGAAGCGCGACGCGACGTCCCGCACCGCGTCGGTCCACGGGCGGTCGAGGTTCGCCGGCCGCATCCACACGCCCTCGCGGAGCTCCGCGAGGCGGAGCCGGGTCATCTCGGCCCGCAGGTTCGCGCGGTCGCCGGCGCTGCGTCCGCTCGTGGTGATGATCGCGGTCTCCCACGTCCCGTCCCACACCGTCGTCGTGGGGGAGTCCGTGCGCGCCTGACGCCGCACCAGCCGCTCCGAGAGCGCGTACCGCCCGCCGTCGCGCACCAGGTCGCCTGCGGTCACCATGCGCGACATCGCCGCGCGGGTCGTCGATTCCGAGATCCCGAACAGCCGCATCGCCGCCACGATCTCGCGCCCCTCCAGCTCGGGCGGGTGCGCGCCGAGCAGCAGGCTGAGCACGGCCGATCGTGCCGAGACCGTGGCGGTGAGGGAGGGGGACATCGGCGTCGACGCTACACCGCGGGAGAACAGCTGAAGTCACGAATCCATTGCATTTCCGATGCAACTGTCGGCCACATGCAATACTGGAGGCTGCGGCCCGGGAGGGGCGCGCACCGTCGAGCCGGAGGAACCGCAGCATGCCCACGCACGAAGTGACCAATCAGGTGCCCCCGCTGCTCGGCTTCAACACCGCCGAGACCCCGGTGATCGACGATGCGCTGCGGCGCGCGCAGGTGGACACCGCGCAGCTCGACGCGATCGACGCGCTCGGGGCGCTCGGCGGTACCGCCGAGGCCCTTGAGTGGGGCGATCTCGCCGAGGCGCACCCGCCCGTCCTGAAGACCCACGACCGGTACGGCAACCGTGTCGACGAGGTGGTGTACGACCCCGCGTACCACCAGCTCATGAAGGTCTCCGTCGAGCACGGCCTGCATGCCGCACCCTGGGCGGAGACGGACCCGAACGCGCATCTCGTCCGCGCCGCGAAGTTCAGCGTGTGGGGCCACGTCGACGCCGGACACGGCTGCCCGATCTCCATGACCTACGCCGTGGTCCCCGCCCTGCGTGCGAACCCGGAGCTCGCGGCGCAGTACGTGCCGCTGCTCACCGCGAAGGAGTACGACTTCGGCCTGCGCGCCCCGCTCGGCAAGCGCGGCCTCATCGCCGGCATGTCGATGACCGAGAAGCAGGGCGGCTCGGACGTCCGCGCCAACACCACCCGCGCGATCCCGCAATCCGATGGGACGTACCGGATCACGGGCCACAAGTGGTTCACCTCAGCGCCGATGTCCGACCTGTTCCTGACGCTCGCACAGACCGAGTCGGGTGTCTCGTGCTTCTTCATCCCCCGCGTGCTGCCCGACGGGTCGCGCAACGTCTTCGCCCTGCAGCGCCTCAAGGACAAGCTGGGCAACCACTCCAACGCCAGCAGCGAGGTCGAGTACGACGGCACCGTCGGCTGGCTGGTCGGGGAGGAGGGCCGCGGCGTGCGCACCATCGTCGAGATGGTCAACATGACCCGCCTCGACTGCGTGCTGGGCACCGCGACCGGCATGCGGGCCGGGCTGACGCAGGCCGCGCACCACGCCGCGCACCGGAAGGCCTTCGGCGCCGACCTCATCGATCAGCCGCTCATGCGCAACGTGCTCGCCGACCTCGCCGTGGAGGCCGAGGGTGCGACCGCCGCCGGGCTCTGGCTCGCCGGGCTCACCGACCGCTCCGTCGCCGGCGATGAGGACGCGTCGCTGCTGCGCCGGATCGCCCTGGCCGTCACCAAGTACCACGTCTGCAAGCGCGGCCCGATCCACGCCGCGGAGGCACTGGAGTGCCTGGGCGGCAACGGATACATCGAGGACTCGCGGATGCCGCGACTGTACCGCGAGGCCCCGCTGCTCTCCGTCTGGGAGGGATCCGGCAATGTCGCAGCGCTGGACGTGCTGCGTGCCATGGCGCGCGAGCCCCAGGCCGTCGCGGCGTTCTTCGCCGAGCTCGACGCCGCCGCCGGCGCGGACTCCGTCTACGACGCCGCCATCGCGAAGCTCAAGGGCTCCTTCGGCGCGCTCGACCTCGGTGACCAGGTGGCGATGCAGTTCGGCGCCCGCCGCCTCGTCGGCGACATGGCAGCCGCGCTGCAGGGGTCGCTCCTCGTCCGGTTCGGCCACCCCGCCGTCGCGGACGCCTACACCCGCAGCCGGCTCGCGGGCGACCGCGGCGATGTCTTCGGCACCCTCCCGCAGGGCGTCGACACCGCAGCCATCCTCGATCGGGTGACTCCGAAGATCGGCTGATCAGGACGTGACGACCGGCCACATCGCCGGTGCCACCACGTCTTTCAGTTCCGACCACGGGACCGTGAACGCGCCGTAGTCGCCCGCTACATGGCCCACTCCTGCATACACCGTGATTCCTGCAGGCGACGGCACCCAGTTCGCCAGGTCTCGTGTGAAGTCCTCCGCGAACGGCTTGACGGGGCCGTAGGTCCGGGCTGAGATGAGGGAGAGCAGTTTCGCCTGGCCGGCCGGCGTGGGGAACACCTGCGAGAGCAGGATCGGCTGCGCCGTCGCGGTGTCGATGACGACGGTGCCAATGTCGTTGTTCGGGTGCGCCGCGCGCGCGGCGTAGAAGTTCGTCAGCAGGATCCCCGCGACGACGCGGGAGCCGATGTGGGTCACGCGGGACCGTTCGCCGTTGACGAGCCGTCCATCGACCAGTGTCACGCTGTCGTGCTTCGTCAGCGCGTTGGTCAGGTCTGCCAGGGACGCGCGCATCGACGCGTTGAACCGCGCAGTGACGGCGGCGGAACCGCCGGCCAGCGTCGGCACCCGCACGTCGTAGGTGAGCGGACCGTCGACGCCCGTGCGTCGTTCGAGACCGGGTACATAGCCGTGCGCCGGGGCCGCGGTGGGGCCGGGTGGACCGAAGTCGTACGACGGTTCCGCCGCGGACGTGGTCGACGGCGCGGCCGAGACGGCCACGGACGGGCCGGTCGTCCCGGCGAGCGACGACGCCGGATCGGCGCATGCGGTCACCGTCGAACCCGTGAGCAGGAGCGCGACGACGGCGCGTCCGCCGCGCACGTCAGTTGTCCGGGGTCGGCGCCGGCGTGGGAACCGGGCCGCCGCCCTGCCCGCCCGCACCGGGGATGGTGAACTGCCCGAAGCCCGGGATGGTGATCGTGGTGCCGCCCGGACCCGTCTGGACGCCGGGAAGGGACGGGGCCGACGGTGCGGGGGCGATGCCGTTCGACAGGTTGAGGGTGATCGTCGAGCCGGGCTGTGTGAAACCGGACGGCGAGGTCGAGACGACGGTGCCGTTCGGCGCGGAGTTGTTGACGTACGCGACGGTCGCCTTGAAGCCGGCGGCCTCGATCCGGGCCCGTGCCGCGGCCTCGTTGAGCCCGATCACGTTCGGGATCTTGCCGGGGCCGAAGCCGTCCCGGTACTTCGGGTCGACCGACGGCAGCGCGACGGGGCCGTAGATCGTCGAGACCGGTTTCATCGCGGTGTACCAGGCCAGAGCAGGCTCGTTACCACCGTAGACATTGCCCTCGCCGCAGGGCCGCAGCGGACTCGTGCAGATGGGGCCGGGGGAGTTGCCGTCGTTGTAGACGTAGCTGGCACCCGCGTACTGGTTGGTGAACGCGAGGAAGGCCGAGGAACGGAAGGTCTCCGTGGTGCCGGTCTTGCCGGACAACGGGAGCGACCAGCCGGCGCGGGAGGCCGAGCCCGCGGAGGTGCCCGCGCCACGGTCGTCCTGGCTCAGTGCATTCGCGAGGGTGTTCGCCAGGCCCTTGTCGATGACCTGCTCGCACTTCTCGGACTTGAAGGGCACCGGGGTCGTCTCCGGCTTACCGTCGGCCCCCACGGTCTGTATGCCGTCGCTGTTGCGCTTGGGCTGGGTGATCGACTGGATCGGATTCGCGGGGCACCACATACCGCCCGACGAGAGCGTGGCCGCGACGTTCGTCAGTTCGAGCGCGCTCACCGCGGTCGGACCGAGCGTGAACGAGGCCAGGTTCTGCTTCTTGAACATGTCGGCGAGGCTGTCGTTGCCGAAGCCCGAGCTTCCGGGCAGCGTGTACGAGCGCATGCCGAGCTTGACCGCCATGTCGACCACCGGCGTCACGCCCACCTGCTCAATCAGTTTGACGAACGGCGTGTTCGGCGAGGTCGCGAGGGCCTGCGTCAGCGACATGGAGTACGGGTACGCGCCCGCGTTCTTCACGCAGTAGGAATCGGACGGGCAGCCCGCGTAGCCGCCGTGGCCCATCCCCTTCACCGACACCGTGGACGGCACGGTGACGTTCGTGTCCAGCCCCATGCCCTTCTCCATCGCCGCCGCGACCGTGAAGATCTTGAAGGTGGACCCGGCACCGTCGCCCACCTGGGCGAAGGGCTCGGGCTGGACGGTCTCGCGTTTGTCGACGTTGAGGCCGTAGACGCGCGAGGAGTTCATCGCGACGATGTCGTGCGAGGTCTGGCCGGGCTTGATCACGTTCATGACCTGCGCGACATTGGAGAGGGTCGGGCTGGCGGTGGCGGTGAGTGCCGACTGCACCGAGTCCTGGACACGCGGATCGAGGGTGGTGCGGATCGTGTAGCCGCCGCGCATCACCATGTCCTTGGGGATCCCGGCCTGGGCGAGGTACTGCAGCACGTAGTCGCAGAAGTAGCCGCGGTTCGCGACCGCGGAGATGCAGCCTCCGGGCAGCGTGTTCGGTCGCGGGAGAACGCCGAGGGGCGCCTGCTTCGCCGCCTGGTACTCCGCCGCCTTGTCCGGGAAGTTCGCGATGAGCGTGTCCAGGACGGTGTTGCGGCGGATGGTGACGCCCTGGGGGTTGGTGTACGGGTCCAGCGCGGAGCTCGACTGGACCATTCCGGCGAGCATCGCCGACTCCGGGATGCTCAGCTGCGAGGCCCGCTTGCCGAAGTAGGTCTGCGCCGCCACCTCGATGCCGTAGGCGCCGTTGCCGAAGGGCACCAGGTTCAGGTAGCGCGCCAGGATCTGCTCCTTGGCGATCACCTTGGCCCGCGCGTCGTCGACGCCGTGCTCCTTCTTCGCGCGCTCGGTGAGCGTGCGCTCGAGCGTGAGCGCCATCCGTACCTCGCGCAGCTTGCGGGCCGGGGTGGTCTCGACCGCCGCGCGCCGGTCCGCGTCCGACTTCGCGAGGACGAGCAGCTGGTAGTTCTTGATGTACTGCTGATCCAGTGTCGATGCGCCCTGCTGGACCTCGCCCGCGGACTGGTTCTTGAGGAACGCGCGCAGTGTGCCCTGGTAGTCCACGCCGTCGTGCTCCATGAACCGCTTGTCCTCGATCGAGATGATCGAGCGCACCATGTTCTGCGAGATCTGGTCGAACGGGACCTGCACGCGCCGCTGGTCGTAGAGGTACGCCATCGGCGCTCCGGTCGAGTCGACCACCGTGGTCACCTCGGGGACCTGGCCCTCGAGCAGCTCGGAACTGATGTTGTCGACGGTGTCCGCCGCACGGTTCGAGATGAGGCCGATGCCGCCGATGTACGGGAACAGGACACCGGCGACCAGCAGCCCGGCCAGCAGGATGCAGCCGACCAGTTTCGCGATCACTCCGGGTTTCGACACGGTCACCAGGATACGTGCCGACCGGCTCGACTCCGGGGTCCCGACGCGCCGACCAGGGCGTCGGTACGGACGTACAGAATTTCTTGGACCACTGTTCCGATCTACCTCGGTCCCCGACTTGTTTCCTCCGTGTGATTCAGGTAACACTATTGCAGACGATGTGGTGAGCACCTCGATCGGCCCCCCGTACACCTCCGGGACGGACCGAGGGGAGGTCGGACCACGACACGCGAAAGGGGATGTCACATGACAAGTGCACGGGTTCTGGTCGACGACGAGGATCGCCTGGTTTGGGTCTCCAAGGCCAAGTGTCGCGACGTCGATCCCGATGAGCTGTTCGTTCGTGGCGCCGCCCAGCGCAAGGTCGCGACCATCTGCCGTCACTGCCCGGTCCAGCTCGAGTGCGGTGCCGACGCGCTCGACAGCCGCGTCGAGTTCGGCGTCTGGGGCGGTATGACGGAGCGCCAGCGCCGCGCCCTCCTCCGCCAGCATCCCGAGGTCACCAGCTGGCGCGCCTTCTTCGAAGCCCAGCGCGATCGCAAGCGCGTCGTCGCCGGCTGACTCCCCGCCTCCCGGCGGGAGGTATCAGGGCCTTGTACCTTCGACGGTGCGGGGCCCTTTCGTTTGCCCAGCTACCGAATTCGGCCGACGATCTGCTCGGCGACGGCCTGCAGCGCCTCCAGGTTGGCCACCTCGAAGGGCAGGGACGGCACGCCGACCACCGGCACCGTCGGGCACCGTCGGACGAACTCCCCGAGCACCTGCACCTCGCGCGCCGCGATCTCCGCGCGCCACGCGTGTACGCGCAGGACGGCCTCAGCGGTGCGGGCGGCACCGTCGGCCCCCAGGCGCCCGGACGCGGCCCGGGCGGCCTCGACGGGAACCGTCGCGAGCCCCGGGTGCGTACGGTTGACGATGAGTCCGGCGAGCGGCATCGACTCGCCCGCGAGACGCTCCACGAAATAGGTGGCCTCGCGCAGCGTGTCCTCCTCGGGCGAGGCGACCACCACGAAACGCGTGCTGGGCTGTGCGAGCATCGCGTAGGTGCGATCCGCGCGTTCCTGGAAGCCGCCGATCAGCGTGTCCATCTGGGACACGAATCCGGAAGCGTCCGAAAGCATCTGGCTTCCGACAATCGTCGAGACCAGCTTCAATGCGATCCCCATGCCGCCCGAGACCAACCGGCCGAAGCCGCGGGTGGGGCCCGCGATGAGCCCCATCAGGCGGGAATCGAGCATGGAGCCGAACCGTTTCGGCGCGTCCAGGAAGTCGAGGGCGTTGCGCGAGGGCGGCGTGTCCACGACGACGAGGTCCCAGCGCTCGTCGGCAGTGAGCTGGCCGAGCTTCTCCATCGCCATGTACTCCTGCGTCCCGGAGAACGAGCTGGCCACGGTCTGGTAGAACGGGTTCGCCAGGATCTCCTGCGCGCGTGCGGGATCCGCATTCGACGTGACCATCTCATCGAAGGTCCGCTTCATGTCGAGCATCATCGCGTGCAGGGTGCCGCCACCGGAGACGTCCACCGCCTGCGGTTCGTTCGTCAGGTCGGCCACGCCGAGGGCCTGTGCCAGTCGGCGCGCGGGATCGATGGTCAGGACCACCACCCGCCGGCCCTGCTCGGCCGCCCACAGCGCCATCGCCGCGGCCGTCGTGGTCTTACCCACGCCGCCGGAGCCGCAGCACACCACCACGCGGGTACCCGGATCCATCAGCTGCGGGCCCAGTTCCAGACCGATCATCGGACCCCCGCCTCCTCCAGTGCACCCGCCAATTCGCGGACGCCGCGCAGATCGACCCCGCCGGTCAACAACGGCAGTTCCAAGCGGCCCGCGACGTCGATCGCCCGCAGGTCCGCCCGGGCCTCGTCCTGACCGTCGACCGTCCGCGCGAACTGGATGGTCTCCGTGAGCAACCCCGCCAGATCCTCGTCGGACAGGGCGATCCCCGCACCGTCGAGCGCGGCCCGGACCGCGGGTCCGTCGATGGTGCCGTCGGCGGCGGCGCGCAGCTCGTCGGCGTCGAGGAGCTGCGGCAGCGTCCGGTTGACGATGACCGCGCCGACCCTGAGATCGAGCTCGCGCAGCTCTCGCGCGGCCTCCGCGGTCTCCTGGATCGGCAGTGACTCGAGGAGCGTCACCAGGTGCACGACGGTGTCGGGGGAGTGCAGCAGGCGCACCACCCGGTCCGCCTGGCCGGCGATCGGGCCCGCCTTGGCGATCTCCTTCATCGCCCGCGTGACGTCCAGGAACTTCCCGATGCGGCCCGTGGGCGGTGCGTCCACGACGATCGCGTCGTAGGCGTACCGGCCGTCGCGGTCGCGCCGCTGCGTGCACTCCATGATCTTGCCGGTGATGAGGATGTCCTTGAGGCCCGGCGCCAATGTCGTCGCGAACTCGATCGCACCGATCGACTTGAGCGCGCGGGCCGCGAGGCCCATGCCGTAGTTGGTCTTGAGGTAGTCGAGGAACGTGGCCTCGACGTCCATCGGGAGCGCGAAGACGGTGCCGGTGCCGGAGGTCGCGATCTTCGTCTCGGTCGGCGGCAGTTCGCCCAGCTCGAAGGTGGGCGCGATGCCGGCGCGGCCCTCGACCTCGATCAGCAGGACCTTCTTGCCGCCCTCGGCCAGGGCGAGCGCGAGCGCCGCGGCCACCGTCGACTTGCCGGTCCCGCCCTTGCCGGACACGAAGTGCAGCCGGGAATCCCGGAGGCCCTCGGGCCATGCCGCCGCCGTGTCCTGCGCGACCCCGCTCGGGCCCGCCTCGCTCACCACCACGACCGGAGCATATCCATACCGCCGTGCACGCCCGGGCCGATAGCGTGAACCTCCCCGCGCAATGCGACCGAGAACACGTTCTGCACCGCTGTAGGGATCGCGCCTATCGCCCTGCCCGCGAGGTGGATAGGGTGAGGCCATGAGTGAGAAGACCACGTGGGAGTACGCCACCATCCCCCTGCTGACCCATGCCACCAAGCAGATCCTCGACACCTGGGGCTCCGACGGCTGGGAACTCGTCACCGTGCTCCCCGGCCCCACCGGTGAGCAGCACGTGGCCTACATGAAGCGGCCGCTCTCGTGACCGCCCCGTCCGCCCGGCTCGCCGAGCTCGGCATCGTCCTGCCTGAGGTCGTGCCGCCCCTCGCCGCGTACGTCCCGGCCACGCAGGTGGGCGACCTGGTCCACACGTCCGGCCAGCTCCCGCTCGTCGACGGTGCCCTGCTCGCGCAGGGCAAGGTCAGCGAGAACGCGGAGGGTGTCGTGGACGTCGAGACCGCCGTGGCCGCAGCCCGGCAGTGCGCGCTCAACGCACTGGCCGCCGTGCACGCGCTCGTCGGCATCGACAACGTCAAACGCGTCGTCAAGGTCACCGGCTTCGTCGCCTCGGCGCCGGGATTCTCGGGTCAGCCCACCGTCGTCAACGGCGCGTCGCTCCTGCTCGGGGAGGTCTTCGGTGAGGCGGGCGTGCACGTCCGGTCCGCCGTCGGTGTCGCGGAGCTGCCGCTGGGTGCACCCGTCGAGGTCGAGCTCACGGTCCAGGTATGACCCTCGAGCATCCAGCGCCGGGGAAGCTGCGGCAGGTCACTCCCTTCGCCGCGGTGCTGCTCTGCGACAACCCGTCGGTGATGACCCTCGAGGGCACGAACACCTGGATCCTCCGGGCGCCCGGGCGCGAGGAGGCCGTGGTCGTCGACCCCGGCCCCAAGGGCGATAAGAAGCACCTGCGGCGCGTCGCGAAGGCTGCGGGCACCGTCGCGCTGACGCTCGTGACGCACCGGCACGCCGACCACACCGGCGGGCTGAAGAAGTGGGAGGAGCTCACGCGCAGCCCCATCCGCGCCTTCGCGCAGAAGTACTGCATCAACACCGCGACGCCGCTCGTCGGCGGCGAGGTGATCGAGGTCGCGGGACTGCGGATCACGGTGCTGCACACGCCGGGGCATACGGCCGACTCGCTGAGTTTCCTCGTCGACGGTGCCGAGGGCGAACCCGGAGCCCTCGTCTCGGGCGACACGCTCCTCGGGCGCGGCACCACCGTGCTCGACGCCACGGACGGCACGCTCGCCGACTACCTCGGCTCGCTGGAGTCGTTGTCGACGGTGGCCGACGGTCGCGTCCTGCTGCCGGGCCACGGCCCGGACCTGCCGGACGCGGGGCCCGTCGTCGCGGCGTACGCCGCGCACCGTCAGGACCGGCTGCAGCAGGTCCGCGACGCGCTCGACGAACTCGGCGTGAGCGCCGCTGACGCCAAGCCGATGAAGATCGTCAAGCACGTCTACCGAGACGTCGACAAGAAGGCCTGGCCGGCGGCCCGCATGTCCGTCAAGGTGCAGCTCACGTATCTCGCCGAGCACGGCTGAGGCGCCCGGGCCCGAGCCCGGGCACGGATCAGAGGGATGTCACTCCGTGGGCTGTGCCACCGTGACCGCCTGTGCCGAAACGGACATTGGTGCGACTCTGCGACGGGGCGTCGGCGTGTCGTCGCCGACACGCACCGAACCTCGAGGGCCGAGTGGCTCGGCGGACGAATAATGTCCGGTCGTTCGTCTCAACGATCGTGAGAACGAATGACCGGACATCTTCTCGATCCGGGGTATGAGATCTCAGCGGGCGCGGCGCGCCAATCGCTCCGAATCCGTGATCACCACGGACTTGCCTTCGAGACGCAGCCAACCCCGGTGGGCGAAGTCGGCGAGGGCCTTGTTGACCGTCTCGCGCGAAGCGCCGACGAGCTGTGCGATCTCCTCCTGCGTGAGGTCATGGGTCACACGCAGGGCGCCGTTCTCGTGCGTGCCGAAGCGCTGCGCGAGCTGCAGCAGCTGCTTGGCGACACGGCCGGGAACGTCGGTGAAGATCAGGTCGGCCAGGTTGTTGTTCGTGCGGCGCAGGCGGCGCGCGAGCACGCGCAGCAGCTGCTCCGCGATCTCCGGCCGGTCGCGGATCCACGCGCGCAGCGCCTCGCGGTCCATCGTCATTGCGCGGACCTCGGTGATGCAGGTGGCGCTCGACGTGCGGGGGCCCGGGTCGAAGATCGACATCTCGCCGAACATGTCCGACGGGCCCATCACCGACAGCAGGTTCTCGCGACCGTCCGGCGAGCGCCGGCCGAGCTTCACCTTGCCCGCGAGGATGATGTACAGCCGGTCACCCGGCTCGCCCTCGTTGAAGATCACGTGCCCGCGGGGGTAATCGACCTCGTGTAGATCCTTGGTGAGCGCATCGACCGCGCCCGGCTCGACACCCTGAAATATGCCGGCCCGCGCCAGGACCTCGTCCACGGGGTACCTCGTTCCTTGATCGACCATCCGTCGCAGGCGGCGATCGCCGCGACCTGGAGTGTGAGTTTATGCAGCGTTCCGCGCTGATGTGGGAAATCGCACAGACGTCTGTCGTGAACATTACCCGTTCGCGTGATGAACGGCACGTCCGCGTTCCACATCGGGCCCGTCCGATACCGGAGCGAAGTCGGCGAAGGCCCGCTGGGCGTCGGTGCTCGTCAGGTCGAGGAGTGCGGTCTCAGCTGGCCCGGCGCTCGGCGCCGCCGTCGAGGTCGAGGCTGTCCACGGCCTTGGGAAGCCCGATCCGCGCCAGCGTCTCGACATCGGGCACCTCGTCGTCGCCGCTGACGGGCGGCGCCGCACGTTCGGCGGTGACCCGCGTCTCGATTCGCTCCATGGCCAATGCGAACAGCATCAGCACCACCGGGAACAGCAGCCCGAGCAATCCTTGCATGCCGGACAGTAAACACAGCCAAGGTCTCGATACGGCAACGAACGAGTGACGTCGTCGTCGTTAGAATCGATTCTCATGCCCCAGGAGCCGGAATCCCACCTCGCGTTGGTGCGGCGCGCCCGCCGGATGAACCGCAGCCTGGCGACCGCGTTCCCCCACGTGTACTGCGAACTCGACTTCACGGACCCGCTCGAGCTGTCGGTCGCCACGATCCTCTCGGCGCAGTGCACCGATGTCCGGGTGAATCAAGTCACACCGACGTTGTTCGCCCGCTATCGGACGGCCGCCGACTACGCGGGTGCCAACCGGGCGGAGCTCGAGGAGTACATCCGGTCCACCGGCTTCTACCGCAACAAGGCCACCTCGATCATGGGGCTCGGGCAAGCGCTCGTGGACCGCTTCGACGGCGAGGTGCCGGGCACGATGAAGGAGCTCGTGACGCTCCCGGGATTCGGCCGCAAGACGGCGAACGTCATCCTGGGCAACGCCTTCGACGTCCCCGGCATCACCGTCGACACGCATTTCTCCCGCCTTGTCCACCGCTGGGAGTGGACCGAGCTGCACGACCCGGTGAAGATCGAGCACGCCGTGGGTGAGCTGATTCCCCGCAAGGAGTGGACCCTCCTCAGCCACCGGGTGATCTTCCACGGCCGACGGGTGTGTCACGCCCGCAAGCCCGCGTGCGGCGTGTGCGTCCTGGCCAAGGACTGCCCCTCGTTCGGCGCCGGCCCGATCGACCCCGTCGAGGCCGCGGAGCTGGTCAAGGGCCCGGAGCGCGACCATCTGCTTCAGATCGCGCCGCCCCCGCCCCGCCGGCGCCGCGTGCAGGCCGGAGCGGGTCGATGAACGCACCCGCCCCGCTGCTCCCGGGCGAGCGGCGCAGCCGCGTCCCGGCCGCCGCGCGCTGGCTGATCGTCTGCGGGGTCGTCGTGGTCGCCCTGGCCGTCGCCATCTGGCCCCGGGGCGGCGACGGTGCCCCCGCCTCGCCGACGCAGGGGGCGGCACCGTCGACCAGCGCGAGCGCCGGCCAGCTGACGGCGGCCCGGGAGCGGGCGGCGCAGCCGGCGTGCCCCGGCGGGATCGGCGCGGCGGCGTTGACGGGCCTGTCCCTGACCTGCCTCGGCGACGGTGCGCCCGTGGACCTCGCTGCCCCGACCGCCCGGCCGACGCTCATCAACGTCTGGGCCTGGTGGTGCGGGCCGTGCCGCGTCGAGTTGCCCGCTCTCGCGGAGATCGCCGCGCGTGCCGGTGACCGTCTGACGGTGCTCGGCGTCCACGCCGACCCGAATCCCGTCGCGGGCCTGGACCTCCTGGCCGAGCTGAAGGTGAAGCTGCCCACCGTGCAGGACCCGCGGGCCGTCGTCGCGGCGCTGCTCGGTGCCCCGCGCGCCTACCCCGTGACCGTTCTGTTGCGTTCCGATGGCACTGTTGCCGGTGTGCACGCCCAACCCTTCACCTCCGCCGACGACGTGGCCGCCCTGGTCCGCACCGAGCTCGGGGTGAGCCTGTGAGCGCGCCGCAATGGCTCGATCCGCTGCTGGACAACCTCGGCGGTGTGGCCGACGAGCTCCGGCTGCGCGGCGGCGCCGTCGCGGCGCTGCAACGGGCGAAGCATCCGCGTCCGGCGTCCGTCCTGATCCTGTTCGACGGCGACCCGGACGCGTCCGGCCCGACCCCGCCCGACGACGCGACGGTGCTGCTCACGCAGCGCGCGTCCGCCCTGCGGCAGCACTCGGGCCAGGTGGCCTTCCCCGGCGGCAAGCGGGACCCGGGGGACGCCGACGACGTGGCGGTCGCGCTGCGGGAGGCGTGGGAGGAGACCGGGCTGGCCCCCGACTCCGTCGAGATCCTCGCCGAGCTCGACCCGATCGAGGTGCCGGTGTCCGGCTTCCGCGTGGTGCCGGTCATCGGTTACGCCGCGCGGCCCTCCGGGGTGGGCGTCGTCGATCCGGGCGAGACCGCACTCGTCCGCCGCGTGCCCCTGGCCGAGCTCATCGATCCCGCGCACCGGTTCATGGTGCGCAAGTCCTTCTACCGCGGGCCCGCGTTCGCGGCCGGGCCGATGCTGGTCTGGGGCTTCACGGGGGGCCTGGTGAACGCGCTGATCCGCTCCGCGGGCTGGGAACGCCCGTGGAACACCGATGATGTGCGGCCACTCACCGACGAGGTGCGCGCCGCCGCGGCGCGCGCCGCGACCTGGCAGGAGAACGCCCGATGACCGGATCGACCTGGGTCGACGTGGTCGTCGTCGGTCTCATGCTCCTCGCTGCGTTGTCCGGCTACCGCCAGGGCGCCGCGGCGTCGGTGCTCGCGTTCGTCGGCGTGGTGCTGGGCGCCGCGGCGGGCGTCCTGCTGGCCCCGCACGTGCTCGACTCGGTGAACAATCCGACGGGGCGCGTCGTGCTCGGCGTCGGACTGCTCGCGGGCCTGGTGATCGTCGGCGAGCTGTCCGGCATGGTCCTCGGCCGGGCGGTGCGCAGTTCGATCCGGCACGGCGGCCTGCGGACGGTGGACTCGGGCGTGGGCGCGGTCGTGCAGGTGGGCGCGCTGCTGGTGGCGGCGTGGCTGGTCGCGATCCCGCTCACCACCGCCGCAGCGCCGCAGATCGCGCGGTCCGTCAACGGCTCGTACGTGCTCGGCAAGGTCAACGGCTTCGCCAAGGTGGTCGGCGCAGACGGGCTGCCGCAGAAGTTCGCGTCGATCATCGACGACTCCGGGCTGCCGCAGGCCCTGGGGCCGTTCGTGAACACTCCGGTGGTGAGCGTCGACGCCCCCGACCGCATCGACTTCACCGACCCGGTCGTGCAGCGGGTCCGCTCCTCGGTCGTGCGCATCGACGGCCAGGCCCCGTCCTGCAGCCGCGCGCTCGAGGGCTCGGGCTTCGTCTCGACGGCCGGCCGGGTCGTCACCAACGCGCACGTCGTCGCCGGCACCCGCAGCGTGCAGGTCACCGTCGACGGCACCAAGAAGTACAGCGCGCAGGTCGTCTACTTCGACCCCCAGACCGATGTCGCGGTGCTCAACGTGCCCGGGATGACCGCGACGCCGCTGCGGATCGTGTTCAACGGAGCTAAGCCGGGCGACCCGGGCTTCGTGCTCGGCTTCCCCGGTGGTGGGCCGCTGACCCTGTCCTCATCGCGCGTGCGCAGTCAGCAGACCCTCGAGGGCCGCAACATCTACCGCGACGCGCAGGTCCGGCGCGACGTCTACCTGCTGCGCGGGCAGGTCCGCCCGGGCAACTCCGGCGGGCCGATGTTCGACCGTCAGGGCAACGTGGTGGGGGTGATCTTCGGCGTCGCGGTCGATGACGCGGACACCGCGTTCGCGCTCACCGCCAAGCAGGTCGAGCCGGCGCTGCAGGCCGGCAGCACCGCCACCGCGGGCGTGTCGACGGGGGACTGCGTCAACCGCTGACGGAGCCCGACTCGCACGTCCGGGCCGCGGCACCGTCGGCCTGCGGACCGCGGGCCCTGCTCAGGGCAGGAGCCGGGGCCCGGGCAGGTCCGCGAGGAAGCTCGCCAGCTGCGGCCCGACGATGCCGGGCGCCTCCTCGTGCGCGTAGTGTCCGGCGTTCTCGACGGCGCGCACCCGGTAGTCGTTCGCCCAGTCGTGGCTCGAATACACGGGCTGCGGCAGGACGTACGGGTCGTCCTCGCCGCGGAAGGCGAGCACCGGGATGTGCAGCCGCTGATTCATGCTGCCGAGGAAGCGGCTGCCGTCGGGCCGGAACTGGCTGCGCCAAGCCCAGCGCGCGTATTCGAGGGCGCTGTGCGCGGTGCCGGGGATCTGGATGGCGCTGCGGTACTGGGTGAGCGCCTCGGCGTAGTCGGCGGTGCGCCGCCAGGTCGCGCCGCTGCGGGCGGCGTAGAGGGCACCGATCTCCGCACCGTCGTCCCTGGTCAAGCGGTCCTCGGCGACACGGGGGAGCTGCGCGAAGGTGATCGGGCCGAGCATCGCCGAGCGCTGATCCTTGTTGCGCAGGGCCGAGCGCTTGAGTGCGATCGGATGCGGCGAGGAGATCACCGCGATCGCCGAGACCACCCGCGGGTGGAGGGTGGCCGTGGCCCAGCAGCCCAGGCCGCCCTCGCCGTGCCCGACCACTGCGGCGGACGTGTGCCCGAGCGCGCGGATGAGGCCGCTGATGTCGCCGGCGAGCGTCCAGCCGTCGTAGCCACGGGGCGGCTTGTCACTGTCGCCGTAGCCGCGTAGGTCGACCGCGACGGCCCGGTGGCCCGCGTCGTGCAGCTGGGGGAGCAGGTGTCGCCAGCTCCACCAGAAGCCGCCGAAGCCGTGCAGGAACACCACGAGCGGCCGGTCGGCGGCGGGGGAGCCGGTGTCCGGCCGGTACTCGACGGCGTGCAACCGGATCCCGTTGGCGCGGACGTCGAGGTGCTCCCAGGGGCCGGCGAACCGGACGCTCGACGGGTCGGGGCTGGTCACCGTGTCCTCGCCTCGGGCCGGTCGGTCAGCGCCGGGCGTCGCCCGACGGTGCGCCGCCCTTCAGGGCCGCCATCGGGTCGACATCGCCCTTGAGGATCGACTGCGACTCCTTGAGCGAGGCGATCGTCTTCTGCGGGCCGCGGATCTTCCGCACCTTGAGGAAGCCGAAGAACGCCGCGAGGCCGGCCACGATCAGCATCAGGACGAACACGATGAGCGACGCGGCCCACATCGGCAGCCACACGTTGAGCAGCCACGCGAGGAAGAAGAAGAAGAAGAACGACGAGTACAGGGCGACCACGCCGGCGACGGCGAAGAAAGCCGAGCCCGTGGCCGCCTTCTTCACATCTCGCATGGTCTCGGCCTTGGCCAGCTCGACCTCGGCGCGGACCAGCGAGGAGACCTGGGCCGATGCATCGCGCACGAGGCTGCCGATCGTCGGATCGCCGGAGGCGGTCACGTGGGGATCGGTGAGCGGGATCGCCGAGAGCGTGCGCGGGGTCCCGCCGGTGGGTGTGCTGTCCAAGCTCACTGTGGTCCTCCTCTAGTTGTAGTCATCGTGCCAGAGGTCACGGATGCGCGTGCACCCTCCCACGCCGGAGGAGCAGTAGCGACCCGACGACGGACGCCACCACGGAGGTCAGCAGGACCGCCGCCTTCGCCAGATCGGCCTCGTCGGCGGGCAGCGCGAGCTCCGCGACCAGCAGGCTCACGGTGAAGCCGATGGCACCGAGCACGCTGAGCGCCAGGATGTCCCGGCCGACCAGGCCCTCGGGGCGTTCGGCGAGCCGGAGCCGTACGGCCAGCGCGCTGGCGCCGGAGATGCCGATGATCTTGCCCACGAACAGGCCGATCATGATGCCGAGCGCCAGCTCGTCGGTGAACAGCTCGCGGAAGACCCCGCCGTTCACCGCGACGCCCGAGGCGAAGAACGCGAATACCGGCACGCAGATCAACGCCGAGACCGGTTGGATCCGGTGCTCGAGCCGTTCGGCCGGCGACGAGTGTTCCCCGGGGTCCGGCTTCACGCGCGTGAGCAGGCCGAGCGCCACGCCCGCGATGGTCGCGTGCACCCCCGACTGCAGCATGGCCACCCAGACCACGATCGCGATCGGGACGTAGAGGAACGGCGTGGAGATCCGACGGTGCTGCCCGAACCAGTACAGCGCGCAACCGGCGGCGGCGACGGCGAGCCAGCCCGCGCGGAGGTCCCCCGCGAACAGCACCGCGATGACGGCGATGGCGATCAAGTCATCGACCACGGCGAGGCCGAGCAGGAACACCCGCGCCCCCGAGGGCAGCCGGGACCCGATGAGCGAGAGGATGCCGAGCGCGAAGGCGATGTCGGTGGCGATGGGGATGGCCCACGCGGTGCCGATGTGCGGGTTGTCGCGGGCGACCGTGAACGCGATGACCGCGGGAACGACGACGCCGCCGACCGCGCACAGCACGGGGAGTGCGGCGCCGCGCAGGGTCGAGAGTTCCCCGACCACCAACTCGCGCTTGAGTTCCAGCCCGGCCACGAAGAAGAAGATCGCGAGCAGGCCGTCCTTGGCCCAGTCGGCGAGCGAGAGCCGCAGGTGCAGGGGCTGCCCGAACACGGACCAGGTGTCACTGCCGAGAGTGATCTGTGCCAGATGGGTATAGGTCGAGCCCCACGGGGAGTTGGCCCACGCCAGCGCGATCGCGGCGGCGATGAGAAGGGCGGTGCCGCCGACGGTTTCGGTGCGCAGGAACCGGATCAACGCCCGTGAGGCCCGGAACCGGGGCGGTGCGTCGTTCATCCGTCAACGGTACCGCAGTGGGGTCGGGTGACCCGGGTCACCGCGGTGGTCGTTCGATGCCCGGAGTAATCTCCGCCCCATGAATCGCAGGCGGATCGTCGTCGCCTCCATGGTGGGCACCACCATCGAGTTCTTCGACTTCTACATCTACGCGACCGCAGCCGTGCTGGTCTTCCCCACGTTGTTCTTCCCGAAGGGCAATGACACGGCGGCGCTGCTCAGCTCGTTCGCGACCTTCGGGCTGGCCTTCGCCGCTCGGCCACTCGGCTCGATCCTGTTCGGCCACTTCGGCGATCGGATCGGTCGCAAGGCGACGCTCGTGGGCTCGCTGCTCACGATGGGCATCGCGACCTTCCTCATCGGCCTCCTCCCGACCTACGCCGTGGCCGGGTACTGGGCCCCCGGGCTGCTCGCGCTGATGCGCTTCGCCCAGGGGCTCGGGCTCGGCGGCGAGTGGTCGGGAGCGGCGCTGCTCGCGACGGAGACCGCGGAGAAGGGTAAACGTGCCTGGGCCGCGATGTGGCCGCAACTGGGCGCTCCCTTCGGCTTCTTCCTGGCCAACGGCGTCTTCCTCATCCTCATGGAGGTGCTCGACTTCGATTCCAAGGATCCGAGCACCAGTCACGCCTTCATGACCTGGGGTTGGCGCGTGCCCTTCCTGCTCTCGGCGGTGATGGTGATCGTGGGCCTGTATGTGCGGCTGCGCATCTCGGAGACGCCCGTCTTCGCGAAGGCCGTCGAGGAGGGCAAGAAGGTCAAGGCCCCGATCGGCGAGGTCTTCCGTACGGCGTGGCGTCCGCTGATCATCGGCACCTTCGTCATGGTCGCCACGTACACGCTGTTCTATCTGGTGACCACGTGGATCGCGTCCTACGGCGTGGGCAAGGTCGTGGACAAGTCGGGGATCAAGCTGACCTTCTCGTTCACCGACTTCCTCGAGATGCAACTGATCGCGGTGCTCTTCTTCGCCGCCTTCGTGGCGGTCTCCGGATGGCTCGCGGACCGGTTCGGGCGTCGCCTCGTCCTGATCGTCGTGACCGTCGGGATCATCGTCTACGGCTTGCTGTTCACGTGGATCCTCGACCCCGCGACCACCACGCGGGGCTCGATGCTGGTGGTCCTCATCGTGGGGCTGACGCTCATGGGCCTGACCTTCGGCCCCATGAGCGCCGTGCTGCCCGAGCTGTTCTCGACCAACGTCCGGTACACCGGCAGTGGCGTCTCGTACAACCTCGCGTCCATCCTCGGCGCGGCGATCGCGCCCTTTATCGCGACCTGGCTGGTGCACAGCTACGGCGTCGCCTGGGTGGGCGTCTACCTCGCGATCGCCGGCCTCGCCACGCTGATCGCGCTCGTCGTCATGCGCGAGACGCGGGACGTGGAGCTCGATAGGGTCTGATCCATGCGGATCCTGATCGTCGGTGCGGGTGCGACCGGAGGCGCGTTCGGCACGCGACTGATCGAGGCCGGAAGGGACGTGACCTTCCTCGTCCGGCCCGCCCGCGCGGCCCTGTTGCGGCGCGACGGACTCCGGTTCACGGACGCGTCCGGCACTCGCACGCTCCCTGTCGGCGTGCGCACGGCGGACGAGCTCGCCGCTGCCCCCGAGGTCTTCGACCTCGTGGTGGTCACGGTCAAGGCGCCCGCGCTGGAGGGCGCGATCGCCGATGTCGCGCCCGCGGTGGGGGAGGGCACCGTCGTCCTGCCCATCCTCAACGGCATGGCCCACGTGGACCGGCTCGAGCAGGCCTTCGGGAGCCGGGTGCTCGGCGGGCTCGCGATGATCGTCGCCACCCTCGACGACGGTGCCGTGGTCCAGCTGAACGACTGGTCCGCGATCACCATCGGCGACGGTGCGCCCGCGGTCGCCGAGGCCCTCGACGTGCCAGGGATCCGGCTCACCGTCGAGGCCGACATCGTCGGGGCGATGTGGGCGAAGTGGGCGTTCATCGCCGCCAGTGGCATCGACTGCTGTCTGTTCCGCAGCGCGGCGGGTCCGGTGATCCGCGCCGGCGGGGAGCCGCAGGTGCGGGCGCTCATCGCGGAGACCGAGGCGGTGGCCGCGGCCGCCGGCCACCCGGTTCCCGCGGCGTCCCACGAGCGGACCGTCGCGACCCTCGTCGACGTCGACTCGACGATGACCTCCTCGCTCTACCGGGATCTCGTGGCGGGCCTGCCCCACGAGGCCGAGCAGATCCTCGGCGACCTCGCGGCGCGCGGGCGCGAGCTGGGGGTGGCCACGCCCCTGCTCGACCTCACCCTGGTCCAGGTGCGGGCGGACGCCCTGCAACGGGCGGGATCCTGACGCCCGCTGCTTCTGCGGCTGCACGGTAGGCCGCGGCGAGCGTGTCCACGGTCTCGTGCGCGTTGAGTCCGCTCGGGTTCGGGAGGACCCATACCCGCGTCGTGCCGATGGTCCGGTCCTGCGGGCCGGACGTGGCCTGGGGCTCGTGGAAGGCCGTGCGGTAGGCCGTGATCCCGAGAACGGCGAGGATCCGCGGTTCCACCTCGCGGACGCGCTCGACGAGTGCCTCGCCGCCGGTCCGGAGCTCGTCGGCGGAGAGCTCGCTCGCCTTCGCCGTGGCCCGCGGCGCCACATTGGTGATGCCGATCCCCGCGTCCACCAGCGCGTTCCGGTCGGCGAAGGTCATCCCGTCGGACGCGTCGATGAGGTGGTCGACGATCCCCGCGGCGTACAGCGCGGGGTAGAAGCGGTTGCCGGGCCGGGCGAAGTGCGCCCCGGTCGCGGCCGTCCAGAGGCCGGGGTTGATGCCCGCGAACAGCAGTCGGCAGCCGGGGCCGATCAGGTCCGGCACCGTCGTATCGGCGTAGGCGAGGAGTTGTTCGCGAGTGAAGCCCATGGATCACTCCTACCGGGTCGCGCCCGCGTGGTCCACTGGGGCCCATGACCGTCGACGATCTGCTCGCCCGCACCGACATCCACGACGTGGTGCTGCGCTACTGCCGGGGCATCGACCGGCTCGACCTCGACGCGGTCCGCGCCTGCTACCACCCCGGCGCGCTCGACCACCACACCGGCTTCGACGGCCCCGTCGAGGAGTACGTGCCCTGGGTGCGCGGACGACTCGAGTCGTTGGGCGGCACGCACCATCAGGTGGGCAACCACCTGTGCGAGCTGTCCGGGGACGTGGCGGTGGTCGAGACCTACTGCACCGCAACGCACTGGTCCGCGCCCGGCGCCGAGCTGCAGGCCTACTTGACCCTCGGGCTGCGCTACGTGGACCGGTTCGAGCGCCGGGCCGGACGGTGGGCCGTCGCCGAGCGCTGGGCCGTCACCGATTGGACGCGGTGGGAGAAGGACCTGACCGGGCCGTTGGGGATCCCCGAGGCGGGCCCGCCGCCCGGCCGCACGGGTGACGATCCCGTCGAGGTCCTCCGGGCCCGGGTGTTCGGCCGGTAGCCGTCCTCGGCGACGTCCCAGCGGTGGCCCGTAGGTCGGGCGCCGTCACCCGATGGCGCGCACGGCGGTCTCGAAACGCTCGGCGAGGACGGTGAGGTCGTCGGGCCCGACGGTGAGCGGTGGCGCGACGAGGATCGCCTGCGTGGTCGCGGAGATCCCGGCGGGGCACAGGACCAGGCCCGCGGCGAGCGCCGCGCCGACGAGGCGTCGATGTGTCCCGGCGGGTGCGTCGGCGACGAGGTGGAGTCCGCGCATGAGGCCGCGGCCGGTGTGCGCGGCGAACAGCGCCGGGTTGCGCGCGACGATCCGGGCGAGGATCTCCTCCAGGTCGGCCCCGCGGCGACGGGCGGCACCCGGAAGGTCGTCGTCCGTCAGAACGCCGAGTACGGCGCCGGCCGCGGCGCAGGCCAGCGGGTTCGCCGACATGGTGTGGCCCAGGGCGATCGGTCCGAGGGGCTCGCCGATACCGTCGACGATGCGCTCCGAGATGAGGGACACCGCGAGGCTCGTGTAGCCGCCCGTGACTCCCTTGCCCGAGGTCGTGATGTCCGCGGCGATCCCGGCGTCGTCCGCAGCCCACCAGTCGCCGGTGCGGCCGAATCCGGACATCACCTCGTCGCCGATCAGGACGATGTCCTCGTCGTGGGTCTCGCGACGCAGCCATTGCAGGGTGTCGCGTGAGATCGGGGCGGCGCCGGACGAGGCTCCGCCGAGCGGCTCGACGACGATCGCCGCGATCCGGTGCGCCCCGACGCGCAGGATCGCCTCGGCCCAGTCGCCGCGGGTGGCGCGGGTGTTTCCGGGGCGGGGGCGCACCAGAATCCGGTCGGTGGCTCCGATCAGCGGGCGGAGGGACCTATCCCGTTTGGAGGGCATGCCCGTGATCGAGAGTGCCCCGGCGGTCATGCCGTGGTAGCTGGGCTCCTCGGACAGGATCGCGGTGCGGCCCTCGTTGCCGCGGCGATCGTGGTACGCGAAGGCCAGGCGCAGTGCGCACTCGTTGGCTTCGGACCCGGAGTTCGAGTACTCGACCGCCGCGGTGCCGGACGGAGCGATCTCCAGGAGGTGCGCGGTGAGTTCCGCCGCGGGGCCGTTGGCGAACTGCGTGCGGTGGACGAAGGCCACGCGATCGAGCTGGTCGTGGATCGCCGCGCGCACGGCGGGGTGGCGGTGCCCGATGTTGACGTTCAGCACGCCGGACGAGGCGTCGAGGTAGTCCCGTCCGTCCGTGTCGAAGAGGTAGCAACCGTCGGCGTGGTCGACGGTCGGGAGGACGGCCGTCAGGCGCGCGGACGGATCGGTGGTGGCGGTCATCGGTGACGTCTCCTGGGTCGGGCGGGTAGTGGGGTGCTTGCACGGCGGTGGACCAGCGGGACCGCGGCGAACGCGGCCGCCGCCAGCCCGAGGATCGCGGTGATGGCGGCGAAGGGGGCGCCGCCGAGCGCGACCGCTCCCAGTACGGTCGTGCCGAACGCGATCCCGGCGTTCATCATCGAGTTGTTCCAGGCCACGACGCTGGCGCGTTGGGCGGGGTCCGCGGAGGCGAGGTGGGTCTGCTGGCTCGAGTAGAAGACGCCGCCGAAGACGCACCAGAGTCCGAGCGCGACCAGCGCCACCGTCACGTGGTGCGTCGTCGTCGCGACGATCGCGCACGGAACGAACAGGAGGGCGCCGAGCACCGACAGCCAGGTCCCGGCGACGCCCCGTTCGGTCAGCGCGTCGAACGCGGCACCCGCGCACAGGGAACCGATCATCGAGCCCGCTCCCACGAGCAGGCCGACCAGTCCGAGCGCGGTGAGCCCCATCCCGAACCGGGTGGCGAACAGGATCCCGATGTAGCTGTAGGCGCCCAGCCGCGCGGCCTGGAGCAGGAAGGTGGCGACGAGGCCGAGGCGGATCTCGTCGGATCGCCACGGCCGGAACAGGGCACCCAGGCCCCGTGGCGGCCTCGTCACCGGCATCGATTCCAGCCGGTCGGCAAGAGTGAGTGTCGCGATCGCCATCAGGACACTGACGGCGAGGAAGGGCGCCTGCCACCCGCCGAACCCAGCCAGAAGGGTGCCCATCGGGACGCCGAGGACCTGGCCCAGCGAGTAGACGCTGGCGCCCAGCGAGATCGCCCGTCCGCGCTGGTGGGTCGCGGTGCGCTCGGCGAGGTACGCCCAGATCGCGGGGGCGGCGAGGGCCGCGCCGAGTCCGGTGAGTCCCCGCGCCAGCACGAGGGTCGTCAACGACGGTGCGAACGCGCAGGCGGTGTTGCCGAGGAGGAACACGAGCGATCCGGCGACGGCGGATCGCTTCCGCGGGTACCGGTCCGCCAGCAGCCCCAGGGGCGGTCCGGTGACCGCGTAGACGATGACGTAGGCGGTCACCACCGTCGCCGCAGCGGCGGCGGTGACGCCGAACGCGTGGGAGATCTGCGGCAGCAGAGGGGAGACGAGGTACATCTCCGCGCCCATGAGGAAGAACACCACGTAGAGCAGCGCGTGCTGTCCCCACGGTGTGCGCTCGGTGGTATCCGGTGCGGAGACCGACGCCGAGGTGGCGCTCATCCGAGGACCGCCTCGCGGCGGTCCTCGCTGCTCCGCGCGGCCACGGCGGCGGAGCCGCCGACCTTGGGCGTGCGGGGGAGATCGAGCCGGGTCCAGGTCGCGTCGACCAGGTCCACGAACCGTCGGACGGCGGCTGGGCTGTGCACGGGCGAGGGATTGATCCTGAGTCGTTCGGTGCCGCGGGGGACCGAGGGGAAGTTGATGGGCTGTGCGTACTCGGCGTGCTCGTACAGCAGGATGTCGGCGAGCTGCTTGCACTTGTGCGGGTCGCCCACGAGAACGGGGACGATGTGGCTCTCCGTGGATACCAGGGGGATCCGGCGCTGCGCGAACAGCTGTTGCATCAGGTTCGCGCGGTGGTGCAGCAGGATGCGCTCGTTCTCGGACTCCCGCAGGTGTCGCACGCTCGCGAGCGCGGCCGCGGCCAGTGCCGGCGGCATGGCGAGGGTGAAGATGAACGCCGGCGCGAAGCTGCGGATCGCGTCGAGGATCGCGGTGGGCCCGGTGACGTAGCCGCCCGCGGTCCCGTATCCCTTGGCGAAGGTACCCATGAGGAGGTCCACCTGATCCGCGCAGCCCTGAGCGGCGGCCATGCCGGAGCCCTCGGGGCCGTACATGCCCACCGAGTGGGCCTCGTCGACATAGGTGAGCGCGCCGTGACGCCGGGCCACCGCGCAGATCTCGGCCATCGGTGCGATGTCGCCGTCCATCGAGTAGATGGACTCGAACGCCACCACCTTCGGGCGGTCGGGGGCGGTCTGCGACAGCAGCTCATCGAGGTGTTCGGGGTCGTTGTGTCGGAAGATCTTCCGCTCCGCCTTGGTGGCGCGCATGCCGAGGATCATGGATGCGTGGTTCTGTTCGTCGGAGAAGAAGACCGGGTCCGGAAGGAACGTGCCGAGAACGCCCAGCACCGCGTCGTTCACCGCGTAGCCGGTGATGAAGGTCAGGCCGGCCTCCTTGCGGTGCAGCTCGGCGACCTCGCGCTCGAGCAGCACGTGGGTGTGGTTCGTTCCGGAGATGTTCCGCGAGCCGCCGGCCGCGACGCCGGACCGTTCGATCGACTTCTGCATCGCCGCCGTGACGGCGGGGAACTGTCCCATGCCGAGGTGATCGTTGCTGCACCACACGGTGACCTCGCGGATCCCGTCCGGGGTGTGGTGCAGCGCCTGCGGGAATCGACCCGCGATGCGCTCGATCTCCACGAACGTGCGGTACCGGCCGTCGGCGCGGATGTCGTCGATGCGGTTCTGGAAGTGGGCGGTGAAGTCGAAAGTCATGATGGGTACTCCGGTTCGTCAGGCTGAGTGCGGGGTGCGGACAGGGCGGTGCGGAGAGCGGTCGAGGTGTCCCAACCGGTGATCGGCGGATAGGCATCGGGGTCGGTGATCACGTCGATCACGACGGGGACGGGGGACGAGAGTGCAGCGGTGAACGCGTCGACGAAAGCGGCGCGCGTGCGGACGGTGCTCCCGCGCGCCCCGCAGGCGCGGGCGATCGCGGCGTGGTCCACCGCGCCGAGCACGACGGCGCTCGTCGCGCGTCCGAACTGGACGATCTCGGCGTGTTTCTGGTAGCCGAGCTCGGCGTTGTTGAGGACGACCACGATCACCGGGAGTTCCTCGCGGACAGCGGTCTCCAGCTCCGACCAGCAGTGTGCGAAGCCGCCGTCGCCCGTGAGGCAGACCACGGTGCGGGCGGGGTCCGCGGCCTTCGCGCCGAGGGCCAGTGGCAGGCCCCACCCCAGTCCGGCGATACCGCGCGGGAGCACTGTCCGCCGGTCCGTGTCCGGCATCGAGACGAACGTGCCGATCCAGATCGACGAGTAGCTGGCGTCCGCCGCGAAGACCGCGTCCGCCGGGCTGAGTGCGTCGATGGTCGTGACGATCGTCTCCGGCCGTAGGGGGACCGCGTCGTCAGCGGCGTATCGCCGGACCGTGCCGATGAAGTCGGAGCGGTTCGCGGCCACCGTGCGGACGGCCTCGTCGCGCACCGTCGGATCGATGCCGGAACCCTGCGCGCGGGCGTGCGCGAGGAGGTCGGTGAGGCCGGCTCGGACGTCGCCGATGAGGCGCGTGTGTGCGGGATAGTTGCGACCCACCTCGAACGGATCGATGTCGAGGTGGAGGTACGCCGCGTCGTGCGGGAGCAGCGTCCAGGAGTCGGTGCCGTTCTCGTTGGTCCGCGAGCCGGCCAACAGCACGACATCGGCGGTCCCGATCCAGTCGCGGATCCGGTGGGTCATCGAGTGCGGGCCCATGTAGTTGCCGATCACGCCGAGTGCGAGCGGATCATCGTCCGGGATCGCACCCTTCCCCATGGGGGTCGTGGCGACGGCGATGCCGGTCTCGGACGAGAAGGCGACGAGCGCGGCGCTCGCATCCGCGGAGACGACGCCGCCGCCGGCGACGATCAGAGGTCGTTCGGCGGTGCGCAGCGCATCCCACGCCCGGGCGATCGCGTCCGCGTCGGGGCGGGGCCGGTCACGCGGGCTGTGGGCAGCGGTGACGGGTGCTGCTCGGCCTGCCGTGCCGGGGCGCTCGAGCACGTCCTTCGGCAGCATCAATACTGCCGGGCCGGGCCGGCCGGTGGTGGCCGAGCGGATCGCGGCGTCGAGCGCCTCCTCCGCCCGGTCCCCGTCGTCGAGCACGCCGAACCAGGTGCTGCAGCCGGAGAACAGGGCGCGATGATCGATCTCCTGGAAGGCGTTGCGGCCGCGGCTGGTCGAGGGCACCTCCTGCACCAGTGCCACGATCGGGATGGACGCGTGCAGCGCCTCGGTCAGTGGGGCCACGAGGAGGGTCGCGGCCGGACCGTTCTGTGCGACGACGAAGCCGCAGGTGCGGCGCAGCCGCGCGTACCCGTCGGCCATCGCGCCGCCCGCGTTCTCGGTGCGGTACACGATCTGCCGGATGCCGGCGTCCTCCGCGGCCAGGACGAGGCGCGAGGGCAGGCTCTGCCCGAAGAACAGATCGACGCCGTGGGCCTTCAGTCGGGCGGCGAGGACGTCGGCGACGGTGTCCGGTGCAGTCATCGGGTCTCGATTCGATCGGCGAAGGGGACGCCTCCGATCTTCGACGTAGAAATCTAGTTCGGTCCAATAAAAGAATGTGTGAGCGGGCGGCTTCGCCGTCTTATCGCCGCTGGTGAGGCGGCCGGACCGGACCGGGCACGTGACGGGGCGCACACCACACGGGTGGCGCTCACCCGGCCGCTGCCACTGCGCGGAGCTAGCCTTGCGATGTGGACGACCTGCGGCGGCTGCGCAACTTCGTGGTGCTCGTCCGCCGCGGTCATTTCGGCGAGGCCGCTGCGGACCTGCACATTACGCAGCCGGCCCTGTCCCAGCAGGTCAAGAAGCTGGAGCGGGATCTGGGGGTCGAACTCGTGCTGCGCGGCGGCCGCGGATTCGCGCTGACCGCCGCGGGGGAGTATCTGGCGCGCTCTGCTCCGGACCTGCTCCGCGTCGCCGACGAGCTGGTCGTCCAGGTCCGCGATCACGCTGCCGGGACCCGCGGTGAGGTGCGCATCGCCTACACCCGTTCCGGGGCGGATGCCGGAATCGCCGGCCGCCTCCGCCGGTTCCGCGACGCTCACCCGGAGGTCCGGATCAGCTCCATCACGGGGTGGACGGCGTGGAACCTCGAGATGCTGCGGACCGGGGAGGTGGACCTCGCCTTCGTCCGGGGCCGGATCGATGACCCGGAGCTCGAATTCCTTCCGTGCGGCGCAGAGGAACTCGCGGTCGTCGTTCGGGACGATCACCCGCTCGCGATCGGGGCGACCGTCACCCCGGAACGGATTCGTTATGAGCCGGTGGTCTTCTGGACGCGGGCGAGCGGACCGGAGTACTACGACGAGGTGGTTCGCGCCGCCTGGCCGAACGGCGACGTGCGCATCGTGGCAGAGGAAGCGGATGCCGAGCAGGTACTCGAGCAGGTCGCCGCCGGGGCGGGCATCAGCGTGCTCGACCGACGCCGGTCGGAGCGCATCAAACCTTCGGGCGTCGTCGTCGTGCCCCTCGCCGGGGCGCCGACCGTTGCGATCAGCCTGGCGGTCCGACGCGGTGACGAGTCGCCGGCAGTGCGGAGACTCATCGCGTGGTGGCGGTCCGGCATCTGATCGACGGAGCGGCCCGTCCTACCGCCGAGTCGGCCGGGACCGCTCGTAGAGCCGACGGACCACGTCCTCGACGTCGGGTTCCTCGACCGTGAGATCGCGCACCGTCGAGGACTCCGATATCGCCGCGAGGACCGCCGGGAGCGGGCCGGTGAGCTCGAGTCGCTGCCGCAGTCCCCCGCCCTCGCTCGCGAGGTGACGGGCACCGTCGACCCGCAGGTGCGGGGTGGGGCGGTCCAGATCGACCACGAGTACCCGTGCGGCGCCGACCATGTCGATCAGGCCGGGAAGCGTGCCGTCGAACGCGGTGCGCCCGCGATCGACGACGAGGATCCGCTCGCAGAGGCGTTCCACGTCGCCCATGTCGTGCGTGGTGAGCAGGAGGGTGAGGCCGCGGTCTCGGCGCTCGGCGATGAGGAACTCCCGCAGTCGCTGCTTGCTGAGCACGTCGAGGCCGATGGTCGGCTCGTCGAGGATGAGAAGATCCGGCGAATGCAGGAGCGCCGCAGCTACTTCCGCGCGCATCCGCTCGCCCAGGCTGAGTTGCCGCACGGGACGGTCGAGGTACTCGCCGAGCTCCAGTTGCTCGACCAGTCGGCCCGCCCGCTCCTTCGCGACCGCGTCGGGCAGACGGTGCACCGCGGCGAGGATCTCCAGTGACCGGCCGGTGGGCAGGTCCCACCACAGTTGCGAGCGCTGCCCGAAGACCACGCCCACGCGCCGGGCCACGTCGCGCCGCCTGGTCAGGGGATCGAGCCCGACGGTGCGGGCCGTCCCGGAGGTGGGGACGAGGATACCCATGAGCATCTTGATGGTCGTCGACTTGCCGGCGCCGTTCGCGCCGATGTAGCCGACGGACTCGCCGGGAGCGATCCGCAGGTCCAGGTCGTCGACCGCCGTGGTGATCGCCTTGGCGCGGCCGTTCCATCCGCGCTTGACGAAAGTACGGGTGAGGCCCCGCGTCTCGATGATGTATTCCGCGCTCATCCGCCCGCTCCTCGGTAGTGCCGCAGTCCGAACCGCCATGTCGCGCCCGCCAGGATCAGTGCCCACGCGGTGACCACCGGCAGCAGCCAGGCGAGGCCGGACTGGAAGATCCCGTGTCCGGGGAGGCCCAGGACGTACAGCGCGGGAAGGTATCCCGTGAACGCCAGCGGCAGGACGAAGCCGAAGGTGGCCTTGATCGCCCCCGGCCACACGGACGCGGGCTGGGTGGCCGCGTACCGGCCGCCGTACACGAACGAGCTCGTGAATTCGGCGGCGTTGACCAGGACGAACTGGCATCCCGCCGCGATGACGAACACCGACGCGTAGATCGTGGGACCGCACACCAGCGTCAGCGCCAGCATCCCCACGGTGCCCGGCCCCCATGCGATCCCGTTGTGGGTGAGGGCGTAGCCGAGGGCGAACAGGCTGACGGCGGGTCGGGTGAGCCGGTGGATCCGGATGTCGCTCGTCATGAGCTGCAGCAGGATCGGCTGGGGCCGCAGGTAGAACACGTCGATGGTGCCGGCGCGCACGTAGCGCGGCAGCTTGTCGAGGTGGCCGAAGAGGATGTCCGCCGCGCAGAACGAGAGATCGGCCAACGCGAACACGAGGAGCACGGCCGAGAAGGTGAGTCCGCCGATCACGCTGGCGTTATGGAAGAGCAGCCAGACCTCGGCCAGTTCGACCAGTCCGAGGATCAGCGCCGAGAACAGGTCCATCGCCAGTGAGGCCCGGTACGCGACCTGAGCCTGGATCCGCGAGATCAGCACGGCGCGGTAGGGGGAGAGGGTGCCGGGGCGGCGCGTCGTGATCGGACGGTCAGCCACCCTGCACCTCCAGGCGCCGTCGGCCCGCGAGCGTGAGGCCGTGTCCCAGCGCGAGAACGGCTACCGTCCACCCCGCCTGGACCGCGACTGCGGTCAGCCCCGCGGTGGCGTCGATCCGGCCCGACAGGATGTCGCACGGCGGCATGAGGATCGACGCGAAGGGCGTGCACTCGGCGATCCGGGCGAGCCATTCGGGGAACAGGCCGACGGGCACGAACATCCCCATGAGAAAGGTTCCGGCAACGACGTAGAACGTCTGGATGCCGCGGGTGTCCACGACCCAGAAGCCGAGGATCTGCACGCAGTACAGCAGCGCCTGCGCGAGCACGATCGACAGCAGGACGCTGAGCGCGCCGAGGGGATACGCCGCCGGCTCGGCCGCCCAGGCCATCATGGACGTCGCTGCACCGATCACCACGAGTGGCAGCGCCCGCGGGATGAGCGAGTAGACCGCGCCGCCGACCGCCGTCGCCAGCGTGGCGGCCTGGACGTTCACCGGACGGAGGAAGTCGACGGCGATGTCGCCGTTCCGGATCCGCTCCGCCAGGGAACCGTCGCCGCCGAACGCGCCGATCGCAGTCAGCATGCCCTGCGACAGGAAGATGTAGCTGACCATGAGCTGCGGGGTGTACCCGCCCGCCGTCCCGCCGGCGCCGGAGAGCGTCGCCAGCAGGATGGCCATCTTGATGAACCCGAACACGGCGTTGGTGAACACACCGGCGGCCGCCGCGCCCAGGTAGGTGGACTGCTGGCGGAAGCCCGCCACCGTCAGGCGGGCGTACGGGAGGACGATGGACCGGGCGGAACGGAGAAGGGCGGCAGGCCCGGACACCGCGGTCGCGTGTTGCGACGTCACAGTGGCCTGACGTTACCGCCCTCCGGCGTCCCGGGCCAGCCCTCGGCTATCCCTTCTGCGTACGGATGTTCTCGAACACCGACGGATCGACGAGCGTGGACGTGTCGCCCAGCTCGCGGCCCTCGGCCACGTCGCGGAGCAGGCGGCGCATGATCTTGCCGGAGCGGGTCTTCGGCAGCTCGGGCACGATGTTGATCTCGCGCGGCTTGGCGATCGGCGAGATGTCCTTGGACACCTGTGCTTTCATCTCGTCGACGAGGCGTGCGGGATCGGAGTCGTCGACGCCCTGACGCAGGATGACGAACGCGGCGATGGCCTGGCCCGTCGTCGCATCGGAGGCGCCCACCACCGCGGCCTCCGCGACCGCGGGATGGCCGACGAGCGCCGACTCGACCTCGGCGGTCGAGATGCGGTGGCCCGAGATGTTCATGACGTCGTCGACGCGGCCCAGCACCCAGAGGGCTCCGTCCTCGTCGTACCGCGCACCGTCGCCCGCGAAGTACCAGCCCTGATCGGCGTAGCGCGACCAGTAGGTGTCCACGAAGCGCTCCGGATCACCCCAGATGCCGCGCAGCATCGCCGGCCAGGGCTTGTCGAGCACGAGCAGGCCGGACTCGCCGCGGGGCAGGCTGTTGCCGTCGTCATCGACGATGTTGGCGCTGATGCCGGGCACGGGCTCCATCGCCGAGCCGGGCTTGAGCGTCGTGGTGCCGGGGAGCGGCGCGACCATCGCGGCGCCCGTCTCCGTCTGCCACCAGGTGTCGACGATCGGGGCCTTGCCGGCGCCGATCACGTCGCGGTACCACCGCCACGCCTCGGGGTTGATGGGCTCGCCGACGCTGCCCAGCAGGCGGATCGAGCTCAGGTCGTGCGCGTCGGGGATCTCGCGGCCCCACTTCATGAACGTGCGGACCAGCGTGGGCGCGATGTAGTAGATCGAGACGCCGTACTTCTCGATGATCTCGAAGTGCCGGTGCTCGTTCGGCGAGTTCGGGGTGCCCTCGTAGATGATCTGCGTGGCGCCGTTGGCGAGCGGGCCGTAGACGATGTAGGTGTGCCCGGTCACCCAGCCGATGTCGGCGGTGCACCAGAACACGTCCTTCTCGGGCTTGAGGTCGAAGAGGTAGTAGTGCGTGTACGCCGCCTGCGTCAGGTAGCCGCCGGAGCTGTGCACGATGCCCTTCGGCTTGCCCGTGGTGCCGGAGGTGTACAGCAGGTACAGGGGGTGCTCCGCGTCGAAGGCCTCGGGCGTGTGGTCCGACGATGCCGCCCCCACGCTCTCGTGCCACCACACGTCGCGGTCGTGCCAGTCGATGTCGTTCTTGCAGCGCTGCACGACGAGGACCTTCTCGACGGACTGCGCCTTCTGCCCGTCGACATCCATGTCCAGCGCCTCGTCGACGTTGGCCTTGAGGGGGGTCGGCTTGCCGCGGCGGAACTGGCCGTCGGTGGTGATCACGACGCGGGCCTGCGCGTCGTCGATGCGGGAGCGCAGGGCGCCGGCGGAGAAGCCGCCGAAGACCACGGAGTGCGTGAGGCCCAGGCGCGCGCAGGCGAGCATCGCGACGATGGCCTCGGGGACCATCGGCATGTAGATCGCGACCCGGTCGCCGGCGTTCAGCCCCAGGGAGGCGAGGTAGTTGGCCGCGCGGCTGACCTCGTCCTTGAGGTCGGAGTACGTGATGTCCCGGCTGTCGCCGGGCTCGCCGATCCAGTGGATGGCGACGCGGTCGCCGTTGCCCGCATCGACGTGACGGTCCACGCAGTTGTAGGCGACGTTGAGCTTGCCGCCCACGAACCACTTGGCGAACGGGGCGCCGCTCCAGTCCAGGACCTCGTCGAACGGGGTGTCCCAATGCAGCCGGTTCGCCTGCTCCGCCCAGAAGTCCAGACGATCGGCTTCGGCACGGTCGTACAGGTCGCGGCCCTGCGTATTGGCCTGAGCTGCGAATTCAGCGGGCGGCGGGTATGCGGCGGCAGCGGAATCAGTCATGGGTCAATCGTAAGGAGCGTGCGCAAGGGAGGCAGAGGAAAGTCGAAAATCGACGGTGCCGGACGCGGGGTTGCAGACGGTTGCACCTGCTCGAGGGTGAGTGGCGTCGGGCCCGCAGATCCGTTAGCAGTGCTGGCGGTTACCGGGACAGCGAGCCCGACCGGTCCTAAAGTGCTGAACACCAGATGGCCAACTCAGGCGGAGGCAACAGTGAGAACACGAAGTAGGCGATGGTCTGCGGCGCGGGCGATCCTCGCGACGGCGGTCGCCGCGACCCTGGCGGTGTCGGGGTGCAGCATGGAGGGCGCGCGGTCCGTCAACACGACGGGGCCGAACGCGATCATCCGGGCGTTCGCGGGTGAGCCGCAGAACGGCCTGGTGCCGACGAACACGAACGAGCAGATGGGCGGCCGCTTACTCCGCGCGCTGTTCACCGGGCTGTACGAGTACAAGGCGGACGGAACGCTGGAGCTCGCCAACGCCGAAGCGGTCGACACCACGGACAACAAGCACTTCACCGTGAAACTCAAGCGCGACTGGAAGTTCACCGACGGGACGCCGGTCAAGGCGTCCAACTACGTCCGGGCGTGGAACTTCGGCGCCAACGTGAAGAACCTCCAGCTGCAGCAGGACTTCTTCGCCCCGATCGACGGATTCGCGGACGTGGCGAAGAAGGGGTCGGCGGTCGAGGACATGCGCGGCCTCAAGGTGGTGGACGACTACACCTTCACGATCGACCTCACGGAGCCGAACATCGACTTCAAGCTGGGCCTGGGCCACTACCCGTTCATGCCGCTGCCCGACGTCTTCTTCACCGAGGGCAAGGACAAGTTCGGCCAGAACCCGATCGGCAACGGCCAGTACAAGATGACCCAGTGGCGGCACAACGTCCAGGCGGACCTCGTCCGGAACGACGATTACAAGGGGGAGAAGCCGAAGAACGGCGGGTTGTCGTTCATCTTCTACGCCACGCAGGACGCCGCCTACACGGACCTCGGGTCGGGAAACCTCGACGTCATGGAGATCCTCCCGCCGAGCGCTCAGCGTTCGTACAAGAAGGTGCTCGGAGACCGGGCCATGGAGCGGTCGACCGCACAGACGCAGGCCTTCTCCATCCCCGAGTACCTGGACCACTTCAGGTACGACGAGGAGGGGCGGCTGCGTCGTCAGGCCATCTCCATGTCGATCGACCGATCGCTGATCATCGACAAGGTCTTCTTCGGTTCGCGCAAGCCGGCCCTGGAGTTCACCGCCCGCTCGATTCCGGGCTGGAACCCGGACATTCCCGGAAACGACAACGTGAAGTACAACCCCGAGAAGGCCAGGCAGCTCTGGGCGCAGGCGAATGCGATCCGTCCGTGGACCGGCTCCTTCCAATTCGCCTACAACACCGATGGCGGCCACCAGACGTGGGTCGAGGCGGTGTGCAACCAGATCAAGAACACCCTCGGCATCGATGCGGTGCCCAAGCCGTACGCCACCTTCAAGCAGATCCGCACCGAGGTGACCGCGAAGTCCCTGACCTCGGGGGCGCGCACGGGCTGGCAGGCGGACTATCCGTCGCTGCTGAACTTCCTCGGTCCGCAGTACCTGAGCACGGGCAGCTCCAACGACGCCGTGTACGCCAATCCCGAGTTCGATGCCAAGGTCCACGCTGCGGAGCAGGCTGTGGACCAGGCGACGTCGAACCGACTCGCGAACGAGGCGCAGGAGATCCTGCTGCGCGACCTGCCGATCATCCCGCTGTGGGACTACTTCGCAGTGGGTGCTCGAGGCGAGGGCGTGCAGTCCGCGTTGACCTGGAACGGTGAGGCCGACTACGCGAATACGACGAAGGGATAACCGACGATGCTGAGATATCTCCTGAGTCGGCTCGGGCAGGTGGTGATCGTCTTCTTCGGCGCCACCCTGCTCATCTACGCGCTCGTCTTCCTGGTCCCGGACGATCCCATCGCGGCGCTCGGTGGCGACCGGAAGCTCCCGCCGGACGTGGCTGCGGGCCTGCGGGCGCAGTACCACCTGGACCAGAACTTCTTCGTGCAGTACTGGTACTACATCAAGGGTGTGTTCTCGCTCGACTTCGGCACCTCGTTCTCCGGGCAACCGGTGTGGGACGTGATGAAGCGCGCGTTCCCCGTCACGGTGAACCTGGCGCTCATCGCGCTCGCGGTCGAGGCGGTCCTCGGCGTCTTCTTCGGCGTGCTCGCCGGGCTGAAGAAGGGGAAGTGGTTCGACACCACGATCCTCGCGGTGTCCCTCGTCGTGATCGCGGTGCCGATCTTCGTGCTGGGCTTCATCGCGCAGTACGTCTTCGGCGTGCAGCTGCAGTGGTTCCCGGTCACCGTCGGCGGCAACCTGGACTTCTACCACCTGCTGCTTCCCGGCATCGTGCTCGGCCTGGTGTCCTTCGCGTACGTCGTGCGGCTCACCCGCTCACAGGTGGCCGAGAACCTCACCGCGGACTACGTGCGGACGGCGACGGCCAAGGGCCTGCCGCGCTGGCGCGTGGTGATCGTGCACGTGCTGCGGAACTCACTGATCCCCGTGGTGACCTTCCTCGGCGCCGACCTCGGTGCGCTGATGGGCGGCGCGCTCGTCACGGAGGGCATCTTCAACGTGCCCGGCGTGGGCGGCACCATCTACCAGGCGGTGATCCGCGGCGAGGCGCCCACGGTCGTCTCGTTCGTCACCGTACTCATCCTGATCTATCTGATCTCCAACGTGGTGGTCGACCTGCTCTACGCCGCCCTCGACCCGAGGATCCGCTATGCCTGACAACAAGACCTATCCCGGACAGGAGCGGTTCGTCGCCGCGCCGGACGACGTGATCGTCGGCGCCGTCGACGCGGTCGCCAAGGACGTCGAGCCCGCGGGCTTCTGGAAGACCGCGTGGAAGGAACTGCGCCGCAAGCCGCTGTTCTGGGTGTGCGTGGTGATGTTGACGCTGATCGTGCTCTTCGTCCTCTTCCCGTGGGTGTTCGCACACCAGGACCCGCAGTACGCGACTCTTGATCGCTCGCTGTTGCCACCGAGCGGCGAGCACTGGTTCGGGACGGACCAGCTCGGATACGACATCTACACCCGCACCGTCTACGGCGCTCGCGCATCGGTTCTGGTCGGTGTGCTGACCACGATCGCAGTGGTGATCATCGGCGGTCTGCTGGGAACGATCGCCGGGTTCTACGGCGGGTGGCTCGATTCCGTGATCGCCCGCGTCGCCGACATCTTCTTCGGCATCCCGCTCATGCTCGCCGCCGTGGTCGTCATGCAGATGATCAAGGGCCGCACCATTTTCACCGTCGTGCTGGTCCTCGCGATCTTCAGCTGGCCGCAGATCGCCCGCATCGCGCGGTCGGCCGCCATCTCGATCCGGAACGAGGAGTTCATCACCGCATCGAAGTCGCTGGGGGCCTCCAAGGTCCGCACTCTCTTCACGCACGTGATCCCGAACTGCCTGGGTCCTGTGATCGTGATCGCGACCATCTCGCTGGGCATCTACATCGTCACCGAGGCCACGCTCTCCTACCTCGGCATCGGCCTGCCGAAGACCACCGTGTCGTGGGGGATGGACATCGCCGCAGGTAAGGACCTGCTCCGCGAGGGCACGCCCATCCTCTTCTACCCCGCCGCCGCGCTGGCGATCACCGTGCTCGTGTTCATGATGCTCGGTGACGTCCTGCGCGACGCGCTCGATCCGAAGGCGAGGACCCGCTGATGGTCGATCAACCGAAACCACTCCTCGAGATCCGTGACCTGGTCGTCGAATTCCGGGTGCAGGACCGCCAGGTGCAGGCCGTCCGGGGCGCCAACCTGACGGTCTACCCGGGCCAGACGGTGGCCATCGTCGGTGAGTCCGGTTCGGGCAAGTCCACGACGGCCGCGGCCGTGATGGGCCTGCTGCAGGGCACCGGCACGGTGGCCGGTGGCCGGATCGTGTTCGACGGCCAGGACCTCTCGCACGCCTCCGAGAAGGACTTCCAGAAGATCCGCGGCAGCGGCATCGGCCTGGTGCCGCAGGATCCGAATACGAACCTCAATCCGCTGTGGCGGGTCGGGTTCCAGGTGCGGGAGACACTCAAGGCGAACAACGCCGAGCAGGGTGACGCCAAGAAGCGGGCGATCGAGCTGCTGGCCGAGGCCGGGATGAAGGATCCCGACAAGCGCGTCAACCAGTACCCCCATGAGTTCTCGGGCGGCATGAAGCAGCGCGCGCTCATCGCGATCGGCCTGGCTTGCCGGCCGAAACTGCTCATCGCCGACGAGCCGACGTCCGCCCTGGACGTGACGGTGCAGCGCCAGATCCTCGACCACCTCGAATCGCTCACGCAGGAGCTCGGGACCGCGGTGCTGCTCATCACCCACGACCTGGGCCTCGCCGCCGAGCGTGCCAGCCATCTCGTGGTGATGTACAAGGGGCGGGTCGTGGAATCCGGTCCGGCGCTGGAGATCCTGCAGGATCCGCAGCACGAGTACACCAGACGGCTCGTCGCTGCGGCACCGTCGCTCTCGGCCCGCAGGACCGAGGCACCGTCTGTCACCGAGGTCCGGGAGCCGGCGGCCGTGGTGCGGGACGAGAAGGTGTACGCCGAGACGCTGACGGGCGAGGCCGAGGATGCGACGACGACGGGGATCGAAGAGGTCGTCGTCGCGTCGAATCTGGTGAAGGACTTCCCGATCCGTGGATCGTTGCCCTTCCAGAGCAGCGACTTCCGCGCCGTGGACGACGTGAGCTTCACGATGTTGCGCGGCACCACGACGGCGGTGGTGGGCGAATCCGGTTCGGGCAAGTCGACGGTGGCGCGGATGGTGCTGGGCCTGCTCGAGCCGACCGGCGGCACCGTCGAATTCGACGGGGTGGACGTGCGCGCCTTACAGGGGGCGGAGGCCAAGAGGTTCCGGCGTCGGGTGCAGCCCGTGTTCCAGAACCCGTACGGCTCTTTGGATCCGATGTACTCGATCTACCGCGCCATCACGGAGCCGCTGGTGGTGCACGGTGTCGGCGACAAGAGCTCGCGGGTGGACCGGGCGAAGGAGCTGCTCGAGATGGTGGCGCTCCCGAACGACACCATGCACCGGTACCCCAACGAGTTGTCGGGCGGTCAGCGGCAGCGCGTCGCGATCGCGCGGGCGCTGGCCCTCAACCCCGAGGTCATCGTGCTCGACGAGGCCGTCTCGGCGCTCGACGTGCTGGTGCAGGCCCAGATCCTGACCCTGCTCGAAGGGCTGCAGCAGGAGCTCGGCCTGACCTATCTGTTCATCACCCACGATCTGGCGGTGGTCAAGCAGATCGCGCACCAGACGTTGGTGATGGCCGGCGGCAAGGTGATGGAGCAGGGGCCGACGGACCGGGTGTACGACAACCCGACCTCGGACTACACACGCAAGCTGATCGACGCCATTCCCGGCGGGTCGATCGAGCTCGCCGGCTGATCCGAGGGCAGGCGGCCGCGGCGGCCGGGCGGCGGCGAGGTGCGGGCTAGGGTGGTCGAATGACCGACCCGTTGAGCCCGCTCGTCGCCGTCCCCGCCGTCGCGGAGGCGGCCGCCGCCGCCCGGGAGGCGCTCGCGAAGGTGCACCGTCATCCCGCGAACCGTCGTCAGTGGCGGGCTACGGCCACGGAATCGTCATTGCGCGGCGCCCGTGCGTCGGCGGCACTCGACGGTGCCGCGGTGGCGCTGAGTCGTGATGAGCTGATCAACGACCCCGTCCTGGCCGGGGCGATGCGCGCCTACCAGGCGATCGACGGCGATCTCCTGGACGCGAGCGTCGGCGTGTGGCGCCGGGCGCCGCTCCAGGTGCTGGCCCGGCTGCACACCCTGGCCGCTGCCGACCTGGTCGACGGTGACGACTCCCGGCTCGGCCGGCCACGGCCGGGCGCGGGTGAGCGGCTCTCGTTGCTCGCGCAGCTGGTCACGGGCGGTACGGAGGCGCCTGCGCCCGTGGTCGCGGCTGTCGTGCACGGGGAGCTGCTGTCGCTGCGGCCCTTCGAGGTGTCCGACGGGGTGGTGGCCCGCGCGGCGTCGCGCCTGGTCACCGTGGCGTCCGGTCTGGACCCGCACGCGCTGGGGATCCCCGAGACCACGTGGCTCAAGTTCGCCCCGAGCTACGCCGACGCCGCGGATGCGTTCGGGATGGGCGACCCCGACGGCGTGGTCGCGTGGGTGGTGTTGTGCTGCCAGGCGCTGGAGGCCGGTGGCGTGGAAGCGCTCGCGTTGGCCGAGCGCTGAACCGGTGTGGCGCGGTGGCCAGTCGGGAACGGAGTGGCGCTCGCGGTGGCCGAGCGCTGGTCGCGCAACCCACTCCGGACATGCGCAACGGCGACCCGGCCTGAGCTCCAGGTGCGCACCCGACGGTGTGTCCTGAAGAACGGGTCCGAATCGCCGTTCGCTAGCACGGATCCCGGTTACCAAGCGTGCGTGAGGGTGGGCTGTATTACGGCCTCGGCGTACCCGGAGAGAGATCCACTATCCGCAGACCTTGTGCTGACCACTGATCTCTCCGGTGACGCAGGCCGACAGCGCTTTCCGCCATAGGTGGCGAGCTCCGCGTGGGTGCCTGGTGTCCGTGCTGGGAGCCTTGACGCTCAGGGATCCTCGACCTTCTCTTCCGGTGAGGATCTGGCTTTGCGCCGCTCCGTGATTCATTTGTACCCTGTGAGCGGCGTCACATCAAGGGGGTGGCGGAAAAAATCTCCGATTGCTTTCGCGATCGGGGTTCAGCTCTTCTTCCGATGCAGCGCAAGGTAAGTCGCGACGCCCGCGCCGGCTGCGACCACGCCGAGCCCGGCGGTCGCGAGGACGGAGTTCCGCGAGGGCGTGGGGATGCGGTCTCGGAGCGGCGCGGGGTTCGAGAAGGACACGACGGGCCAGCCGCGCTCGGACGCTTCTTTGCGCAGGCCGCGGTCGGGGTTCACGGCGGTCGGGTGGCCGACGGCGGCGAGCATCGGGACATCGGTGATCGAGTCCGAGTACGCGAAGCATTGCGTGAGGTCGTAGCCGTGTTCGGCGGCGAGCGCCTCCATGGCGACCACCTTGTTCTCACCGTAGCAGTAGAACTCCACCTCGCCGGCGTACTTGCCGTCCTCGACCTTCATCTTCGAGGCGACGGAGTAGTCGGCGCCCAGCATCTCGGCGATCGGGGCGACCATCTCCTCGCCGGAGGCCGACACGATCACCACGTCGTGCCCGCGGGCGTGGTGGCCGGCGATGAGCTCGGAAGCCTCGGCGAACACCAGCGGGTTCACCACGTCGTGCAGGGTCTCGCGCACGATCGAGCGCACTTGTTCGACGTTCCATCCGTCGGTCATCTGCGTCAGATGCTCGCGCATGCGTTCCATCTGGTCGTGATCGGCTGCGGTGAGCATCATGAGGAACTGTGCGTAGCTCGATTTGAGTACCGCGCGGCGGTTGAGGAGGCCCTCGTCGAAGAAGGGACGCGAGAAGGCCAGCGCGGACGATTTCGCGATGATCGTCTTGTCCAGGTCGAAGAAGGCGGCGACCCGGCGCACCGGGGCCTCGTCGGGCGCGGTTGGGCTCACGCGGAACACACTACCGCTGCCACGTCGATCCGTGCCCCGCAAGAGCGGACCCGGGATTCCTCCACAGGTATTTCGAACGACGCGATTCCTCCACAGGTCCGGCCCGCACCCGAGGGAACCGGGGCGTGAGGGGGCGATGCTGGGCCCATGCGAGGGATCGAGATCGGTATGGCGGTGGCCGACAGCGCGCTGGCGGACGATGTGCGGCGCGCGGCCGCTGCGGCGGCGCGTGCGGTCACGGACATCGATCGGGGGCGCCCGCGCGCCGGCTGGGCGTCCGCCGCGGGCCTGGTGCTCGACCTGGCCGCGGCCACGGCGATGGCCGAGGCCGCGCGGAGCGGCGGCCTGCCCCGTCGGGAGGGCGTCGCGATCGTCGCGGCGCAGGCCGGGATGGCAGAGCTCGCGGCCGCGGTGGAGGTGGGCGCCGCGCAGGTCTTCGTTCTGCCCGAGCAGGTTCGGGACCTCGCCCGGTTCCTCGCCGCCCGCGAGCAGGACGACGGTGAGCGGTCCAGGGTCGTTGCCGTCGTCGGCGGGCACGGCGGCGCGGGCGCGTCGGTACTGGCCGCCGCGGTCGCGGTCGCGGCGCCGGGCCGGGGCGTGACGGCCCTGGCCGTCGATGCGGATCCGTGGGGCGGAGGCCTGGACCTGCTGCTGGGCTGCGCGGATCTGCCGGGCCTGCGCTGGGGCGATCTTGCGCTGCGGGGTGGGCACGTCCCCTCCGATGCGCTCGTGGCGGCGCTGCCGGGCCGAGCCGGCGCCGTCGCGGTGCTGTCCGCCGGCGGCGGTGCAGGAGTCCCTGAGATCCCCGTCGAGGGCCTGCTCGCGGTCATCGACGCGGGGCGCCGCAGCGTCGGCGTCACCGTCGTCGACCTGCCTCGCCGCGACGACCCGGCCACCTCGGCGTGCTTGGAGGTCGCCGATGCCGTGGTCGTGGTGGTCGGGGCCACCGTCCGCGGCTGCGCGGCGGGCCGGGCGGTCGCCGGCGGGCTGGCGGGCAGGGCCCGGTCGGTCGGACTGGTGGTCCGCGGACCGTCGCCGGGCGGGCTGTCGGCGCGCGACGTCGAGCGCGCCGTGGGGCTGCCGCTCCTGGCCTCGATGCGCCCGCAGCCGCGCCTCGACGAGCAGCTCGACGGTGCCGGGCTGCGCCTGCGCAGGGGCACGCCCCTCGAAGTCGCGGCCGGACGTGTTCTCGACGGCGTGCGGCGGGGTGCGGCGTGACCGCGCCGGATTCGGACCTGCTCGCCAGGGTGCGGGAGCGGCTCGCCCACACGGCCACCGCACTCACCCCCGATGTCATGGCTGCTGCGCTGCGCGCGGAGTGCGGCGGCGTCCTCGGCGACACCGACCTGCTCGACGGCCTCGCCTACCTCGAGACGGAGCTCGTCGGCGCCGGCCGGCTCGAGCCGCTGCTCGGCGACCCGGCGGTGGCGGACGTCCTGGTCGTAGGCCCGCGGCGCGTGTGGGTGGATCGGGGTGCGGGTCTCGAGCTCACGGACGTCGTCTTCGAGGACGACGACGCCGTGCGCCGCCTCGCGGCGCGGCTCGCGCTCACCGCGGGCCGGCGCCTCGACGACGCGCAACCGTGGGTCGACGGACATCTGCCGGCGGGGCCCGGCGGCCGGGCGGGTAGCGGTATCCGGCTGCACGCCGTGCTCCCGCCGCTGGCGCACGGCGGCACGTGCATCTCGCTGCGCGTGCTGCGGCCGGCGACCCAGACGCTCGACACGCTGATCGCCGGCGGCGCGGTACCGGCGGAGGTGGCAGACCTGGTGCGCCGGGTGGTGGCCGCGCGGCTGGCGTTCCTCGTGGTGGGCGGCACCGGCTCCGGCAAGACCACGCTGCTCAACGGACTGCTCGGCGCGGTGGATCCGGACGAGCGGGTGCTGTGCGTGGAAGACGCGCACGAGCTCGATCCGGTGCACCCCCACGTGGTCTCGCTCCTCGCGCGCGGCGCCAACGTCGAGGGCGTCGGCGAGGTGACGGTCCGCGACCTGGTGCGGCAGGCTCTGCGGATGCGGCCGGACCGGATCGTGGTCGGCGAGGTGCGCGGCGCCGAGGTCGTCGATCTCCTCACGGCGCTCAACACCGGCCACGACGGTGGTGCGGGCACCGTCCACGCCAACTCCCCGCGGGAGGTCCCGGCGCGGCTCGAGGCGCTCGCCGCGCTCGGTGGGCTCGGTCGGGAGGCGCTGCACGCGCAGTTGGCGGCGGCGTTCCAGATCGTCTTCTCGGTGCACCGCTGGCCGTCGGGCCGGCGCGGGCTGCGTAGCATCGGCGTCGT
This sequence comes from Tsukamurella sp. NPDC003166, assembly GCF_040611135.1. NCBI lineage: Bacteria > Bacillati > Actinomycetota > Actinomycetes > Mycobacteriales > Tsukamurellaceae > Tsukamurella > Tsukamurella sp. NPDC003166. The sequence goes on from NZ_JBEXNL010000001.1 coordinate 108,544, forward strand.
CGAGCGCGGCGGATCCGGCTACGTGCGGGTCCTGCCCGTCTGGGAGCGCGACGGCGGTTTCACGGAGTCCGCGGACCGGGTGACCGCGCTGCTCGCGGAGCGGGGTGCGTCATGACGGGCCTGGTCCTCGTGCTGCTCGCCGGCGCGATGGTGATCTGGCCCGGTGGCGCCGGTGTCGCCCGGCTCCGGGCGGCGCACGCGCCGGGCCGCGCCCGCCGAGCGGTGCGGTGGGGCTGGCTCGTGGTCGCGGTCCCCGTGAGTGCGCTGGCGATCGGGCCGGGGCAGGCCCTCGCCGCAGCGCTGGCGGCGGGCACCGCGCGGGAGCTGTGGGCGCGTACGCGGGCGCGGAACGAGTCCGCGGCGCGGCTCTCGGCGGTACTCGCGGGCGTGGATGCGATGGTCGCGGAGCTGTCCGTCGGCGCGCACCCGGCTGCGGCGTGCGCCACCGCGGGGCGGGATGCGGACGATCCGCACGTGCGATCGGTTTTCGCCGAGATGGCGGGGCGGGCGGAACTCGGTGGAGACGTGGCAGCCGGCCTGCGGAGGCACGCCGCCGAGAGCGCGGCCTGGGCGCGCATCGCGGCCGCGTGGGAGACGGGGACCAGGCACGGCATCGGCATGGGCGAGCTGCTCGCGTCGGTACGTGAGGACCTCCGATCCCGCGAAAGATACCTCGGGCGTGCGCATTCCGCTCTCGCCGGTGCCCGCGCCACCGCGCAGGTGCTCGCGGCGCTCCCCGTCCTGGGCGTCCTGATGGGCCAGCTCATCGACGCCGATCCCGTCGGTACGTTGCTCGGTACCGGCGCGGGTGGCGTGTTGCTCGTCGTCGGGACGTGCCTGACCTGCGCGGGGCTGCTCTGGTCCCGCTCGATCGCCGACGGTGCCGCCGGCGTCCCGTCGGGCGGGGGATCGTCGGGAGGCGGCACGTGAGCGGGCACGGGCCGCTCGCGGCTGCACTGTTGCTCCTCGCGGCGGCACTGCTCGTGCTCCCGCTGGCGGCGCGGGCACGGCTCGTGGCGGACGCCCCGGGCGGCGCAGAGCGGCACCGCCCACGGATCCCGCGACGCGCGCCGACACCGGACCCGTTCGACGCCGCGGCGGCGTACGACCTGTTCGCGGTGTGCCTGCGTGCGGGCATGCCGACGGCGGACGCGGCGCGTGCGGTCGCGATCGAGGCGCCCGTGGCGCTGGCGGCGGTGCTGAACCGGGCGGCGGAGCTGCTCGCGCTCGGTTCCGACGCCGAGACCGCCTGGCGCACCGATTCGGCGGCCCCGCAGGTCGTCGCACTGACCCGCATGCTGCGACGGTCCGCCCGTGCCGGGTCGCCACCCGCGGTCGGACTGGCGGACCTCGCGCGCACGGAGCGTGCACAGGCCGAGGACAGGGCCGTGGCGGCGGGGGAACGCGCGGGTGTCGCGGTGGCGGGCCCGCTGGGGCTGTGTTTCCTGCCGGCCTTCGTGTGCCTCGGCATCGTGCCGGTGGTGATGGGACTCGCGGGCAAGGTGCTCGGGGAGGGGCTGCTCTAGCGGCCCGACGAAAGGGGGATGGAATGTGGATTCGATTGCGGTGCAAGATGACCGAGCTCATGTTGGAAGAGGAGGGGATGAGCACCGTCGAATACGCGATAGGCACTATCGCTGCCGCGGCGTTCGGCGCGGTGCTCTACGGGGTCGTCACCGGCGACAACATCATCAGCGGTCTGACCTCGATCATCGGCAAGGCGCTGGGCACCTCCACCGGCTAGCGGGCGAGGCGGGCGCGGTCACGGTCGAGGCCGCGTTCGCCGTCGCCAGCCTGATCACGGTGCTGGTGCTCAGCGTCGGTGCGGTCGTCGGCGTCACCGCGCACGTCCGGTGCGTCGACGCGGCGCGGGAGGCGGCTCGGCTCGCCGCCCGGGGTGACGACGGTCGAGCGTCCCGTGCGGTCGCCGAGGTCGGGCCGCCCGGCGCGTCGTCGACGGTGAGCCGTGACGGCGAGACCGTCACGGTGCGGGTCAGGGCCCAGGTGGCACTGCTCCCGGGCCTGACGGTGTCTGCGACCGCCGTGGCGGCGGTCGAGCCCGGGACGGGGCCGTGACCTGCGCTCCGCCGCGGGCGGTGCCGTTGCGCGCAGGCGCGGAGGACGGGGTGGCGACAGTGCTGGCGGCGGTGATGGTCGCTGCGATCATCACAGTGGTCGTCATGGTGGTGGACGTCGGCGCTGCGGTATCCGCGCGCCACCGGGCCCAGGCCGCAGCCGACCTCGCGGCACTCGCCGGTGCGGCGAGTGCGATCGACGTCGACGCGGCGTGCGCGGCGGCGGACCGTCTGGCCCGTGCCAACGCGGGATCGCTGCGCGCCTGTTCCGTGGACGGATTCGAGGTGGTCGTGCGCGTGAGTGTTCCGGTGTCGCTGGCGGTCTTCGGGTCCGGCGAGGCCGTCGCCATCGCGCGTGCGGGTCCCGAGTAGGCGCGCACCGGCTGCGCGGCGCCGTCCACCGGCGCACACTGGGGCGATGGCGTACGACGAGGGGCTCGCGGACAGGATCCGGGACGCTATCGACGGTGAGCCCGGGGTCACCGAGAGGCGGATGTTCGGCGGGTTGGCGTTCCTCGTCGACGGGCACATGGCGATCGCGGCGAACAGCCGCGGCGAAGCGATGGTCCACCTGCACCCGGACAGCACGGACGGGTTGATCGGCCCGCACGTGCGGGCCACCGTCATGCGCGGGCGGGAGATGCGTGGGTGGCTCGACCTCGCGGCGGAGGCGACGGCCTCGGACGTCGAGCTCGCGGAGTGGGTACGGCGCACCGTCGAGTACGCGCGGTCCCTGCCGCCCAGGTGACGTCCCGCCGGCGGCGTTCGCGTTCAGTCCGCGGGGAACGCGTCCGGAAAGGCGTCGGGGTAGTCGGTGTCGATGATGGACTGCAGGTACTCGCGGTGTCGCTGCAGGAACTCGTCGGCGCTCTGGCCGGAGATCGTCCAGCCGCCGTCGTCGCGGGTCACGAGTTGCTCGAGCAGCCGCCCGAGCCGGCGTCGTGGTCCGTCCGGCAGCGCCATGGCGAATTCGACGTAGGGGTCGACCTCCGGGAGATCATGCACCGCGGGCCACCGCCGCGAGCACGAGGTCGAGCACGATCACCGCGCCGGCCTTGTCGAGGGGGTCGTTCCCGTTGCCGCACTTGGGCGACTGCACGCACGAGGGACAGCCGGACGGGCATTCGCAGGCCGCGACGGCATCGCGGGTGGCCACCAGCCACGTCGCGATCGACTCGTAGCCGCGCTCGGCGAAACCCGCACCGCCGGGGTAGCCGTCGTAGACGAAGATCGACGGCAGGCCGGTGTCCTCGTGCAGCGCGGTCGACAGGCCGCCGATGTCCCAGCGGTCGCACGACGCCACCAGTGGCAAGAGGCCGATCGCCGCGTGCTCCGCGGCGTGCAGCGCCCCCGGCCAGCGTTCCGGGACGAGCCCCGCCGATTCGAGGACCTCCGGCGTCAGCGTGAGCAGCGTCGCCCGCGTCGCCAGCGTGGTCTCCGGCAGGTCCAGCGGGGCTGCGTCCAGCACCTCGCCGCTGCGCAGTGTGCGCAGGTAGCCCACCACCCGGCTGGTGACCTCGACCGAGACGAACCGCACGGCCACCGCGCCCAGGATCTCCGTCGCGTGCACGACGGTGACGTGCACGTCCAGGTCCTCGCGCGCGGAGGTGGTCCAGTCGGGCTCCTCCGCGTGCACCAGCGCCAGGCCCTCGTCGAGGTCGAGCTCGTCGACGACGTAGGACTCGCCCTGGTGCACGTGCACCGCGCCCTCGTGCACCGTCGACAGCGCCCGCGTGAAGTCGACCGTGCCCAGCAGCCTGCCCGAGGACTCCTCGACGATGAGGATCTCACTGCCCGCGCCGCCCCGGATGTTCACGCCCGCATGGGGATCGATCCCCGCGGCCAGGAAGTAGCCGGCCGGACGTTCGCGGAGCAGCCCGTCCGCCACCAGCCGCCCCACCACGTCCACCGCGCCCAGCGAAACCACCTCCGTTCGGCTGAGCGGGATCTCTGCCGCCGCGCACAACAGCTGCGGCCCCAGAACGTACGGGTTCCACGGGTCCGTGATGGTGGCCTCGACCGGTTTGCCGAGCAGCGAATCCGGATGGTGCACGAGGTAGGTGTCCAGCGGGTCGTCACGCGCGATCAGCAGGATCAGCGAGCCCTGCCCGCGCCGCCCGCTGCGCCCCGCCTGCTGCCAGAAGGACGCGACGGTGCCCGGGAATCCGGCCATGAGCACGGCGTCCAGGCCGGCGATGTCCACGCCGAGTTCCAGGGCGTTCGTGGTCGCGACGCCCAGCAGCGCACCGTCGTTCAGCCCTCGCTCCAGCGCCCGCCGGTCGTCGGCGAGGTACCCCGCGCGGTAGGCGGCGATCCGCTCGGCCAGTTCCGGGGTGGCCTCCGCGAGCATCCGCCGCGCGGAGAGCGCGACGGTCTCGGCGGACCGTCGGGACCGGACGAACGCGAGGGTGCGCGCACCCTCGACCACCAGGTCGGCGAGCATCCGCGCCGCCTCGGTGGTCGCGGCGCGGCGCACCGGCGCGCCGTTCTCACCCTCCAGGTCGGGCAGGAGCGGGGGCTCCCACAGCACGACGGTGCGCGGTCCGTGCGGTGACGAATCCTCGGTCACGGCAACACAGTCGGCGCCGATCAGCCGGGACGCCGCGCCGCCGGGATCGGATGTGGTGGCGGACGCGCAGATCACCGTCGGCGTGGCGCCGTACTTCGCCGCTACCCGCAACAGGCGTCGCAGCACCAGCGCGGTGTGCGAGCCGAACACCCCGCGGTAGTGGTGACACTCGTCGACCACCACGTAGCGCAGGCCGCGCAGGAATCGCGCCCACTTCGCATGCCGCGGAAGCAGTCCCACGTGCACCATGTCCGGGTTCGTGAACACCCAGCGGCTGTCCGACCGCGCCCAGCGCCGCATCTCCTGCGAGGTGTCGCCGTCGTACATGGCGGGCGAGGCGTCGCTCGGGCCATACTCCGTGGTCAGGCGAACCGCGGCCCGGTGCTGGTCCGTGCCGAGCGCCTTCGTGGGGGAGAGGTACAGCACCGTCGCGCGCGGATCGTCGGCGAGCGCTGCGAGCACCGGCAGCTGGTAGGCGAGCGATTTGCCCGATGCGGTGCCCGTGGAGATCACCGTGTGCCGGCCCGCGTACGCGTGTTCCGCCGCCTCGGCCTGATGCCGCCAGGGCCGCTGGACCCCCTCGTCGATGAGCCCGTTCCGCAGGCGGGGCGGAACCCACGAGGGCCAGTCGGCGAATTCCGCGCGCCGTGACGGGATGTCGGCGACATGGGTCAGGCTCTCGGCCCCGGAGCCCGCGCCGGCCTGGATCCTGGCGAGGAGCTCGCGCCCGAAGGTATTGTGCTCCACCGTGTCAGACCTCGCTTCGAAACGTGCACCGGCGACCGCGGGGGCGGTGACGGCGAGCGCCGTCCAGTCTAGCGGCGGCTCGAACGGGCGATCGGCGGGTGGGACGGAGGGTTAACGGCAGGCGAAATTCCCGCCGCCCGCTGTCGCTCGCCTGGAAATCGTGATTGACTGTATGTGGTCGCAGCTCCCGCCGGGGGTCCTAGAGGACCATCGGGGGATCGATGTTGCGGGCGTGGTACTGAAGGTTTTTGTGTGCGGTCTCCGCAAACGGCTCCAGAAAGTATGGCGGCCGGAACCGGCCAGGAGTCGCACCCCACTCGGGGAACGGTTCCTACACCGGTAGTTAGACAAGTTAGGAAACATCTCAATGGCACAGGGAACTGTGAAGTGGTTCAACGCGGAGAAGGGCTTCGGCTTCATCGCACCGGCCGACGGCTCGGATGACGTGTTCGTCCACTACTCGGAGATCCAGGGCAACGGCTTCCGTACCCTCGAGGAGAACCAGCTCGTGGAGTTCGAGGTCGGCCAGGGCACCAAGGGCCCGCAGGCCACCGGCGTCCGCGCCCTCTAAGAAACCCCGCACCACGCGATAAGCGTTTCTCGCAACGCCCCTCCGCTGTCACAGCGGAGGGGCGTTGTGCATTTCGGTCACGTTTCCCGTGTCGACGGAGCTCTGTCGCACCACGGGGCTCTAGGCTCATCACGTGTCCCAACTGTCACTGTTCTCCGCGGAGCAGACCGAGCCGTCGCCGCGCGACCTGGCCGGTCTACTGGCTGCGTCGGGACAGATCGTGCAGCTGGGCGGCAGCGCCCGCGTGTCCGTGGTCGTCCCGGACCAGTGGCGCGCCGATGCCATCGCCGCGATGATCGAGGAGGCGGGGCTGCGTGCCCAGCAGGGCGTCTCCGAAGAGGGGACTCCGCTGGTCCGGACCCTCGCCGCGCCCGAATTGCAGCCCATGTCGCTGGCGTGGACGCGCGGCGCGGTGAAGACGGCACCGTCGACCTGGGTGCCCGGACCGCGGGCCCTGCGCGCCTGGGCGCTGGCCGCGGGCGACGTCGACGGGGTGCACTACCTGCTCCACCTCGACCCGCACGCCCCCGAGAGCGCACCCGTCCTCGCGACCGCGCTGATGCGTGCCGGGGTCGCCCCCACCCTCGTGGGCACGCGCGGGACGAAACCCGCGTTGCGGGTCTCCGGGCATCGTCGGCTGCTGCGCCTGCGGGAGAGCATCGGCGACCCGCCCGCGCATCCCGGCGCCGCCGAGCACTGGCCTCAGCCGTAGGTCTGGGCCGACTGCGAGTATTCCGCGAGGCGTGCGACGGACCCTGTATATAAGGTGGGGCGAAAGGTGCGGCAGAATGCGTACCGGAGTGGCCGCTGCGTCGTAGGTGACGCGAGGGGTCGTTGGTGGTGACGCAGGTGCCACCGGAACAGATCAGGAGGGTCGATGGCGGCACGTGGGAAGGCAGCGGCAGGAGACGGCCTGCAGCGTCTGGTGATCGTGGAGTCCCCGGCCAAGGGCAAGAAGATCGGCGACTTCCTGGGGCCGAACTACACCGTCCGCGCGTCGATGGGCCACATCCGCGACCTCCCGAGCCGGGACAACCCGCTCCCCGAGGCCGACCAGGGCAAACCGTGGGCGCGCCTCGGCGTCGACGTCGACCACGACTTCGAGGCCCACTACGTCACCTCCGCGAGCAAGCGCTCCACCGTCTCCGAGCTGAAGTCGCTGCTCAAGCAGGCCGACGAGCTCTACCTCGCGACGGACGGTGACCGCGAGGGCGAGGCCATCGCGTGGCACCTGCAGGAGGTGCTCAAGCCGAAGGTCCCGGTCAAGCGGATGGTCTTCCACGAGATCACCCAGCAGGCTATCCTCGCCGCCGCCCAGGAGCCGCGCGAGCTCGACATGAACCTCGTCGACGCGCAGGAGACCCGCCGCATCCTCGACCGCCTCTACGGCTACGAGGTCAGCCCCGTGCTGTGGCGCAAGGTCAACCAGGGCCTGTCCGCGGGCCGCGTGCAGTCCGTCGCGACCCGCATCATCGTCGACCGGGAGCGCGAGCGCATCGCTTTCCGCACCGCCGGCTACTGGGATATCGCCGCGCAGCTCGACGCCGGCGCCGACGCGACGCCGCGCACCTTCGGCGCACGCCTGGTCACCGTCGACGGCGACCGCGTCGCCACCGGCCGCGACTTCGACGCCACGGGTCAGCTCCGCAAGCCCGCCGGGATCACCGTGCTCGACGGTGCCCGGGCGAACGCCCTGGTGGCGAGCCTGCAGGGCGCAAGCCTGACGGTGACCTCGGTCGAGGAGAAGCCCTACACGCGCAAGCCCTACGCGCCCTTCATGACCTCGACCCTGCAGCAGGAGGCGGGCCGCAAACTGCGGTTCACCACCGACCGCACGATGCAGATCGCGCAGCGCCTCTACGAGGGCGGCTACATCACCTACATGCGTACCGACTCGACCACGCTCTCCGAGACCGCGATCACTGCGGCCCGGGACCAGGCGCGGCAGCTGTACGGGCCCGAATTCGTGCACCCCACGCCGCGCCAGTACACGCGCAAGGTGAAGAACGCGCAGGAGGCGCACGAGGCGATCCGCCCCGCCGGCGAGACCTTCCAGACGCCGGGCGCGCTGGCGTCGGTGCTGAACTCCGACGAGTTCCGGCTCTACGAGCTGATCTGGCAGCGCACCGTCGCCTCGCAGATGGCCGACGTCAAGGGCACCACCCTCAGCCTGCGGATCGGCGGCACGGCCTCGTCGGGCGAGAACTGCGAGTTCGCCGCGTCGGGCCGCACCATCACCTTCCCCGGCTTCCTCTCGGCCTACGTCGAGACCGTCGACGACCAGGCCGGCGGCGAGGCCGACGACGCCGAGTCGCGCCTGCCGCAGCTGGTCACCGGGCAGGCCATCACGGCCGCCGAACTGACCGCCGCCGACCACGTGACCAGCCCGCCCGCCCGCTTCACCGAGGCCTCCCTGGTGAAGACGCTCGAGGAACTGGGCATCGGCCGACCGTCGACCTACGCGTCGATCATCAAGACCATCCAGGACCGCGGCTATGTCGTGAAGAAGGGCAACGCCCTCGTCCCGCAGTGGGTGGCCTTCGCTGTGATCGGCCTGCTCGAGGGCCACTTCGGCGGCCTCGTCGACTACAACTTCACCGCCTCGATGGAGGACGACCTCGACGAGATCGCGGGCGGTCGCGAGGGTCGCGTCGACTGGCTCACCCGGTTCTACTTCGGTTCCGACCTGGTCGAGCCGAACGGCACTGAGCGCGTCTCACCCGGGCTCAAGAACCTCGTCGCCGAGAACCTCGACGCGATCGACGCCCGCGAGATCAACTCGATCCCGCTCTACACCGACACCGACGGCAACGTCGTCTACGTGCGGGTGGGGCGGTACGGCCCGTACCTCGAGCGCACCGTCGCACCGGCCGACGGTGCCGGGGAACCGACGGTCCAGCGCGCCAACATCATGGCGTCCATGACGCCCGACGAGCTCACCGAGGAGGTCGCGGAGAAGCTGTTCGCGACCCCGCAGGACGGCCGCCCGCTCGGCGTCGACCCGGCCACCGGCCACGAGATCGTCGCCAAGGAGGGCCGGTTCGGCCCCTACGTCACCGAGCTGCTCCCGGCGCCCGACGAGGACACCGCGGACGCCGAGGAGCTCGATGAGACAGGCGCCGCCAAAGCGAAGCCGAAGACGCGGAAGAAGAAGGTCGAGGGCCCGAAGCCGCGCACCGGCTCGCTGCTCAAGACGATGGACATCGAGACCGTCACGCTCGAGGACGCGCTGCGGCTGCTGTCGCTGCCCCGTGTCGTGGGTGTCGATCCCGAGTCCAAGGAGGAGATCACCGCCCAGAACGGCCGCTACGGGCCGTACCTGAAGAAGGGCACCGACTCCCGCTCGCTGGCCACCGAGGATCAGATGTTCACGGTGACCCTCGAGGAGGCGCTCAAGCTGTACGCGGAGCCCAAGCGCCGGGGCCGCGGTGCGGCCGCCGCGCCGCCGCTGCGCGAGCTGGGCAACGACCCTGTGTCCGGCACCGCGATGGTCATCAAGGACGGCCGGTTCGGTCCGTACGTCACCGACGGTGAGACCAACGCCTCGCTCCGCAAGGGGGACGAGGTCGCGACGATCACCGACGAGCGCGCCTCCGAGCTGCTCGCGGATCGTCGTGCTCGCGGTCCGGTGAAGAAGAAGGCCACCAAGAAGGCGGCGGCCAAGAAGGCACCGGCGAAGAAGGCGCCCGCGAAGAAGGCGCCCGCGAAGAAGACCGCGGCCACCAAGACGGCGGCGAAGAAGACCGTGGCCACGAAGACGACGGCGGCGAAGAAGACCGTCGCGAAGAAGACCACCGCGGCGAAGGCGACCTCCACCGACGCGACCTGATCGGGGTTTGACCGTCGTCGGGCTCGGCGGCACGCCGGGTAGTCGATGGCGTGCGCTTGCGCGGGGGATGATGCCGTTCCGGTAGTGATGCGCGGGACGCGTCGCGTGCGAATGCGCAGTTCAGAAGCGTTGTCGCGGTCGCCCGCATACGCAAACGCATACCCCGGCTGCATGGTCACGGCGTCCGGCGGGGCGTGAACGGCGCGCGGGGCACAGTCGACCCCCCTAGCGCAGGGGCGGTGTTCGGTGGGGGAGTGAACGCGGCGCGGGGGACGGCCGTAGGCGGCGCCGCTACTCAGCGGCCGACGCACACCGGGACCGCCACGGCGCGACGGGGATGAAGCGGACGCACCCGGGGTGTCGCCGAGCGTGTTGCCCGGTCATCGGGCGCAGAGGTATGCACGGCGCGCATGGCAGGCTGCGGAGATACTAGTCTTGACCTGCAGGTATTTAGGTGATGCGTCCGGCGCATCGGTGTTCGGATCGACCACACCCTGTGCCGCGCCCGCCCTTGCCCAGCAGTCGGGCGCACCGTCCAGCGTGCGCGTCCAGCGGGTCTCAGTCCTCGATGGGGCGCGCCAGTTGGGTGAGCTGTCCGCGCCCACGCAGTTCGATGGCCTCGCCGAGGACCCACAGGGCCTGCTCGGCGGGCGTCGACGCCTCGACTGCCCGGCCTGCGGCGAGCAACGACGAGGGCTCCGACTTCGCGATCTCCGTGATCCGGGCGGCCTCGTTGACCGGGTCGCCGATCACCGTGTACTCGAACCGGGCGCGCGCGCCGATGTGTCCGGCGACCACCTGACCGGCGGAGACGCCGATCCCGAAGCCGGTGCCGCCGAGCACGTCGCTGAGCTGGAACCGCATCTCCCGCGCCGCCGCCAGCGCGGCTCCTGCGGCGTCCGGGTGCGGCAGCGGGGCGCCGAAGATCGCCAGCGCCGCGTCGCCCTGGAACTTGTTGACGAAGCCGCCGTGCAGGTCGACCAGATCCACGACCACCTTGAAGAAGTCGTTGAGCAGGTCCACGACCGCGGCGGGCTCCTCGGTGACGGCGAGCTTCGTGGAACCCACCAGGTCGACGAAGAGGACGCCCACCTCCTGGATCTCGCCGCCGAGGTGGGTGCCGTGCTCGAGCGCCTGACGGGCGACGTCCTCGCCCACGTACCGGCCGAACATGTCGCGCATCCGCTGCCGCTCGGCGAGGTCGTGCACCATGTCGTTGAACCCGGCCTGCAGCAGGCCCAGCTCGCTGGAGTCGTAGATCTTCACCGACGCGGTGAAGTCGCCGCCCCGCACCCTGCGCTGCGCGCGGAACAGGTCGCTGATCGGGTCGCCGATCGACTTCGCCGCGCGCACGGTGCCGAGCAGGCCCGCACCCAGGGCCACGACCGACAGCAGCAGCACGGGATTGACGACGGTACGCGCGTCCGGGTCGATCACGCCGGTCTCCTGCGAGACGACGACCATGATGATGCCCACGATCGGGGTCGCGGTGCCCAGCACCCAGCTCAGCAGGATCCGCGTCGTCACGGACAGTCCGGCCGTGCCCTGCGGTTCCTGGGCCAGTGCAGCGACGGTGATGGGCCGCAGCACCCGCTCCGTCTGCATGTAGCTCAGCGCGCACGTGGTGGTCGCGCCCAGCAGCACCGTCATCGCGATGACGATGGGGATCCCGCGTGAGCTGGTGAAGTTGATCACCACGAAGATCGCGCCGCCCACCAGCCACAGCACGGCCTGCATGAACGCCATGCGCCCGGGGATCGCGAGCGCTCGACGCGAGATCTCGGGGTCATGGGGTGCGCTGCGGCGGTGCCAGCGCAGCACCGGCAGCACCATCCACAGGCCGATCAGCATCCCGGCCAGGCTGGCGATGATCAGGTACGTGACGAACACCAACAGATTGACGCCGCTGATCTGCTGCAACTGCACCGACTGCTGGACCGGCAGCGCGAACCGCAGGAAGCCGAACACGAAAACGGCGCCCAGGATGTTCGATCGCAGGATGTCCAGCGCGAAGATCGGCCAGGGCGTCTTGGCTAGCCACCGCGCCAGTCGCAGTGCGCGACTGAGTCTGCTCTTCGGTGCTGCCACCGCTCCAACTTAGCCTGCGCTGTGTGATCGGGGGAGTGCCAGTCGGATGGCTAAGCTGAGGGGGTGAGCTCAGTGTTCGATCGCCTGGTGGGGCAGGAAGCGGTGGTGATCGGCCTCCGAGCCGCGGCGACGGCCGCGCGGGAGGTCGTCGCGAGTGGGGGCACGGTCGCGGACCTCGCCGGATCGGCCATGACGCACGCGTGGCTGTTCACCGGGCCGCCCGGTTCCGGCCGGTCCGTCGCGGCGCGCGCGCTCGCGGCGGCGCTGCAATGCGAAGATCCGGACGAGCCCGGGTGCGGACGCTGCCGCGCCTGCACGACGGTGTTGGCCGGAACCCATGCCGACGTGCGGTCCATCGCCCCCGACGGGCTGTCCATCGCGGTCAAACAGATGCGCGAGGTGGTGGCCGACGCGTCGCGGCGGCCGTCCGTCGGGCACTGGCAGATCGTGCTCATCGAGGACGCCGACCGCCTCACGGAGCAGGCCGGCAACGCACTGCTCAAGATGGTCGAGGAGCCGCCGGGACAGACGATCGTGCTGCTCTGCGCGCCGACGGTCGATCCGGAGGACATCTCCGTCACCCTGAAGTCCCGCTGCCGGCACGTGCCGCTCGTCACACCCTCGGCGCCTGCGATCGCCGCGGTGCTCGAGCGCGACGGCATCGACCCCGACCGGGCCGCCTGGGCCGCCGGGGTGTCCGGCGGCCATGTCGGCCGGGCCAAACGCCTCGCGACGGACCCCGAGGCGCAGAAGCAGCGCAAACAGGCGCTCGGGCTGGCCCGTGCCGCCACCTCGGAGGGCGTGTACGGGGTCGTCGAGCAGCTCCTGCGTGACGCGGAGAACACCGCCAAGGAGATCAACGCCGATCTCAACGAGCGCGAGACCGAGGAGCTGAAGACGGCGCTCGGCGCGGGCGGCAGTGGCCGGGGCACCGCGGGCGTGATGCGCGGCTCGGCCGGCCAGCTCAAGGACCTGGAGAAGCGGCAGAAGGCTCGCGGCACCCGCGCGGTGCGCGACGCGCTCGATCGCGCGCTCATCGACCTCGCGGCCCTGTTCCGCGACGCGTTGGTCCAGGGCACGGGCGCCCGGGTCACCCTCATGCATCCCGACGAGGCCGAGCAGACCCGCCGCCTCGCCGGCTTCGCCCGCCCCGAGGGGCTGCTGCGGTGCGTCGAGTCGATCCTCGAGTGCCGCGCGGCCATCGACCTCAACGTCAAGCCGGTCGTCGCGCTCGACGCGATGGCCGCCGGCGTCTCCTCCGCGCTGCGCGATCACCGCCGCTGAGCGGCCGCTGCGCTACTTCCCGCTGAACTGGACCTGCGCGAGGGTCGTCGACCACTTGCCGTTGGCGACCTTCACCAGCCCGGTGATCCACACCAGCACGTACTTCGACGACGGTGCCCCGCTCGCGGTGAAGTGCGTGGCCCCGTCGGACAGCGTGCCGCTCCAAACCTTCGTCGTGCCGTCGAGCGAGCTGAGCGACGACGAGTCCGCGATCCGGATCTCCACGGTCGAGCCGCCGCTGGGCGAGGTGATCGTGCCCGAGGTGATGGACACCGCCTTGTCCAGGGTGATGAGCAGGCCCGTCCCACTCTTGAGGCCGCCGAAGCCGGGACCGGAGAAGTAGTCGTCGGTCCGCCACGACGGCTTGTCGCCGGTGAGCACGTTCTCGGCGTACTTGGACGCCTCGGCGCCGCCCTGGAAGTAGACGGGCGTGACCGAGGAGGCGGTCACCGTCGAACCGCCCCCACCGGATCCCCCGGTGCCGGGCCGGTCCACCACGTAGAACACTCCCGCCGCCAGCGCGACGATGACCACGGCCACCAGCGCGGCGACCGCGCGGCCCCACCTGCGGGGCCTCGCGGGGGCGGGCGCGACGGGGGCCTGTTGCCGGGCCGAGGCGGGGAGCTGCTCGGCGCGGGTGGGTGCGGGTTGCGCCGCGGTGTGCGGTCCCGGGTACTCGCCGGTCGGGACGTACTGTCCCGTCGGCGGTCCCGGGTGGGGCGCGGTGCCGGGGCCGGCCTGGGCGCCCGTCTGTTCGCCGGTGAACGCGGGCACGGGCTGCTGCGCGGTCCCCGCAGGCATACCCGACGGTGCCTCCCCGCGCAGCCCGGCGACGAACTCGGCGCAGGTCGCGTACCGGTCCTCGGGTCGCTTGGCGAGGGCTTTGCGGAAGACGGCGTCGAGGTGGCCCGGCAGTGCTGAGTTGCGAGCGGTGATCTTCGGCGCGGGCTGGTTCAGGTGTGCGGCGATGACGGCCGCGGGGGAGTCCCCGGGGAACGGCGGAGCGCCGGTGAGCAGCTCGAACACCGTGCAGCCGAGCGAGTAGAGGTCGGCCCGGTTGTCGAGGTTCTTGTTGTCGAAGGCCTCCGGCGACATGTACGACATGGTGCCGACCGTGATGCCCGTCGAGGTGACGCCGACCGCCTCTCCCGCGGCCTTCGCGATGCCGAAATCGGCGAGCTTGACCTGCGGCGTACCGTCGGCGTCGAAGGCCACGAGGATGTTGGCGGGTTTGACGTCGCGGTGGGTGATCCGCGCCTGCCGGTAGGCGTAGTCGAGGGCCGCCCCCGCACCGTCGGCGATGTCGATGGCGAGAGGCAGGGGCATCGGCCCGCGCTGGGCGAGCATCTGCGCGGTGTCCGGCCCGGCGACGTACTCCATCGTGATCCAGAGCCGGCCGTCGACCTCGCCGCGGTCGTACAGGTGGATGATGTTGCGGTGGTTGAGCTGGGCGAGGACATACGCCTCGCGCTCGAATCGTGCCTTGTACTGCGGGTTGCTGCTCACGGACGTGTGCAGCAGCTTGAGGGCGTCCTGCCGGGGGAGTCGCGGATGCTGGACGAGGTACACCTCGCCCATCCCGCCGCCGCCGAGTTTGCGGATCACGCGATAGCCCGCGACCTGCTGCTCGTTCATCCACTCCCCCTCACACCGGACCGCCCGTCGACCGCACCGAGTCAACGGTAGCGGTAGACGGGCGGAAGCAGTGATCGGTGCAGGTCAGACGGTGACCTTGGCGTGGCTGCTGGAGCTCAGGCGCAGGCCCGACTCCTCGCCGAGCGACAACTCGCTGTTCAGGCGCTTGGCGTCCTCGAAGTAGCTCATGGACATGCGCCAGTCGTCGGCCTCGCCCTGGCGGGGCAGCTCGTGCAGTGCGCGCTGGACGTAGCCGGCCTCGAAGTCGAGGGCGGGGCGGGTCGGCATGTCGGGGTCGGCGACCGCAACCGCGGTGTCGAGGCCCCTCTCGTCCATCGCGGAGATCAGTGTGGTGATGTACTTCCACAGCATCCCGACCTTGAGCGTCCACGACGAGTTGGTGTAGCCGATGGCGAGCGCCGCGTTCGGAACGCCCGAGAGCATGGCGCCGCGGTGGATGACGGCGTTCGGCACGTCGACGTCGCGGCCGTCGACCGACAGGGTCACCCCGCCGAGCAGCTTCAGCTTGAGTCCGGTGGCGGTGACGATGATGTCGGCGTCGAGGTGCTCGCCGCTCGCCAGCTCGATGCCGGTCTCGTCGAAGGTCGCGATCTTGTCGGTCGCGACGGCGGCGTCGCCGCTGCGGATGGCCTTGAACAGGTCGCCGTCGGGCACGGCGCACAGACGCTGGTCCCACGGGTTGTACGGCGGGTTGAAGTGCACGTCCACCGGGTAGCCCTTGGGCAGGCGCTTGGCGTTCTCGCTGCGGATGATCTTCCGGGCGAGGTCGGGGAAGCGCTGCGCGAAGACGTAGACGCCGCGCTGCTGCCAGATGAAGCGCTTGCGCGAAAGGTCGTGGCCGATCTTGTGGCCGAAGGCGCGGTGGAACAGGTTCGTCAGCGGGTCCTGCTTCGGCACCGGCATGATGTACGTCGGCGTGCGCTGCAGCATCGTCACGTGCGCGGCGCGCTTGCTCCCCGTCAGCAGCGACGGGACCAGGGTCACCGCGGTCGCGCCGGAGCCGATCACGACGACCTTCTTGCCGTTGTAGTCCAGGTCCTCCGGCCAGAACTGCGGGTGGATGATCTGCCCCTGGAAGCTCTCGCGTCCGGCGAACTCGGGCGTGAAGCCCTCGTCGTAGTCGTAGTAGCCGGTGCCCGCGAGGATCCAGCCGGCGGTGAGCACGCGGCGCTCGCCGGCGTGATCGATCTGCAGTGTCCAGCGGCCGTCCTCGCTCGACCAATCGGCGGAGACCACCTTGTGGTCGTAACGGATCTTGTCGGTGAGGTCGTTCTCCTCGATGGTCTCGCGCAGGTAGTCGAGGATCTTGTGCGCGTCGGCGATGGAGTCCTTGGACTCCCAGGGCTTGAACTCGTAGCCGAAGGTGTGCAGGTCGGAGTCGGAGCGGATGCCGGGGTACTTGAACAGGTCCCACGTGCCGCCGAAGGTCGCGCGGCCCTCGAGGATCGCGAAGGACTTCGACGGCAGCTCGGTGGTGATGTAGTGCCCGGCGCCGATGCCGGAGATGCCGGCCCCGATCACGATGATGTCGAGGTGCTCCGGTGTGGTGCTCGTCATGGGTGATTCTCCTGGTCCGAGGGCTCCGTGATAGAACCGATGACTCACTCTCTCGCTCGGCGGCCCCTTGCGGCCAGCACAGATTGCACCCGGTTGTCCCTCAGATTGGTGCAGATCGTCACGCGGGCCCGTCCGGGCCGAGCCAGCGCAACACGTCCAGCGCCACGGCCACGCCCGTCGGGTTGTCCGTCAGCGGGCGGGGAAGGAGCTCGTCCGCCCTGGTCAGGCGGCGGATCACCGTGTTGCGGTGGGTGTAGAGCCGCTCGGCGGTGCGGGAGGTGTTGAACTGTTCCTCGACGTACGCGGCCACCGTCTCGCGGGTCTCCCGATCAGCGGTCAGTAGATCGCCGAGGGTGTCCCGGACGAACTCGTCGGCCTTTCCGGTGTCGCTCGTGACCAGCGAGAGCAGCGCGATGTCGTCGTACCCGGCCACTCGCCGACGGGTCCGCAGGCGGGTCATCACGCGCTGCGCCGTGCCCGCGTCCAGATGGCTGCGGCGGAAACCCTCGAGGTCGTCGCCCGGACGACCGATCGCCACGCGGACCTCGGGGTGGTCGGCCAGTTCGCGGGCCAGGTCTCCGGAGTTCGGGACGACGGTTCCGGGAAGCCACAGCCACAGCGCCGACGCGCTCGCGACGACGGTGAGCGGCCGGGTCACCCCGGCGTGCCGGGCGAGGGCGTGGGCGGCGGCGTCGAGGTCGCCGACGGTGCCGGTGGTCCAGATGACTGCCGCGGTGTGCGGGCCGGTGAGCCGGTAGCCCAGCTGCTGCTCGGCGCGGGGTCGGGTGATCGGGGCGCCCTCGAGGATCAACGAGACCGCAGCCAGACGGTCCGCATTGGTCCCGGTCGTGAGCTGCTCGCGTTCGCCGGCCATCCGGATCGTGATGGCGTCGATGGTGTCGTCGACATAGGCCGACATCGAGGCCCACGTGATGGTCAGGAGCTCGCGCAGTTCCGCGGGGTCGTCGGTGAGCTCGAAGCAGACGTTCATCCACAGCGCCCAGGCGGTGTTGAGGCCCTTGCGGTAGGTGTCGATGCCGTGCAGGTCGAGGCCCCGTCGGACGAGGTCCCGCGCGACGGCGAGGGCGTCCGCGGAGTCGATGTTCGGCGGTACCCGGCGGCCCGGGTGGGCGAGGTTGTGCGCCGCCCAGTGCAGCATCACCGCGGTGTCGGAGTTGCGCACCAGCTCCGCCAGTGTCGGATCCGCGGCGATGGGGGACAGGATGATGCCGGTCAACGTCGCGTCCTGCAGCGCGGTCACCCATTCGTCGGGGGCGTTGCTGGCGAACTCCGCGGCGCGCCGGATGAGCTCCTTCACCCGGTCCGAGGGCTCGGGCCAGCTCTGCTCCATCGGCGCACCCATGGGAGGAACCCTACTGACCCGGGGCGTCGTTAGGGTGTGCCCGTGACGGGAATTCGGACAGTCGTGGATCGGATGGAGACGCACCAGGTCGCGCTGTACCTGGCCGGCCTCGCCCTCGGTGCCGCGCTCGGCCTCACCGTCCCGACGGTGGCCGGCCCCGCGGGGGTACTCGTCGAACCCGTCCTCGCGGTGCTGCTGTACGCGACCTTCCTCGGGATCCCGTTCGCCCGCATGGGCGAGGCGCTGCGCGACGTCCGGTTCCTCGGCACGGCGCTGGCGGTGAACTTCGTCGCGGTGCCGCTCGTGGTGCTGCTGGTGTCGCGGATCGTCGCGCACGACCGCGTGCTGCTGGTGGGGGTGCTTTTCGTACTGCTCACCCCGTGCGTCGACTACGTGATCGTGTTCAGCGGCCTCGCCGGTGGGGCGACGGACCGGCTGCTCGCGGCCGCGCCTCTGCTCATGCTGGCGCAGATGGTCCTGCTGCCCGCGTACCTGTGGCTGTTCGTGGGCGCCGACGTCGTCCGGACCCTCGAGGTCGCGCCCTTCGTCCGCGCGTTCGTCGTGATCATCGCGGTGCCGCTCGTGCTGGCCGGCGCGACGCAGTGGGCGGCGGAGCGCGCTCGCTGGGGTGCCGTGCTCTCCGCGGCGGTGTCGGGCGCGATGGTGCCGGTCATGGTGCTCACGCTGGCGGTGGTGGTCGCATCGCAGATCGCGGGTGTGCGTCCCGAGCTGTCGTCGCTGCTGCTGACGGTCCCGGTCTACGTGCTGTTCGCGGCCGTCATGACCCCGATCGGCGCGGCGGCGGGACGGGTCGCCGGGCTGGACGTCCCGGGCCGGCGCAGCGTCGTGTTCAGTGGTGTGACCCGGAACTCGCTGGTGATCCTGCCGCTGGTCCTGGCTCTCCCGGTCGCGTACGGTCTGGCGCCGCTGGTGGTGGTCACGCAGACCCTCGTCGAGCTGGTGGTGATGGTCGTCTTCGTCCGGCTCATCCCGCGCGTGATCCGCTAGCGGCGATCATCGCCGTATCCCACGCACAATCGGTGGATCATGTCGCTGTGCAGAGACCGCACCTGGTCGTGTGGAAGCAGCCCGGTGAGGGCCGACATGACCGCACCGTGGCCGGCGGTCCACAGCTGGCCCGCCCACATCGCCGGATGGTGCGACTCGCCCGGATGGAAACGACCGCCGCGGATGCAGCGATCGACGAGGCCCACGAACCTTTCGAACACCGCAGTGCCGGGGTCGTCGGTGTCGTCGGGCGGCTGATCGACGAACATGATGCGGTACATGGCGGGTTGCCGGCAGCCGTGATCGACCTGGATCGCGGCCGCGCGGGCGAGGTCCGCCACGGGGTCGTCGGTCGTCTCGGCGACGTCGAGCGCGGCCAGCAACGCCGTGATGGCGTGCCTGCGGACATGGCGATGGAGGTCGTCCATGCTGCCGAAGTAGGTGTACACAACGGTTGTCGAGGTGCCCGTCTCGCGGGCCAGCCGGCGAGCGGTCAACGCCGACCGTCCTTCGGTGCCGAGGATGCGGATCGCCGCGTCCATCACTGCGTTCCGAACCGCAGGGTCGAGCGCGCGCGGGCTCATGCCGTTCCCCTGGCGTGCCGAATCGACCACGCCCATGCCGCGGCGGTGATCACCCAGAGGGGATAGTTGAGTGCGATTCGCAGAAGTGCCATCGTGCCTGGCTGATCGTGCTGGTAGAACCACACCTGCGTCGCGGCACGCGTGGTGAACGCGACTGCCGCCACCGTCGTCGCGAGGCAATAGCCGAGCATGGCGCGCCTGTCGTGCCGCCATCGCATCGAGGTGCCGTTCAGTGCGCTCCAGAGGACTCCGGCGAGCGGCCACCGCAGCACCACCGACAGTGCGGCGGCCGCTGCGGCAGCCGCATAACCCCAGATGTCCGGAAGGAAGAAGTCACGCGCATCACCCGTCCGATACGCGAGCGCGGACGAGATGAGCACGCCGACCAGCCCGCCGATGGCGGGACGCACGGTCCGTCCGCGGAGGCGGCGCGCGATCAGCATCACGGTGGCGGCCGCGATCGCGACGACGGCGGCCGGTCCGATTCCGGTGACGGCGTGGGCGGCGACGAACACCAGGGAGGGCACGGCGGACTGCAGGAGGCCCGGGACGCCTCCGACGTGATCCCAGGCGGTCGGCCTGCGCCCGTCGGCGTAGACGGTGCGTTGATCGTTCACGCGGGATCACCTCGCTGTCGATTCACGTGCCGGCCCAAGGATGTTAGCGTAACACTGTTACGCTACGTGTGTTCCAGCGACGAGGATCCGCGGAGCGCGACTCGTCACGGCTCCGGCGAGGGATCGCCGTCCGCGTGGATCAGGATGACGGTCGCGGTGGCCGTGCCGGTCGCGACGAGCCGTCCGGACGAGTCAGTGAGGGTGGCATCGAGGAACGCCAGGCGATCGCGGCGCGCGATCACGCGCCCGCGCCCGAGGAGCCGACCCGGCCGTGCGGGCGCGACGAAGGTGGTCTTGAGCTCCAGAGTCTCCTGGAACTCGTCCGGCGCGAGAGTGGCGAGGAGGGCCGGCCCGACGGTGTCGTAGACCATCGCCGCGAGGAACCCGCCGAGTACCTCGCCCATCGGGTTCGTGAACGCCTCGGTCGCGGTGAACGCGACCTCGATCCACCCTCCATCGGGGTCCGCGTCGAGGAGCTCGAATCCGAGTGTCGCCGCAGCACGGGGGACGGGTGCCCGCCCGGCGATCGAATCCCAGAAGAGTCCTTCTCGACCATGAACGTCCATCTCTCTGACGGTACGACGTGGAGCGAGTGGTGTTAAGGGTCGGGAACACGGCGTTCTCGGTGAATCGCACGACCAAGGCCAGGTCAGAAAGTATCTCTGACCTGGCCTGATGGAGCCGCCTGCGAGAATCGAACTCGCGACCTTTTCATTACGAGTGAAGCGCTCTACCGACTGAGCTAAGGCGGCGTGGCCCCACACGGGTGCAGGACCGAGGACCAAGTCTACTGACCGCCCCGGCGACCACCAAATGCACCGCTCAGCTGGTCCGTCGCGCCGGTGGCAGCTCCCCCGTCGCTGCCGCCCGACGGGACGCCGTCCGCACCTCGGTCGGCGCGGCGGGACGTCTCGCCAGGACGCGGACCAGGAAGAACACGATTCCGGCGACGATCAGGAGCAGCGGTACTCCGAAGAACACCGCGAAGAAGACGGTCAGCTCATCGTTCATCTCCTTGCACACGGGCACCTCAGGCATCCGCGCGCATTCGCTGAGCCCCGCTTCGGCGAGGATCGACACTGCCGTCGTCATGGCTGCCGAGGCCGGTTCCGAGGCCGGGGCCAGGGCCAAGGCCGACGTCGTCATGACGGTGAGTCCGCGCCCCCCGGCGGCCGCCCGGGACCGCGCATCGGGCGCACTTTCGCGGGCATGCGCCCGGCATCGTCGAGCGCGCGGCGCAGCAGGAACTCGATCTGCGCGTTGACGCTGCGCAGATCGTCCGCGGCCCACTTCGCGAGCGCCTGATACACCGCGGGGTCGATCCGGAGCGGGACCGCCTTGCGGCCCCGCTCCTTCCCCGCCTCGGGCTCGTCCACTAGCTGTACAGGCTCCCCGTGTTCACCACCGGCGTGGTGCGACTGTCGGAGCAGAGGACCACCAGCAGGTTGGACACCATCGCCGCCCGGCGCTCGTCGTCGAGTTCGACGGTGCCGTTCTCCTCGAGCCGGGTGAGCGCGTTCTCGACGATGCCGACGGCGCCCTCCACGATCTTCTCGCGCGCCGCGAGCAGGGCGGACGCCTGCTGTCGCTGCAGCATTGCCTGCGCGATCTCGGGCGCGTAGGCGAGCGAGGAGATGCGGGCCTCGAGGATCTCGAGGCCGGCGAGCTCGACGCGTGCGGCGACCTGTTCGGCCAGCTCGGCGGCCACCTGGTCGGTGGATCCGCGCAGCGAGGTCGCGCCCGCCACGGCGTCGTCGGCGTCGTACGGGTGGCTGGTGGTCACGTGTCGCAGTGCGGACTCGGCCTGCGAGGCGATGAACTCCTCGTAGTCCTCCACCGCGAAGGTGGCCCGGGCGGTGTCCGCGACCTGCCAGACGATGATCGACGCGATGTTCACCGGGTTGCCGGTGGAGTCGTTCACCTTGAGCTCGGCGGTCTCGAAGTTGTGCACGCGCACCGAGACGCGCTGCCGCGTCGTCAGCGGTAGGACGAGGCCGAGGCCCTGGGTGCGCACGGTTCCCACGTACTTGCCGAACAGCTGCACCACCAGGGTGTGCCCTGGCGCGACGACCACGACCATGCTGACCAGCAACAGCGCGGCGATGGCCAGGACCACCGCGCCGACGATGAGTACCGGTGTCCGCGTCGAGATCGAGAGGATCACCAGTCCGACCGCGCCCGCGACGAGCGCGAGGAACCCGACGAACGCGGTCACGGCGGCGCCGGCGCCGGCATGCCACGCCGTGCGCTCCTCGACGGCCACCTGGGTGTCCTCGGGTTGAACGATGCCTGTCATCACCCCTCCTTATTCTGATATCACTTAAATAAGTGATATCAGAATAGTGGCGCCGCCGTCAAGGTTCCGTCAGGACCGCGTCAACATCCCTTCCGGGCGGAGCCGGATCCGAATAACGTTCCGGCTCATGATCTTCCTGCTGATCGTGGCCGGCGTTCTGTTGATCCTGCGCCTGATCCACGAGCTGTACTACCGGCGCGCGGATGCGCATCTCCTCGAATCGCACTGAATCGAAGGCTTGACCTGAACCGGGGTTGATAAGCGAGCCTGGAGGCATGGCTGACGACCGCTTCCGCGACCTTCCCGACATCCTCGGCGACGGCACCCCCGCCGACGCCACCGCGATCGTGGAGTTCGTCTCCGAGGTGCTCGAATCGCAACGCGAGGGCAGCGTGCCCCGCGTGCGCTCCCTCTTCCGCGACGACGCGGTGTGGACCACCGCGCACGGGCGGCGCCTGCACGGCCGGGCCGCGATCGACGGCTTCCTCGCGCGGACCGTCCGTGGCTCCGGGGTGCGGGCCGGGACGCACTACCGCGTCGAACGCATCCTGTTCATCCGCCCGGACGTGGCCGCGGTGAGCGTCCGGGTGCGACCTCTCGGGTCCGACGGTGCGCCGCAGCTCGAGTCCGCCCCGCTCTACGTGCTGTCCAAGGACGGCGGGGCTTGGCGGATCGCCGCTGCGCAGTCGACGGCGGTGTTCGACGATCCGGTCGCGCGGCAGTCCCGTGCCGGGTAGCCTTCGGGCCGTCGCGCCGATGTGACGCCCGGCTCCGGGAATCGCCGGCGAATCGTTCCGGCCAAAACTGGAACGTGTTACAGTTCTGCTCACGATACCGTGGCGCTGAGCTGTCCTGCCTGGGCATTCGAGGACGGCGCCGCGGGAGAGGGGTAGCACCATGGCGGCAACGACATCGGATCCGGACGGGGCCATCGACGACGTGACGGGCGCGGACGAGGCCGACGAGCCGACCGCGCCGGTGACGCAGAAGCCCACGAAGAAGGCCGCGAAGCAGGTGGCATCCGCGGAGCAGGCGACGCCGAGGGGCATCGTGGTCACGCCGCTCATGCTCGGTCTGGCGGCGGTCGTCGTCGTCCTCGCCGTTGCCGCGACCGCTTTCGGATTCCTCTGGCTCTCGGCGTCGTCGGACCGCGACGACGCGCGCGGGCAGCTCGCGTCGATCACCCACACCGAGGACCGGAACGCGCGCGCCAAGGACGTGGCGGTCAAGTACGCGATCGGCGCGGCCACGGTCGACTACCAGAACCTCGATCCCTGGCGCACGGCGCTCGTGGCGAACACGACGCCGGAGCTGGCGAACACGCTCAAGACGGCTTCGACGGACCTGGAGCAGGTGTACGTACCGCTGCAGTGGCAATCCACCGCCACTCCGCTCGGTACCGTCGTCGTCTCCGACAAGGACGACATCATGGTCGTCAACGTCTTCGTCAACGTCGTCACGAAGAGCACGCAGCGGCCACAGGGGATCCCGTCCGTCACCACCTATGCGCTGACGATCGACACCAAGCAGAACTGGGTGATCAGCGACGTGAGCAGCATCGACGGGGCGCTGGGCGGCAAGAAGTAGCGGCTGAGGCTCTGCCGCGCGAACGGCTCCCCGGCGCGGCTCAGGGCTGGCCGGGGAGCAGCTGCACCATCAGGCCCTCGCCGTCGGCCAGCAGCGTCCCGTCCTCCTCGGTGAGCCGGGCGGTGATGAAGGTCTTCCGCCCGTCCACCCGATCGACCTTGCCCTCGATGACGAGCGGCACGTCGAGCGGCGTCACCTTGCGGTAGTTCACGTGCAGGTACGCGGTGCGGCTGATCGGCCGCTTCGCCGCGTAGACCACATTGCCGAAGTTGTCGTCGAAGATCAGCGGCAGCACGCCGCCGTGCGCGACCCCGCCGCCGCCGAGGTGGTACCGGCGCAACACACCGCGGGCGACGACGGACTCCTCGTCGAACTTCTCGACGTGGAACGGAGGCATCAGCAGGCTGCCGCGCCCGGGCAGCGACATACTGCGGTTCGCGGGCCCCTTGCCCTCGCGCGCCTGATGCGGCGCCAGCAGCTCGATCAGCTCCGCGGCCCGGTCGCGGGCGGCTTCGTACACCTCGTCGGGGGCGTCGATGCTCACCGCGAGGTCCTGCAGCCGCCGCATGTTCTCGACGAACTCCCCGAACGCGGGCGGGGGCGTGGCCTCCCGGAATCGCGGGATCTCGCTCCGCAGGTCCACCTTGTCCGAATCCGACTCGCTCATCCGTCAGACCTTACTCAGCACCAAACCGCTGGTCGGAACCCCGGTCCCGGCGGTCACCACGGCGCGCTCCGCGCCCGCGATCTGGTTGGCCGCCGTCCCGCGCAGCTGGCGAACCGCCTCGGCGATGCCGTTCATCCCGTGGATGTACGCCTCGCCCAGCTGCCCGCCGTGCGGGTTGAGGGGCAGGGCCCCGTCGAGCTCGCAGGTTCCGGCAGCCAGATACGACGGTGCCTCCCCCCGCCCGCAGAAGCCGAGTTCCTCGAGCTGCATGAGCACGTAGGGGGTGAAGTGGTCGTAGAGCACCGCCAGGTCCATGTCCGACGGTGCCATCGCCGCCTGCGCCCACAGCTGGCCGGCGACGACGCCCATCTCGGGCAGGCCGGTGAGCCCGTCCCGGTAGTAGCTGGTCATCACGTACTGGTCGGGGCCGCTGCCCTGCGCCGCGGCGGCGATGATCGCGGGGGTCTGTTGCAGGTCCCGGGCGCGCTCAGCGCTCGTGATCACCAGCGCGACACCGCCGTCGGACTCCTGGCAGCAGTCGAGGAGGTGCAGCGGCTCGGCGACGAACTTCGACGCCTGGTGCTCGGCGAGCGTGATCGGTTTCCCGTGGAACCAGGCCTTCGGGTTGGTCGCGGCCCGCGCCCGGTCGAGGACCGCGACGCGGCCGAAGTCCTCACTCGTGGCACCGAAGTCGTGCATGTACCGGCGGGCGGCCATGGCGACGGTGGCCGCCGGGGTGGCGATCCCGGCGGGGTAGTGGAAGGCGTTGTCGATGCCGTTCGTGTTCACCTGCTGCGCCGCGGCGTTCGAGACCTGCCCGAAGCGGTGCCCGGACCGCTCGTTGAAGGCGCGGTAGGCCACCACCACGTCGGCGACGCCGGTCGCGACGGCCATCGCCGCCTGCTGCACGGTTGCGGCCGCGGCGCCGCCACCGAAGTTGATGCGGCTGAAGAACTTCAGCTCGGGGATCCGCAGCTCGCGCGCCACGGCGATCTCGGAGTTGGTGTCCATGGTGAAGGTCACCAGACCGTCGACGTCCTGCGGGGTCAGACCGGCGTCGTCGAGCGCCGCCCGGACGCATTCCACGGCCAGGCGCAGCTCGCTACGACCGGAGTCCTTGGAGAACTCGGTGGCGCCGATGCCGGCGATCGCGGCCCTGCCGCTCAGGCCGCTCATGCCGGCAGCACCACGGTCGAGGTGCCCGAGATGTGGTCTCCGAGGCTGTCTTTCGCGGTCACGGCGATGGTGATCGCGGCACCGTCGACCTGCGTGACCGTACCCGAGAACTCGAGCGTGTCGCCGGCGTAGCAGGGCGCGCCGAGCCGGATGGAGATGTTCCGCACGAAGGCCTCCGGGCCCGCCCAGTCGGTCACGTACTTCTGGACCAGGCCGTTGTCGGTGAGGATGTTGACGAAGATGTCCTTGCTACCGCGCGCGATCGCCGCATCGCGGTCGTGGTGCACGTCCTGGAAGTCGCGGGTCGCGATCGCGGTGGTCGCGACGAAGGTGGTGCTCGCGTGGATCGTCATGGGCGGCAGCGCCGTCCCGACGGTGACCGCCGACGCGCGCAGAGTGGTGGGGTACGTCATCGTGCCTCCCAGGCGGGCAGGGTCAGGTCGTCATCGACGCGGAGGAACACACTTCGCACGGGCATGCCGATCTCGACGGCGGCGGGGTCCACATCGATCAACTCGCCCAGCACGCGCACGCCCTCGTCGAGCTCCACGAGCGCCACCACGAAGGGCAGGCGCTTGCCGGGGACCTTCGGGTGGTGGTGCACCACGAAGCTGAAGACGGTGCCCGTTCCGGGGGAGACCACGTAGTCGGGGACGAGCCCCAGGTCGCCACCCGGGTCCATCGGGCCCGGCGGGTGCCGGAGCGTCTCGCCCCAGCGTTGGATCCGCAGCTCGCCGATCTTCGCGCCCTCCCAGTAGAAGGCGGTGTCGCGCGAGATCACCGGCCGGAGCACGCCGCCCGCGTACGCGGAGGCGTCGACGATGCGCCCGCTCGGCCCGGCCTCGGGCACGAGGGTGTCAGGGGCATCGGGCTGCTCCGCGGCGGGCGGCCGGAACTTGAGCATGCGGAAGGTCATCTCGGCGACCACCTCGTCGTCCACGCGCCACAGCGTCCGGGTGGTGAAGAACCAGCCCTCCCCGAGCCCGGTCCGCTTCGGCCCCACGACGTCCTCGAGGCGTGAGGACGCGGTGATCACTTCGCCCGGACGCACGTGCCGGTGGTAGGTCTGGTCGGAGTTGGTGGCGACGACCGACGTGAAGCCGGCCTCGTCGAGCGCGGCCGACATCAGCCCCATCGGGTCGTCGTCGGCCCGCACCCCGTGCAGTCCGCGCATCGACCACACCTGCGCCATCGCGGGCGGCGCCACGGGCCCGCCGAAGACCGAGTTTTTCGCGAACTCGGGATCCGCGTACAGCGGGTTGGTGTCGCCGATGGCCTCGATCCAGTTGTTGATCATCGGCTGGTTCACCGGATCCCGGCCCGCGCGCGGCACGGAATCGCCGAGCGCGCGGATCCGCTCCGCCGCGGCGAGAACGACCGCGGTCGTTTCCACGGTCGAGTCCGGGGCGGTCATCGGGGCACCCGCGGCAGCTGCAGGCCCATGAGGGCGATGAGTTCGCGCTGGATCTCGTTGACGCCGCCGCCGAAGGTCAGCACGAGGTGCCGCTTGGCCTGGACGTCGAGCCAGCGCAGTAGCTCCGCTGTCGCGGGATCGGACGGGTCGCCGTGCGTGCCGACGGTCTCCTCCAGCAGGGCGGTCAGCCCCTGGATCCGGTCCGAGCCGAACACCTTGGTGGCGGAGGCGTCCGCCACGTCCACGGGTCCGCCGGCCTCCGCAGCGGCGACCTGCCAGTTCAGCAGCTCGTTGATGAGCTCCGCCGCGCGGACTCGGGTCAGTGCACTCGAAACATCGGGATCGCCGAGCAGTTCCTGCTCGTGCGCCCAGGCGTCCACCCGGTCGTACAGCGCGCCGATCCGGCCCGACGGTCCGAGCATGACCCGTTCGTGGTTGAGCTGGGTGGTGATCAGCTTCCAGCCCTCGTTCTCGACACCCACCAGCATGTCCGCGGGCACGCGGACGTCGTTGTAGTACGTGGCGTTCACATGGTGCGCGCCGTCCGCCGTGATGATCGGCGTCCAGCTGTAGCCGGGATCCGTGGTGTCGAGGATGAGGATCGATATGCCCTTGTGCTTAGGGGCATTCGGGTCGGTACGGACCGCGATCCACACGTAGTCGGCGTCGTGGCCGCCGGTCGTGAAGATCTTCTGGCCGTTCACCACGTAGTGGTCGCCGTCGCGGACCGCGGTGGTGCGGATCGAGGCGAGGTCCGTGCCCGCCTCGGGCTCGGTGTAGCCGATCGCGAAATGCACCTCGCCCGAGAGGATCTTGGGCAGGAATCGTGCCTTCTGCTCCTCGGTCCCGAAGGCCTGCAGGGTCGGCCCCACGGTCTGCAGCGTCACCGACGGAAGCTGCACATCGGCGCGGGAGGCCTCGTTGACGAACAGGTACTGCTCGATCGGTCCGAAGCCCTTGCCGCCGAACTCCGTCGGCCAGCCCACGCCCAACCGGTCGTCGATGCCCATGCGCCGCACCACGTTGCGGAAGGCTTCGCCGTGGCGCTGCACCAGCATCTCGGCACGTTCCTCGGGCGTCATCAGCGTGGAGAAGTAGTCGCGCAACTCGGCCTGCAGCGCCCGCTGCGAGGTGGTCAGGGCGAGGAACCGCCCGGACTCGTCGGCGCCGGTGGCGTCGTCGCGGTGCGCTGCCGCGAGCGCCCGTACGGTCTGCGGGACACCGCCCACGAACCGGGTGAGGTCCTTGATCGTGGAGTAGAACCGGTGCAGCGGGTAGGTCACGTCCACGCCGATGCCGCCCTGCAGGTGGTGGCAGGTCCGTACCGCCGACGGTGCCTCCACCGCCAGCCAGTGCGCCGCGAGTGCCGTGGCCTCGTCGGCGGGGGACCCGGTGCCTATGCGCCAGGCGGCGGAGACCGCCGCGAGGTGCAGCGTGCGGGAGGCGATGTAGACGTCGGCGATCTGCTGCGCCACGGCCTGGAAGGCCCCCAGCGGGCGCCCGAACTGCTCCCGTTTGCGCAGATGGTCGACGGTGAGCGCCAGAGCCCCGGCGAGCGCACCGTCGGCGACGGCGGCCGCGCCCGTCAGGCCGCACTCCCGCACGGCCTGTGCGACGGTGCCGTCCGTGGAGCCGCCGAGGACCGCCTCGGCGGGTACCTCGACGCCGGCGAGATCGACGGTGCCCTCCGGCGTGCCCGCGGAGGTGGGGCTGGGGACGACGGTCAGGCCGGGGGCGTCGGCCGGGACCACGAAGACGGCGGCGCCGTCGTCGGTGGCGGCGCTCACGAGCAGATGCGTCGCGTGCTGCGCGTAGCCGACCGCGACCTTGCGTCCGGTCAACGCCCAGCCGTTCGCGGTGCGGAGGGCACGCGTCGACGGCGCGGTGGGGACGGCGTCGCCGACCTCGCCGAGGGCGCCCACGATGAGCTCGTCGCCGGTCAGGGCCGAGGGCAGCAGGGCCGCGCGCTGCTCGGGGGTGGCGTGCGCCGCGACGGGCAGGATGCCGAGCGCGAGCCCGGCGAGCAGGGGCGCGCCGATCGCGAGCCGCCCGCCCTCGGTGAGTACGGCCGCCACTTCCTCAGCGCCCAGGCCTGCGCCGCCGAGGTCCTCGGGCGCGGGAAGGCCGAGCAGGTCCGCCGTGGCGAGGTCGGCCCAGGTGGCGCGCCAGGCGTCCTCGGTGTGGGTGGCGGCGCCGTCGGCACGGCGCGCGGCGGCGTGGCCGAGCACGTCGGCCGCGAGGCCGGCGACGGCCACCTGGTTCTCGTCCGGACGGAAGTCCACGCGCACTCCTGATCTCGATACCGCGTACAAACGGTGAAACGTGTTCTATTTTTAGCAAGTGGGGCGAACGCCCGCAAGCAGTTCGACGAAAGGGTGACCATGCGATTCACGTACGCGGAGGCGATGACGGACCCGTCGTACTACGTGCCGCTCGCACAGGCGGCCGAGGAGGCCGGCTATCACAGCATGTGCGTGGCCGACAGCATCGCGTATCCCGAGGTCTCGGACTCGACGTACCCGTACACCCCGGACGGCAGCAGGGAGTTCCTCGACGGCAAGGAGTTCATCGAGACCTTCGTGCTGGCGTCGGCGCTCGCCGCGTCCACGAAGACCCTTCGCTTCACGCCCTTCGTGCTCAAGCTGCCCATCCGCCCGCCAGTGCTGGTGGCCAAGCAGGCCGCCTCGCTCGCGTCGATGAGCGGGAACCGGTTCTCGCTCGGCGTCGGCATCAGCCCGTGGCCCGAGGATTTCGAGATCATGGGCGTGCCCTTCGAGCGCCGCGGTAAGCGGATGGACGAGTGCATCGAGATCATCAAGGGACTCTCGACAGGCGAGTACTTCGAATACCACGGGGAGTTCTTCGACATCCCGTCGATCAAGATCGCGCCGGTGCCCACGGAGCCGTTGCCGATCCTGGTGGGTGGCCACGCGGATGCCGCCCTGCGCCGCGCCGTGCGGCTGTGCGACGGGTGGATGCACGCCGGCGGCGACGGCGAGGAGCTCGACCGCATGCTCGCCCGGATCGACGAGCTGCGCGCCGAGCACGACAAGAAGGAGTTCGAGATCCACGTGATCTCGCTGGACGCCTACACCGTCGACGGCATCAAGCGACTGGAGGACAAGGGCGTCACCGATGTCATCGTCGGCTTCCGCCTGCCCTACCAGCTGGGCCCGGACACTGAGCCGCTGCAACCCAAGATCGACCACCTACGGCGCTACGCCGAGTCCGTCATCAGCAAGTTCTAGGAGGCCCTGTGAAGGAAGATCATCCCGCAGTGTTGGCCGGCCGCGCCTCCCAGGCCGCGGCCAGCGGTCGTCGCAAGGAGGAGTGGCTCGACCTGTTCGCCGCCGACGGTGTCGTCGAGGATCCCGTCGGCCCCTCCGGATTCGACCCGGAGGGCAAGGGGCATCACGGCCGGGAGGAGATCGCGGCCTTCTACGACAAGACGATCGGCGTGGCGGAGTCGCTGGAGTTCCTCTTCGGCGACGGCTTCGCCTGCGGGAACGAGGTCGCATTCACCGGCCTGATCCGCACCGTGATCGGCGGGCACGTCATCGACGCGGAGGGCGTGTTCACGTACAAGGTCGACGATGCCGGGAAGATCGTGGCGCTGCGCGCCTTCTGGGAGGTCGACCGCGCGATGGCCACCGCCCGCCCCGCCTGAGGTCCGTCCCCGTCTGTGAATCCACGCTTCTACGCCCACACGAGGCCGGATCCGGCTGCGTGTCGCCCGAGAGCCGTGGATTCATAGAGCCGGTCGTGGCCGCGGGATGGATGAAATCACGATGCAGGTGCCATCATCGTCTCGCTGGTGGTGATCGTGATGCCGACCGTCGCGCGCCGTCGCCGTCCCGAAAGCGGCGCACCCGCTATCGTTTCCACCTCGTCATAGCGTTGCAACGTTATGGGCAGCACGAACCGATCGGTGGACCGCGGTCCGGTATGAATGTGGGGACGGGTGGCCGACGGTACCGAGCTCGTCGCGGCGTGGCCGACCCGCGGGGTATGCAAGATGCGCATAGCCACGCGGCTGAAAAGGGCCTTTGACCTGCGCGTATTCAGGTATGCGTCGCGCGCATGGCTCTTCAGCCACAACCCATTTACAGGTAGGTGCGCGTCCGGCGGCTTCTCTCGTCCGCAACCGCGGCCGGCGGGCTCAGCGCGCGGTGAACACCGCGTCCGCGAGCACAGGAGCGGCGCGTTCCACCGACTCCGCGGTCACCAGGTAACGATCGCCGTCGCGCCAGATCCGCACGCGCAGCGTCTCGCCCGGCAGCATGATCCCGGCGAACTTCGCCGACCACGAGCCCACCGCGGAGGCGTCCCCGTCCACCACCGCATCGGTCACGGCCTTGGCGACGATCCCGTAGGTGCACAGCCCGTGCAGGATCGGCGCGTCGAAGCCGGCGGCCTTCGCGAACGCCGGATCCGAGTGCAGGGGATTGCGGTCGCCGCACATCCGGTACAGCAGAGCCTGCTGGGGCAGCGTCGGAACGTCCACCGTCACGTCGGCGTCGCGATCGGGCAGCTCGAGTTTCTCCGACGGTCCGCGTTCCCCGCCGAATCCACCCTCCCCACGGGCGAAAATGGACGATCGCGCCGTCCACAGCGGCTCGCCGGCTCCGTCGACCACTTCGGTCTCCTGCCAGATCACGGCGGCCTTGCCCTTGTCGTGCACGTCGCTGATCCTGGTGCGGGCCACAGCCGTTCCCGACGTGGGCAGCGGGCGGTGCGCAGTCACGGACTGACTGCCGTGCACCACCTTAGCCAGGTCGATCTCGACGCCGGGGAAAGAGACCTTGGGCGCCTCGGTGGCGTGGAAGTTCTGTGCGACGGTCGCGAAGGTGGGGAGCACGACGGTGCCCTGCTCGGTCGCGTAGCGCAGCTCGCGCGGCGAGAGCGGGTCCGCGCCGGCGCCGAGCGACAGCTGGTAGAGCAGGACGTCCGAAGCGCTCCAGGTGAACTCGGCGGTGCCGAGCTCGGCGCCGATGGCGACCGACGGGTCGATGGGCATGGAACTCCCTTGTGAAGTGGGTCTATTCGTAGGTGATGTGCACGGACGCGCTGCGGCGCATCGACTGGCACGCCAGGATCAGGCCGTCGTCCAGGTCCTCTTGATCGAGCACCTCGTTGTGCGCGAGCTCGACCTCGCCGTCGACGATGCGGCACGCGCACGCGCTGCACGCGCCCTCGCGGCACGAGTACGGCGCGTCGAGGCCGGCGGCCAGCATGACGTCCAGCAGCTTCTTCTCCGCGGGCCAGGCGAGCTCGGTCGTCGTCCCGTCCAGTTCGACGGTGACGGTGCCCCCGTCGTCCGCGGGCGGCGGCGCGTCGTCGACAGGCAGATCCTCAGCCTCGGCGATCGCGGCCTTCTCCTCCGCCTCCTCCTGTGCGGCCTCGACCTCGAAGGGGTTGCGGGGCAGGGAACGGAACTTCTCGATGTGCACCTCGCGGCGCCCCTTACCGAGCCCCGTCATCGCCTCGGAAACCGCGTCCATGAACGGGCCGGGCCCGCAGACGAACACCTCGCGGTCCACGTACGGTGCCGCGAGCGTCGCAAGATTGGCCGCGCTCGGCAGACCCTGCACCGATTCCAGCCAGTGGATCACCGCGAGCCGGTCCGGGTACGACCGGGTCAGCTCGGCGAGAGCGGAGGCGAAGATCACCGACTGGGCGTCGCGGTTGGCGTAGATCAGCGTCACCGAGCCGCTACCGGTCTCGAGCACCGTGCGCAGGATCGACAGGATCGGTGTGACGCCGCTGCCGCCGGCGAACAGCAGCATGTCGACGTCGACCGATTTCGGCGTGAAGATGCCTGCGGGCACCAGCACATCGATCTCCATGCCGGGGGTGGCGTTGTCGCACAGCCAGTTCGAGGCGTAGCCGTCGGCGGTGCGCTTGACGGCCACGCGCAGCGGACCGTCGTCGTGCGGCGCGCTGCACAGCGAGTAGCACCGCGCCACGGAGCCGGTCTGATCGCTCGGGACGCGCAGTGTGAGGAACTGGCCGGGCTTGTAGGTGAAGCTCGACGCCAGTTCCGCAGGCACCTCGAACTCGATCGAGTGCGCGTCGTGCGTCTCCGCGACCACCTTGGCGACCACCAGTCGGTGGATGCTCACTTCTTCGTCACTCTCCTAGTCGGTGTCCGACGACATGTCGGTCGTCGGGACTGGCACCTCGCCCAGTTTGGCGGCGCGCGTGATGGATTCCATCAGCCGCGGACACGTGGCACGCAACGCGGAGCCGGCGCCGTCGGCGGCGAACACCGTGCACTCCCGCGCGGAACCGCACCACTGGATCGAGGTCTGCTCGCGGCTGTTCTTCTTGACCTGCACCGCGACCCCGCACGTGCCGCAGTTCAGCGCGGTGAAACCGTCCGTGAGGAAGCCCTCGCGGTCGGCCACCGTCGTCGGCGTGGTCACCGGCTCGCCGAACATCGTCACCGTCGGGGACATACGGATCAGGCCTCCGCGCCGGAAGCGTCGGCAGCAGCGGCCTTTTCGGACTCCTGGCGCGCGATGTTCTGCGCGACCTCCGCCTCCCATGCCTCGACGGCGTGAGCGGTGTCGATCTCGAACTCGAATCGCTGCGTCATGTCCTCGGAGACCTCGGCGGCGTCGACGTAGAACTGCTCGTACCAGCGGCGCAGCTGGTAGACGGGGCCGTCCTCCTCACACAGGAGGGGGTTGTCGATGCGGGTCTTGTTCTTCCAGATCTCCACGTCCTGCAGGAAACCCAGGCCCACGTTCTTGGCGAACTTGCCGGCCAGGTAGTCGGACTTCTCGTCGTCGAAACCGGGGAGCTTCTTGACCTTGACGCCGTACATGAGCTTGAACGAGTTCTGATCGATCGGGTAGTGGCAGTTGATCAGGATGTTCTCGATCAGGAAGCCCTTGTAGTCGTTGTGCAGGTAGTTGATCATGTACGACGGCCCGAAGTAGTGGGCCTCGGACTTGAGCAGCACGTCGTCCCCGCCCGAGAGCCCGATGTCGCTGACGTCGTTGCGCCCCTTGGTGTCCAGGTACTGCGAGGCGATGTGCCCGTCGAAGACGTTCTTGAAGTACGTCGGCAGGCCGTAGTGGATGTAGAAGAAGTGCGGCATGTCGACCACGTTGTCGACGATCTCGCGACAGTTGCTGTTCTCGATGACGATCTCGTTCCACACCCAGTTGGACCACTCGGGCCCGTCGACGTCACCGTCGATCTTGGGGATGTCCAGTTCGGCTGGGGGCTTGGAGTTCTCGACGTCGTGCCAGATGAACAACTGATCGTTCTCGATCATCGTGGGCCAGGTCCGGGTGCGGGCCCGCAGCGGCACGCGCTTGGCGTACGGGATCGCCTTGCACTTGCCGTCGCCGCCCCAGCGCCAGTCGTGGAACGGGCAGGCGATCTCGTTGCCCTTGACGGTGCCCTGCGTCAGGTCGCCGCCCATGTGCCGGCAGTAACCGTCGAGCACGTTGACGGAACCGTCCTCGCCCGCGAACACCACGAGCTTGGTGCCGAAAGCCTCGATGGCGTGCGGCTTCCCGTCGGTGAAGTCCTTCAGCAGGCCGATGCAGTGCCAGCCGCGGGCGTACCGGGTGGGGGCGGTGCCGCTGTCGATGAGGCGGGCTGCCGACTCGGTGGTGCTGCTCATGAGATCTCCTCCTCCGCGCGGGCGGGGGCTGCCGCCGCGGGTGTCGATGCCTGACGGGCCATGTCCTCGACCGCGAGATACGCGAACACCATCGCGGGGCCGATGGTTGCGCCGGGGCCGGCGTAGGTGTGGCCCATGACGGGCGAGCTGGTGTTGCCGGCGGCGTACAGCCCGTCGATGACGGTGCCGTCAGCGCGCTGGACCCGGCCCGCGACATCGGTGCGCAGGCCGCCCTTGGTGCCGAGATCGCCGGGAACCATACGTGCAGCGTAGAACGGGCCCGTGGCCAATTCCGCCAGACTGGGATTCGGCTTGTTGCGCGGATCGCCGTAGTAGTGGTCGTACGCGCTCTCGCCCCGATGGAAGTCCTCGTCGCGCCCGGCCCGTGCGAAACCGTTGAACCGCTCGACGGTGCCCGTCAGCGCCGCGGCCGGCACGTCCATCTTCTCGGCGAGTTCGGCGAGGCTGCTCGCCCGCACCATGCAGCCGGACTCGAACCAGCGCTTGGGCAGCGGCTGGCGGGGGCTCTGCCCCGCGAACAGGTACCGGTTGCGGTAGCGCTGGTCGAAGACGAGCCATGCGGGCACGTTCTCGCCCGGGCCTTCGCCCTGCCCGTACTCGCCGCCGTACATGGCGTGCACGGCCTCGACGTACGGCGCGGACTCGTTGACGAATCGCTCGCCGGCGGTGTTGACCATGAGGCTGCCGGGCAGCGACCGCTCGGAGAGCGCGAACCAGGCCATCTTCGGCAGCTGGATCGACGGTCCCCACCAGGCGTCGTCCATGAATTCGACGGCGCCGCCGACGGCCTGGCCGGCGCGGATCGCGTCGCCCGTGTTCGCGGGCACGCCGTTGGTCCACTCGGTGCCGATCGGTTGACGCTGGTACTGCGCGCGCATCTCCTTGCTGCTCTCGAAGCCGCCGGCGGCGAGGAGTACGCCGCGACGCGCCGTCAGGACGACGGGCCGGCCCTCGTGCTCGACGGTGATCCCGGTGACGCGGTCGCCGTCCTGCTGGATCGAGAGCAGCGGGGTGTTCAGCCAGACCGGCACGTTCGCGCGCTGCAGGCCGACGCGCAGCGCGGCGACCAGTGCCTGGCCGCGGCCCAGCAGGTGCTTGCCCCGCGCCTTCGCGGCGTAGAAGCGCGCACCGACGCGCAGTGCGCGGGCCACGCCCTTGGGGTGACGCATGATCAGGTTGAGCCACTTGAAGTCCGCCTGGGTGACCACGAGGTTCATCGGGGCCTTGGTGTAGTCCGGCTCCAGGTTCTTCAGCTCGTCGCCCAGTTGCTTGCCGTCGAAGGGCTTCGGCTCGCACGAGCGCCCGTGCGCGCGGCCGCCCGGTGCCTCGGGGTAGTAGTCGGAGTAGCCGGGCACCCAGGTGAGCTCGAGCGGGCTCATCCGGTGCACCATCTCGATCACCTCGGGGCCGCGGTCGATGTAGGTGTCGATCCGCTCGGCCGGGACCACGTCGCCGATGATGGCGTGCAGGTACTTGCGCGCCTCGTCCGGGGAGTCCTTGATCCCGGCCTTCACCAGCGCCTCGTTGCCGGGGATCCAGACGCCGCCGCCGGAGCGCGCGGTCGATCCGCCGTAGTGCTCGGCCTTCTCCACGACCAGGACGCTGAGCCCGGTGTCCGCGGCCTTGAGTGCGGCGGCCATGCCCGCCGCGCCGCTGCCCACCACGATCACGTCGTACTCGGTGGCTTCCGCCGTCATCGACTCTCCTCAATGCTGAAACAAGTTCTCTAGCCTCACCTGCGCCGATGGGCAGCAGGTACGCGCTATGACTGCAGCATAGACTAGAACACGTTCCAGTATCTAGAGATGACGGTGATCGCTCAGCAGGGGAGCGTGATCTTCTCGTAGGTCCCGGTGCTGGGGCGGAAGACCCACCGTGAGCCGGGTGTGCACGGTGCGGGCCTGGTCGTCGTCCGGGTCACGCGCGGCGGCGCGGTCGTGACCGGGGCGGCGGCGGTGGTCGTCGGGGGTGGCGGTGTCATGCTCGCGGGGGTCGACGGTGCCGGCACGGAGCTCGGGACGGGGGCGGGTGGTGGCGTGCTCGGGCTCGTGGAGGCGGCCGCGGACTCGGAGGTCGTCGGCGCGCCCGATGTCCCCGACGGCGCGACGACGGGCTTCGGCGTCGGCGAGGGGCCGCTGCACATGCTCACCGTCACCGCGATCGCAGCGACGCAGAGCGCCGCTGCGGCGGCGATGGCGAGGACTCGGCCGGCGAAACCGCCGAGCCGCCGGGTTCCGGATTCGACTCGATGGGTCATGATCCACGCCCTTCTCGTCGGGGTGCGGACGCGGCAGTGGTCGTCGCAGTCATACCGACATACTCCCAGTGTGCGACGCACGCCCCGGTAGGTGGTAGCGAGCACGAGTGGCGATGTGGCACTGGGTGTTCGGTGACAGTACTTCTCTTCGGTATGTCGTATCCGTGGAGGTTGTGCGATCGCGATTACGTAGTGGTGAGGACCCTGCCGAACGGACGCAGTCGCAAATCGACGCCTACCCGGATGCCGCCGCGATTCCCGCCCGACGACCGAAGAAGCTCCCGTCGCCCAGGCTCGTGCCGCTCGCGTACCCGCCGGCACAGACGCCCGAGGTGCACCGGCCGGCGGCGAACAGGCCTGGGATCGGCGCACCGTCGACGTGCAGCACCCGCGAATCGACGTCCGTGCGCAACCCGCCCAGGGTGAATCCGGCGGTGAAGCCGCGCATGTCCCAGGCGGCCACGGGTCCCGCGAGCGGCCGCACCCACTGCTCCTTCTTGTGCAGGAGGGGATCGGTGCCGTTCTCCGCGTGCCGGTTGTACGTGTCGACGGTGCCTGTCAGCGCGCCGGCGGGCAGGCCCATGTCGGACTCGAGCTCCGCGACCGTCTCGGCGGCCCAGGTCGGCGGCTGCCGGAAGTAGGGCGTCGAGGTCTCGGTGGCGAGCGCCTCCTCGTGCGCGTCCATGTCCATGACCAGGTACGCCGCGTTGTCCTGCTGGATCAGGACGGCCTGGCCGATCCGCCCGCCGTAGGTGTCCTCGGCGATGAACCGCTGGCCACGGCCGTTGACGAGGATCCCGCGGGCCATCATCTGCGGGTCGCCGAAGAACGCGACCTCGGTGGCGTCCATGTGGGCCACCGCGGCGCCGGCGGCCTGGGCCATGAGGATCCCGGCGCCGTCGTGCTCCTCGATGGCGGCCGCCGGACGGCCGATCAGGCGCGGTGCGTAGGTCTCGATCATCTCCGCGTTGTAGGCGAAACTACCGGTCGCGAGGACGACGCCGCGTCGGGCCCGGACACGCACGTCCGTGCCGAACCGGCGGGCGACGAGGCCCTCGACGGTGCCGTCCGCCGCGGTCACCAGGCGCTGGGCGCGAATGTCGTACTCTGCGCGTACCCCCAGCGTCTCGGCGGTCTCGACCAGGGGTTTCATCAGCATGTAGCCGGCGCCGCGCACGCCGGTCCGCTTGTCGGCCATCCGCGGCACGTGCCCGCGCGGCGCAGGGGTCGCGATCTCGCGGAGGGGCGACGCGTTCTCGCCGCCGGAGTAGCCCAGTCCCTCGTCGTGCGGCACCTCCCATCCCGGCTCGCCCCAGAACTCCTCCTTGAACACCACGCCGCAGCCCGTGAGCCAGTCGTAGTGCTCGCGGCTGCCGTGGGCGTAGGCGTGGATCTTCCCGCCGTCGACGCCCGGTCCGAGCGCGGCGGTCATGAAGGTCTCCATGTTCTCCGCGCTGTCCTCGAAGCCCAGGGCCCGCTGCAGCGGCGTGCCGCCGCCGAGATAGATCCACCCGCCGGACAGCGCCGCGGCCCCGCCCCACCCGCCGGCGCGGTCGAGGATCAGGACCTCCGCACCGGCTCGAGCGGCTTCGATCGCCGCGGACACGCCGGCGATGCCGTACCCGGCGATCACCACGTCGGCTTCCAGATCCCAGGTGTCCACGTCGGTGGAGGCGACGGGACGGCGGCTTTCGGGCATGGCTCTCCTCGGTCGGTCTCGGAACCGGTTGCATCAGGAACATAGGTGGATCGGAACCTTTGATGTAGCGTTTCGCGCCAGAAAATGAGAACGTGTTCTAGTATTGGCCTCCAGCGGCGGGCGTGGGTGCTCGCCAGGTGGCCCTGACGAAGGCGAGGAAAGATGAGCGATCAGAGCGTCGACGCGGTTCTGGCGGAAGTGGCGGAGCTGCTGCCCACCCTCCGGGACCGGGCGCAGGAGACCGAGGACGCCCGCCGGATCCCGGCCGAGTCCATCAAGGCGCTGCAGAAGAGCGGCTTCTTCCGTCTGCTCCAGCCGAAGCGGTACGGCGGCTACGAGGCCGACCCGGCGGATTTCTACACCGCGGTCAAGATGCTGGCGAGCGCCTGCGGATCCACCGGCTGGGTCTCCTCGATCCTCGGCATCCACCCGTGGAACGTCGCGCTGTTCGACGACCGGGCGCAGCAGGAGGTGTGGGGTGAGGACCAGGACACCCTGATCTCGTCGTCGTACGCGCCGATGGGCCGCTCGGAGGTCGTCGAGGGCGGCTACCGGCTCTCCGGCAAGTGGAGCTTCTCCTCCGGCTGCGACCACGGCACGTGGGCCCTGCTGGGCGGGCCCGCGTTCTCCGGTGGCAAACCGGTCGACTTCCTGACCTACCTGGTACCGATCAGCGACTACACCATCAACGACGTGTGGCGCACCGTCGGCCTGCGGGGCACCGGCAGCAACGACATCGTGGTCGAGGACGTCTTCGTCCCCGCGCACCGGGCACTGAGCTTCAAGGACGTCAGCAAGTGCAAGGGACCGGGCCAGGAGGTCAACGACAGCCCGCTCTACAAGATGCCCTTCGGCTCCGTGCACCCGTCCACGATCACTGCGCCGATCATCGGCATGGCGCAGGGCGCCTACGACGCGCACGTCGAGCACCAGCGCGGGCGCGTCCGCGCCGCCTACGCCGGCGAGACCGCGAAGGAGGACCCGTTCGCCATGGTCCGCGTCGCCGAGGCCGGCAGCGAGATCGATGCGGCCTGGCTCCAGCTGATCTCCAACATCAACGAGGAGTTCGCCCTCGTCAAGGCCGGCGAGAAGATCCCGTTCAACCTGCGGCTCAAGGTGCGTCGTGATCAGGTGCGCGGCACCGAGCGCGCGATCTTCGCCGTGGACCGGATGTTCGAGAACTCCGGCGGCCGAGCGCTGGCGGAGGGCACGCCGATCCAGCGGTTCTGGCGCGACGCCCACGCGGGCCGCGTCCATGCCGCGAACGATCCCGAGCGCGCCTACAAGATGTTCGGCACCGGCGAGTTCGGCCTTCCCGTCATGGACGGGATGGTCTAGCGGTGGCGGACACCGAGATCGACGTCCTCAAGGAGGGGAAGTTCGCCACCACGGCGGCCGGCCTCACGCTGCACTATCACGAGGCCGGCGAGGAGAACCGCGCCAACGGCACCGTCGTGCTGCTGCACGGCAGCGGCCCCGGCGTCTCCTCGTGGAGTAACTTCGGGCGCAACATTCCCGTGCTGGCGCAGCGCTTCCACGTGCTCGCCGTCGACCAGCCGGGCTTCGGCCGGTCCGACAAGCCGACCGAACACCCGCAGTACTTCGTGCACAGCGCCACGGCCCTGGCGGGCCTGCTCGACGTGCTCGGCGTCACCGGACGTGTTCACCTGGTGGGCAATTCGCTCGGCGGCGGCACCTCGGTGCGGTTCGCACTCGACTTCCCGGACCGCGCGGGCCGCCTCGTGCTCATGGGGCCGGGCGGGCTCAGCGTGAACACTTTCGCGCCCGACCCCACCGAGGGCCTGCGCACCCTGCAGAAGTTCTACGCCGCGCCGAGCAAGGAGCGGCTCGAGGACTTCCTGCGGATCATGGTTTTCGACCAGAAGATGATCACACCCGAACTCGTCGAGGAACGCTTCGAGCTCGCGCTCGACCCCGAGGCGATCGCCGCGTTCAAGGCGATGGGGAAGTCCTTCGCCTCAGCGGATTACGAGAAGGGCATGCTTTGGCGCGACGCGTACAAGCTCCGCCAGCCCGTGCTCATGATCTGGGGCCGCGAGGACCGGGTCAACCCGCTCGACGGTGCCCTGCTCGCCCTCAAGCAGATCCCGCGCGCGCAACTTCACGTCTTCGGGCAGTGCGGGCACTGGGCGCAGCTCGAGAAGTTCGACGAGTTCAACCGGCTCACGGCCGACTTCCTGGCCGGCTGACAAGGAGAAGTGGGACATGGCGATCAAGGCCCTCGGGTACATGCGCATCGAGGCCACCGACATGGCGGCCTGGCGCGAGTACGGGCTCAAGGTGCTCGGGATGATGGAGGGTGCCCCACCGGCGGGTGCGGGCGACACCTCACAGAATCTCTACCTGCGCATGGACGATTTCGCGGCTCGGCTGGTGATCGTGCCGGGCGAGAAGGACCGGCTGCTGGTCTCCGGCTGGGAAGTCACCGATGCGACCGGCCTGCAGGAGCTGCGTGACACGCTGACGGCCGCCGGCGTCTCCTTCGAGGAGGGGACGAAGGAGGAGAAGCTCGAGCGCCGGGTCGAGGGACTGATCCGGTTCCAGGATCCGGCGGGGAACTCACTCGAGGCCTTCCACGGCGCACAGTACCTGGGCCGCCGATTCGTCAGTCCGTACGGTCATCGGTTCGTCACGGGGGAGCAGGGGCTCGGGCACGTCGTGCTCACGTGCACCGATGACGCTGCGGCCCAGGAGTTCTACCAGGGCGTGCTCGGTTTCCGGCTCCGCGACTCGACGCGTCTGCCCCCGCAGATGGTGGGCAGGCCGGCCGACGGTGATCCGGCGTGGTTGCGGTTCTACGGCTGCAACCCGCGCCATCACGCGCTCGCCTTCCTGCCCCTGCCCAACCCGACGGGCATCGTCCACCTCATGGTCGAGGTCGAGAACTCGGACGACGTGGGCCTGGCCCTCGACCGGGCGAACCGCAAGAAGGTCAAGATGTCGGCGACGCTCGGCAGGCACATCAACGACAAGATGCTGTCCTTCTACATGAAGACGCCGGGCGGATTCGACATCGAGTTCGGCTGCGAGGGGCTCGAGGTCGAGAACGACGACTGGATCGCCCGCGAGTCCACCGCGGTCAGCCTGTGGGGACACGACTTCACCATCGGCTTCAAGGAGCAGTGATGACCGCACCCGCGGCGATCGAGCCGCTCGACTACCGGACGGCCATGGGGCACTTCTGCACCGGCGTCACGGTGATCACCGCGGCCGACGAGGAGGGCCCCGTCGGATTCGCCTGCCAGTCCTTCTCGGCGCTGTCCCTCGATCCGCCGTTGGTCCTGTTCTGTCCCATGAAGACCTCGGGCGCCTGGCGCACCATCGAGCGCACCGGGCGGTTCGCCGTCAACGTGCTCGGCGAGGGGCAGCAGGACGTCAGCTCGGTCTTCGGCTCGAGGCACCCGGACAAGTTCGGCGCGGTCGCGTGGAAGTCCTCGCGCACCGGTTCGCCGCTGCTCGACGGTGCGCTCAGCTGGATCGACTGCGCGGTGGAGACCGTGCAC
Source organism: Tsukamurella sp. NPDC003166 (assembly GCF_040611135.1). Classification (NCBI taxonomy): domain Bacteria; kingdom Bacillati; phylum Actinomycetota; class Actinomycetes; order Mycobacteriales; family Tsukamurellaceae; genus Tsukamurella; species Tsukamurella sp. NPDC003166. The sequence goes on from NZ_JBEXNL010000001.1 coordinate 150,772, forward strand.
GACGGCGGCGACCATCACATCGTGATCGGTCGTGTGCTCGAGCTCAGCGCTCCCAACGCCGGTCGGCCGCTGCTGTTCTACCGCGGCCGCTACACCCAGACCGTGACGGACCCGGGCCAGGCGATCCCGCGTGCCCTGTCGCTCGACTCCTTCCTCACCTGGCCCGTCGGCGACGACTGGATGTAGCGGAACGCCGAGTGCCGCTCGGTGGCACGGTGATTCAGTCGTGCAGCGCCGCGGTGAAGTAGCCGATCGCGCCGGAGAGGAGCTCCGCGTCCGCCGGAACGGTGTCCCGAACGCCGTAGCTGCGGCCAAGTTCCACCGGGTTCCCCGCGCGCGTCACGGTCCAGCCCTGTGCGACGAGGAATTCGGCGGGATCGGCGCGGTCCTCGTCGGCGACGAACAGCGCGGTGACGTCGAAGTCGCCCAGGGGATTGCCCTCCCGCGAGTACTTCTCGGTGATGGCACGGAAGCCGTCGAGGTCGAGCGGGCCGACCTGACCCTCGACGGCGACGCGGCTGCCCGGCGCGGACAGCGCCACGATCCGCTCGAAGAGGAGGGACTGCGCCGCGGCGGGTAGGTAGGGGAGCAGGCCCTCGACCAGCCAGGCGGTGGGCATCGCACCGTCGAACCCGGCGGACCGCAGGGCGGCCGGCCAATCGTTGCGCAGGTCGACGGGGACGTGCCGCAGCCCGGCGGCCGGCGTCGTCCCGTGCGTCGCGAGCGCCTCCTGTTTGAACGTCAGCACCTCCGGCTGGTCGAGCTCGTAGACGATCGTGCCCGTCGGCAGGTCGAGCCGGTGGGCGCGGGAGTCGAGCCCGGCCGCGAGGATCACCACTTGCTGGATCCCGGCGGCGACGGCGTCGCGGGTGAAGTCGTCGAAGTACCGCGTGCGGACGCCGAGATGGCGGGTCGCGGCCATCGGGTTGCCCGCGCCGTTCCCGGCGTCGGCCAGTGCGACGGCGCGCGGGTCGCCCGCAGCCTCGAGGAACACCCGGGCGTACGGGTCCTGGGCGAGGGCGTCGGGACGCTCGGTCTCCACGGCACGCGCTGCGGCGACGAGGAGCGCGGTGAAGCCCACGCTCGTGGTGATGGTCCAGGTGTCGCCGTCGGACCGCGTGCTGTTCGGCATGGGATTTCCCTTCGCAAGTAGTTCGCCTACGAAAGTACATCGTGTCGCGAGGCGCGGCAAGAACGTGTTTCAGGAGTGTGTCAGTGCCCGCCGAGCCAGGTGCCGGGCCGGGTCGCCGAACAGCTGAGACGACGAGTGCGCGCGCTTGAAGTACAGGTGCGCGTCGTGCTCCCAGGTGATGCCGATGCCGCCGTGCAACTGGATCATCTCGGCGGCGACGGTACTCAGCGCCTCCGAGCAGTGGACCTTCGCCGTCGCGACCGCGACCGGAGCGTCGGCATCGCCGCGATCGAGGGCGTCCCCCGCGGCGCCGGCCGCCGATCGCGCCGACTCCACGAGCACGTACATGTCCGCCATCCGGTGCTTGAGCGCCTGGAAGGAGCCGATCGGCCGGCCGAACTGCACCCGGGAGCCGGTGTACTCCACGGTGATCTCCAGCGCCCGTGCCGCCGCGCCGGCCTGTTCGGCGGCGAGCACGGCACAGGCTGTGTCGAGCGCGCGGGCCAGCGCCGCTGCGGCGTTGCCGCCGAGTCGTCGGGCGGGAGTGCCTTCGAGGACGACGTCCGCGAGACGTCGCGTCGGGTCCATCGACGGGGTGTGCCGGCGGGTCGCCACGGAGCCGTCGACGAGGAACAGTTCGTCGCCGGCGACCACGAGCAGATCGTCGGCGAGGTCGCCGTCGAGGACGAATCGCGCCGTCCCGGTAAGCGTCCCGTCGACCGCTGTGACCGGTCGGGTGGCGAAGTCCTCCCCGGCGAACGCGACCGCGGCGATGCGCGAGCCACTCGCGAGGCCGGCCAGCAGCGCACCCTCGTCGGTGCCCGCGAGGAGTGCCGTCGCCAGCACCCCGGAGCCGAGGAAGGGCGACGGGATCAGGTGCCGTCCGAGCTCCTCCGCGACGACCTGCAGCGCACGCACCCCGGCTCCCACGCCGTCGTGGGCCTCGGGGACCGCCAGCGCAGCCACGCCGACCTGCTCGCACAGGACCGACCACAGCTCGCGGTCGTAGCCCTCGGGCGCGTCGATCGCCGCCCGCAGCGCGGCCGGCGACCACCGGCGGTCGATCACGCTGTGGACCGCGGCGGCCAGATCGTCCAGTTCCGAGCTCATCGCGCCGCCTTCCGGATCCTCTCGAGCACCGTCGCACGGTGCTCGGCCTGCGTTCCCCACGCCGACTGCAACGCTCGTACCTTGGTGATCCACAGGCCGAGGTCGTACTCGGCGGTGTAACCGATGGCGCCGTGCACCTGCAGCGCGGTGCGCGCCGCGAGGTACGCCGCGTCCGCCGCGGCCACCCGCGCCGCGGACACGTCGCGGATCGGGTCCAGATCCACACCGCGCGAGTCGTTCCCGGACAGCGCGACCGCAGCTCCGTGGAGGAGCGGCGCCGCGAGTTCGAGCCGCGTCGCCACATCGGCGAGGAGGTGCTTGATCGCCTGGTACTCGCCGATCGCCTTTCCGTACTGCGACCGGGCCTTCGCGTACTCGACGGTGTCGTCCAGCAGGCGCCGCCCCGCGCCGAGCACCTGCGCCGCCACCGCGAACGCCCCGGCCACCTCCCCCGATTGAACGCTGTTACGGAGAATCCGACCTGCAGGTTCTCCCTCCGTAACGGTGTTCAATTCCGTGGGGAAGAGGCGCCGGGTCCGGTCGACCGACCTCAACGCCGGGGTCGACGGTGCGTCCACGGTCGCGACCGCACCGTCGGGTCCGACGACGAAGTGCAGGTCCGCGGCATCGGCATCGAGCAGGTACGGGGTGCGCGGAGCCAGGGCGACGGTGCCGATCGCGCCGTCGGCCAGCGCGCGGAGCTGCGTCGCGTCCGTCAGCACTGCGGGTAGGACCGCGATCGACTCCACGACGGGGCCCGGCACGCCGTGGTAACCGAGCGCCTGGAAGGCGACGGCCAGGTCCGTGGCGTCGCCGCCGACGCCGCCGTGCTCCTCCGCGATGGCGAGGCCGGTCACCCCGAGCTCGGCGAGCGCGGCCCAGACCGTGCGTCCCGGCGCGCTGTCCCCATCGGCCCAGGCGCGGGCCGCGGCCACGACCCCGGCGCGCGACAGGAGGTCGTCGAGCGACTGTCCGAAGGCGACGTTCTCGTCGGACGGTGCGAATCTCATCGGGCTCCCCGGGGTAGGCCGAGGAGACGCTCGGCGATGGTGTTGCGCTGGATCTGGTCGGTGCCGCCGTAGATGGGGCCCGCCAGGGAGAACAGGTAACCGGCGGGCCAGCGGCCCCCGTCCGGTGCGGCGTCGCCGGTGAGTTCGCCGCTCGGGCCGAGCAGATCGAGTGCGGTCTCGTGGAGCGCCACGTCGAGGTGGCTCCAGAACAGCTTGTTGACACTGGATTCGGGGCCGAGCTCGCCGCCGTCCTGCAGGCGGGTGACGGTGCCGAAGGTGTACAGCTGGTAGGCCCGGGCACCGATCCACGCGTCTGCGACGCTCTGTGCCGGTGCGGTGCCGGTATCGCCGTCCTCACGCTCCCACAGGTCGACGAGGGCGTCCGCTGCGGAGAGGAACCGGCCCGGGCTGCGCAGGGAGAGACCCCGTTCGTTGTTGGCGGTCGTCATGGCCACGCGCCAGCCCTGGCCGGGCTCGCCGATCACGTCCGCGTCGGGCACGAAAACCTCGTCGAGGAAGATCTCTGCGAAACCCGGCTCGCCGTCGAGCTGCGGGATGGGACGCACGGTGACGCCGGGCGCGCGCAGGTCGAACATCAGGTACGTCAGCCCCCTGTGCCGCTCCGAGCCGGGCTCGCTGCGGAACAGGCCGAAGGCGCCGTCGGCGAACGCGGCGCGGGAACTCCAGGTCTTCTGGCCGGAGAGCCTCCAGCCACCGTCGACCCGCGTCGCGGTCGAGCGGAGCGAGGCGATGTCGCTGCCCGCCTCCGGCTCCGACCACGCCTGCGCCCACACCCGCTCCGAGCGGGCCATCGCCGGCAGGATCCGCGCGCGCTGCTCGTCGGTGCCGTGGCTGAAGAGTGTGGGGGCCAGCATGAACAGGCCGTTCTGGCTCACCCGCAGCGGCGCACCCGCGGCGTAGTACTCCTCCTCGAAGATCACCCACTGGAGCAGCGTCGCGTCGCGCCCGCCGAACTCGGCCGGCCAGGAGACCGCGGCCAGCCCGGCGTCGGCGAGGTTCGCCTCCCACGCGCGATGCGCGGCGAAGCCCTCGGCAGTGTCGAAGGAGGGGAGGGGCTCGGCCGGGACGTTCGCCGCCAGCCAGGCGCGCACCTCGTCGCGGAAGGCGAGGTCGGCGTCGTCGAACTCGAGATCCACGGGCCTACTCCGCCTTCCGGGCGGCGGCATCGTCGGTCGCGCTCCGCGCTCCGGATGCCATCGACTTGGCGCTCTGCCCGCCCAGCGAATCGCCGCCCGAGACCTCCGCGTTGTGCGCGTGCGCGAAGTGGTGGAGCCCGAAGACCGAATCCATGCCCGCCCGCATCCCCATGAGGTCCTCGCACTGGTTGACGGCCTTCTTCGTCAGCGCCAGGCCGAAACTCGGCATGTCCGCGATCCGCTCCGCGAGGGCGAGCGTCTCCTCCTCGAGCTCGCCGCGGGGGACGACACGGTTCACCATGCCCCACTCCTTGGCCTGCTGCGCCGAGAAGCGGTCGCCGGTGAAGAGGAACTCCTTCGCGGCCCGCGGACCCATGACCCACGGGTGGGCGAAGTACTCGACGCCGGGGATGCCCATGCGCACCACCGGGTCCGAGAAGAAGGCGTCGTCGGAGGCGACGATGAGGTCGCAGCTCCACGCGAGCATCAGGGCGCCCGCGATGCAGGCGCCCTGCACCGAGGCGATCACCGGCTTCGGGATCTCCCGCCACCGCCGGCACATGCCGAGGTACACCTCGGACTCCCGGGCGAAGCGCTGATCGCCGCCCTCTCTGCCCACGTGGTCCCACCACAGGACGGCCTTGTTCTCGAAGTGCTGGTCCACATCCCGGCCCGGCGTGCCGATGTCGTGGCCGGCGGAGAAGTGCTTGCCGTTGCCGGCCAGCACGATCACCTTGACCGCCGGATCCTCCACCGCGCGAACGAAGGCGGCGTCCAGCGCGTAGGTCATCGCCGAGTTCTGCGCGTTGCGGTACTCGGGCCGGTTCATGGTGACCACGGCGACGGGGCCGCGCACCTCGTAGGTCACCACCTCGGGGGTCGCGTCGGGGACGGGCGTGCTATCGGTCATCGCTTTTCTCCTGCTGCAGGGGCGGGCGCGCCGCGCAGGACGCGCTTGAGCACCTTTCCGGTCGCGTTACGCGGCAGCTCGGTCACGAACTCCACGCTGCGGGGGACTTTGAAGCCGGCCAGGTACTGGCGGCAGTGCTCGATCACGGCGTCCTCGGTCACGGTGCCACCGGCGGTGAGGACGACGAAGGCCTTGCCCACCTCACCGAGCCGCGCTTCCGGCACGCCGATGACGGCGCTCTCCGCGACGCCGGGGATCCGGGCGATCACCTGCTCGATCTCCGCCGGGTAGACGTTGAACCCGCCGTTGGTGAACATGTCTTTGATGCGGTCGGTGATCCGCAGGTTCCCCGCATCGTCCATCGATCCGGCGTCGCCGGTGTGGAACCACCCGTCGGCGTCGAAGGCTTTCGCCGTCGACGCGGGATCCTCGAAGTACTCGGCGATCACGTTCGGCCCGCGGACCAGGATCTCCCCGTCGTTCGCGATCCGCACCTCCATGTCGCGCACCGCGCGTCCGGAGGTCGTGGCGACGACGTCCGGGTCGTCATCCGCCCGGCACATCGTCACGACCGGCGCCTCGGACAGCCCGTACGCGGTGAGCACCCGGTCGTAGCGCAACTCGTCGCGCATTCGCTCGATGAGCACGACGGGGATCGTGGCGGCGCCCGTGGTCGCGGCGCGCAGGCTGGACAGGTCGTAGTCCGCGCGGGAGGGGTGGTCGAGCATCATCTGGTGCACGGTGGGTACGCCGGGCAGGATGGAGATCCGTTCCCGCTGGATGAGTTCGAAGGCCTGCACCACGTCGAAGGTCTGCGCCGGGTAGATCGCGGCGCCGTGCTGGAGGGCCGCGAGGATCCCCGCCTTGTACCCGAAGATGTGGAAGAACGGGCTCAGGATCAGGTACCGGTCGGCATCGGTGACCCCGACGAGCTCGGCCCAGTTCGCCGCGTTCGCGAGCGTCTGCGTGTGCGTGCTCACAGCTCCCTTGCTCCGTCCGGACGTCCCGGACGTGAAGAAGATGTCCGACGGTGCGTCGGGGGCGACCGCGGCGGCGGCATCGTCGAGCTCGGAGGCGGTGATCCCGGCACCGCGCGCGGGGACGCCGTGCCAGTCCGGGAGCCGGAGCACCGAGACGATGTCGCCGGGCAGGCCGCCGGCGATCTCGACCACGAGGTCGAGCCGGTCGACGCCGAGGAACGGGCCCGCGACGACGAAGGCTCGCGAGCGGGTGCGGACCAACAGGTCGACCATCTCGGGACCGGTGTAGCGGGTGTTGACGGGGACGAGGACGGCGCCGATGTAGGCGACGCCCAGTGCGGCCTCGATCCACTCGTGCCCGTTGGGCGCGCAGATCGCGACCCGATCGCCCTTCTCGATCCCCTCCGCGAGGAGCGCGCGAGCGATATCGCGAGCGCGCTCGTGCAGCTCGGTGTAGCTGATCCGTAGGTCGCCGTCGACCACGGCGGTGCGGTCCGCGAACTGTTCCGCGGCGCCGCGCAGAGCCCCTGCGATGGTGCGTGACATGCGCAAACCCTTCTGCCTAGCATGTGCTTGGTAGAACACGTTACAGTGCGGGAGGAGTCTGTGTAACCTGATTCCACCAAGCACTTGCTTGGTGGAGCCTGAAGGGAGTGCCGTGACCACGGTGAGCGGCGAGACGGACGCGGAGTTCCGGGCGCGGATCCGGGATTGGCTCGCGACGAACCTGTCCGGTGAGTTCGCCGGTCTCCGCGGCGCCGGCGGGCCCGGCCGGGAGCATGAGTTCTTCGACGAGCGCGTGGCCTGGGAGCGGCACCTCGCCGCGGCGGGGCTCAATTGCATCGGCTGGCCCGCTGAGAACGGCGGCGGCGGAGCGTCCCTCGCGCAGCAGGTGATCTTCCACGAGGAGTACGCCCGCGCCGGCGCACCCGCGAAGGTCTCCCACCTCGGGCAGGAACTCCTGGGCCCCACACTCATCGCCTTCGGCACCGACGAGCAGAAGGCCCGCTTCCTGCCCGCCATCCGCGACGTCCGCGAACTGTGGTGCCAGGGCTACTCCGAGCCCGGTGCCGGCTCCGACCTCGCCAATGTCAGCACCACCGCGCGCCTCGAGGGCGACGAGTGGGTCATCTCCGGCCAGAAGGTCTGGACGTCGCTGGCGCACGTCGCCGACTGGTGCTTCGTCGTCGCCCGCACCGAACCCGGCTCCGCCCGGCACAAGGGCCTGTCGTACCTCCTCGTCCCCATGGAACAGCCGGGCGTCGAGGTCCGGCCGATCGTCCAGCTGACGGGGACCTCGGAGTTCAACGAGGTCTTCTTCGACGGTGCGCGCACCGCCGCCGCCAACGTCGTCGGCGAGCCCGGCGAGGGGTGGCGCGTCGCCATGGGGACCCTCGCCTTCGAGCGCGGCGTCGCCACCCTCGGCCAGCAGATCGGCTTCCGTCGAGAGCTGCAGCGGCTCACCGACCTCGCCCTCGATTCCGGGGCCGCCGACCGGCCCGAGGTCGCCCTCGAACTCCGTCGCGCCTGGACCGAGCTCGACGTGATGCGCGCGCACGCGCTCCGCACTCTCGGCTCCGCCGCGACCGGCACCGCCGAGGTCGCGAAACTGCTGTGGGCCAACTGGCACCGAAGGCTCGGAGAGATCGCGATGACGGTGCGCGGCGCCGCCGGACTGCTCGCCGACCCCGAGCTCGACGACTGGCAGCGCCTCTACCTGTTCACCCGAGCCGACACGATCTACGGCGGCTCCAACGAGATCCAGCGCAACGTCATCGCCGAGCGCGTGCTCGGCCTGCCGAGAGAGGCCCGCCCGTGAGCGCCATCCCCACACCCCCGTACCCCCAGGGACGCAACCTCGTCGAGGACAAGGTCGTCGTCGTCACTGCGGCCGCCGGTACCGGCATCGGCTCCGCGACCGCGCGGCGCTGCCTCGAGGAGGGCGCCCGCGTCGTCATCTCCGACTGGCACGAGCGGCGCCTGGGCGAGAAGCGCGACGAGCTCGCCGCCGAGTTCGGCGACCGGGTGCACGCGATCACCTGCGACGTCACCGTCGAGGATCAGGTGCAGGCACTGCTCGACGGTGCCGCCGACCGCTACGGCCGGATCGACGTGCTGGTCAACAACGCCGGCCTCGGCGGCAGCGTCGCCGTGCAGGACATGACCGACGAGCAGTGGTCGCGCGTGCTCGACGTGACCCTCACCGGCACCTTCCGCGCCACCCGCGCGGCGATCAACCGATTCATCGCGCAGGGCGGGGGCGGCGTGATCGTCAACAACGCCTCGGTGATCGGTTGGCGCGCCCAGGCCGAGCAGGCTCACTACGCCGCCGCGAAGGCGGGCGTCATGGCGCTCACCCGCTGCTCGGCCGTCGACGCTGCGCAGCACGGGATTCGGATCAACGCCGTCTCGCCGAGCATCGCCATGCACGCCTTCCTCGCGAAGGTCACCTCCGACGAGTTGCTCGACGAGCTTTCCCGGCGCGAGGTCTTCGGCCGCGCTGCGGAGCCCTGGGAGGTCGCGAACGTGATCGCCTTCCTGGCGTCGGACTACAGTTCTTATATGACCGGCGAGGTGGTCTCGGTGAGCAGCCAGCATGCGTGATCAGTGCCCTCCTTCCATGACCTTCGAGGTGGTCTCGGTGAGCAGCCAGCATGCGTGATCAGTGTCCTCCCTCCATGACCTTCGAGGTGGTCCCCGTGAGCATCCGGCATGGCTAAGCCGGACCCGTCCGCGCGCCGCGCGGAGGTCCTGGCCCTGAGCGCGAAGCTGTTCGCGGAGAACGGCTACCGCGCGACAACCGTACGTGACATCGCCGATGCCGCCGGTATCCTCTCAGGCAGCCTGTACCACCACTTCGACTCCAAGGAGTCGATGCTCGACGAGATCCTCCGGGACTTCCTCGATCGGCTCTTCGGTGAGTACCGCACGGTGCTGGCGACCACCGTGGCCCCGCGGGAACAACTGCGCGGCTGCGTCATCGCCTCGTTCGCGGCGATCGACGCGAGCCCCGACGCCGTCGCGATATACCAGGCGGAGGCGCGCGGTCTCGCGCAGCAGGAGCGCTTCGCCTACATCGCCGACTTCCTGCAGGAGTTCCGCTCCATGTGGCGCGGCATCATCACGCGTGGTATCGAATCCGGCGACTTCCGAGCGGATCTCGACGTCGACGTCACCTACCGCTTCCTCCGCGACACCGTCTGGGTCGCGGTCCGCTGGTACCGACCCGCCGGGCACCTGCCCGTCGACACGGTGGCCGATCAGTACCTCACGATCCTCGAGCGCGGGATCGCCAGCCCTGAGAAGGAGCAATCATGACCGAACTCGCCCCCGGCGCCTACATCCTCGACGCTGTGCGCACCCCCACCGGCAAACGAGGCGGCTCGCTCGCGGCCGTGCACTCGGCCGACCTCGGCGCGCACGTGCTCCGGGCGTCGGTGCAGCGCTCCGGTGTCGACCCCGCGCTCGTCGACGACGTGATCATGGGGTGCTGCGACACGATCGGCCCGCAGTCCGGCAACATCGCGCGGACGTCCTGGCTCGCGGCCGGGCTGCCCGAACACGTCCCCGGCGTCACCGTCGACCGGCAGTGCGGATCCAGCCAGCAGTCCGTCCACTTCGCGGCACAGGCCGTGCTGTCCGGCACCGCCGACGCCGTCGTCGCCGCCGGCGTGCAGAACATGAGTGCCATCCCGATCAGCGCGGCGATGCTCGCCGGGCGCCAGTACGGCTTCGACGACCCGTTCTCCGGTTCGACGGGGTGGCGCGAGCGGTACGGCGACGTCGAGGTCTCGCAGTTCGCCAGCGCCGACATGATCGCGACCAAGTGGGGTCTCTCCCGCGCGCGCATGGAGGAGTTCGCTCTCGCGAGCCACGAGCGGGCGATCGCCGCCAGCGACGCCGGCAGGTTCGAGGCGGAGATCGCGCCCGTGGGCGACTTCGCGGTGGACGAGACGCCCCGTCGGGGCACGACACTGGAGAAGATGGCCGGACTGGCCCCGCTCGCAGAGGGATCCGCGATCACGGCGGCCGTCGCGAGCCAGATCGCCGACGGTGCCGCCGCCGTCATGGTCGCCTCCGCGGACTTCGTCCAGCGGCACGGCCTGACGCCCCGTGCCCGCATCCATCACATCTCCGTGCGCGCTGCGGACCCCGTCTGGATGCTGACCGGACCCATCCCCGCCACGCAGTACGCGCTGCAGAAGACGGGCCTCACCGTCGCCGACATCGACCTGTTCGAGTGCAACGAGGCATTCGCGTCGGTGCCGCTGGCCTGGATGGACGAGATGGGCATCCCGCACGAGAAGGTCAACGTCAACGGCGGTGGCATCGCGCTGGGTCATCCCCTGGGTGCCACCGGTGCCAAGCTGATGACCACCCTGTTGCACGAGCTCGAACACCGCGGCGGCCGCTACGGCCTGCAGACGATGTGCGAGGGCGGCGGCACCGCCAATGTCACGATCATCGAGCGCCTCTGAACCGCCCCCTCTGACTCAACAGCGTCAGCCCATACCGTGACCTGCGTGCGGGTTCGGTATAGGCTAACGCTGTTGAGTCAGGAAACGGGTGCGACGGTGCGCGGTACGGGTCAGGTGCGCAGGGTGGTGAGGTCGTCCAGGCGGGCCTCGGCCTCGGACACGATGCGCTCGATGAGCTCCGCCACGGTCGGCAGGTCGTCGATGATGCCGGCCACCTGGCCCGAGGCCAACACACCGGCGTCCGTGTTTCCCTCGACGAGCCCGGCGCGCAACAGCATCGGTGTGTTCGCCGACATCATCAGCTGGCTCCAGGTGCGGTCACCGCCCTTCTTGAGCGCGAGTCCCTCACTGATGAGTCCCTTCCAGGACACGCCGGTGAGGGCCTGGAACCGCAGGGTGTTCCGCGCGGCGTGCGCGAGCGTGGCGACGCCGTGCGAGCGTTCCAGGGCTTCGACGAGGGCCGTTCGCAGGACCCGGTGCGGCATACCGTCGACCTTGGTGGTGACGACCGTGTCCGCGAGTCCGCGCTGGAGGTACTCCGCCTTGACCGACTCGGGGACGCGGCTGTCCCGGGTGAGCAGGAACCGGGTGCCCATGGCCACGCCGGACGCGCCGTACGCGAGCGCCGCGGCGAGGCCGCGGCCGTCGAAGAAGCCGCCGGCGGCGATCACGGGGATGTCCACGGCGTCCAGGACGGAGGGCAGCAGGAGCGTGGTGGCGACACCGCCGGTGTGACCGCCGCCCTCGCCGCCCTGCACCACGACGGCGTCGGCGCCCCACGCGGCCACCTTCTCGGCGTGCCGCGCCGCGCCGATGGACGGGATGACCACGAGCCCGGCGTCTTTGAGCTGTGCGATCATCTCCTTGCGCGGCGCGAGCGCGAAGGACGCGACCTTCACGCCCTCTCGGATCATGAGCTCCACGCGCTGCTGCGCGTCCTCCGCGTCGGCGCGCAGATTCACCCCGAAGGGCTTGTCGGTGCGCTCCTTGGTCTTCCGGATCGCCGTCTCGAGCTCGGTGAAGGTCATCGTCGCGGACGCGAGAATGCCGAGGCCACCCGCGTTCGCCGTAGCCGCGGTGAGGTGGGCGCCGGACACCCAGCCCATGCCTGTCTGCACCACCGGGTGCTCGATTCCGATGAGCTCCGTCAGGCGCGTCCGCAGGGTCATGCGGGGACCTCCCTGCTGCGCAAGCTCTTCGGGTCGACGACGGTGCGGATCAGCTCGAGCTCCTCGGCCGTCGGGACGCGGGTCTCGGGGGCGCCGGCGCCGTCCAGGTCGAATCCCGTCGCCTCGCGCACCTGCTGCTCCGTAACGCCCGGATGCACCGAGAGGATGGTCATTGCACCGTCGTCGGTGAAACCGAGGACGGCGAGATCGGTGACCACGCGGTGGATGTCATGGAACCGGCTCGCCGCGGGGCCGGCCGCGCGGGCGCGGTCGTAGCCGACCCCGCTCACCACGTCCACGGAATCGACGAAGACCCGGGTGGAGTGTCTGGGGATCCAGTACGACGTGCGGTTGTTCACCGTGTTACCCGGGCCGCCGCGGACGCCCAGCAGCTGCCGGGTCGGGGCGGCGTGATCGCCGATCGCTGAGATGTTCTGGTTGCCGTACCGATCGATCTGGCTGGCACCCATGATGACGTGGCGCTTGCCGTTCGGCACGACCACGTCGAGCACCTTCTTGAAGGGCTGCCATCCCTCGATCCCGGCGGACGGGTTCGCCGCATCGGCGACCAGATAGGCCTCGCCGTCGGAGAGCAGGAGGTCGGGCGCGAAGGTCAGTCGGGCGAGCCGGCCCCCCAACGACGGGATGAGCCCCATGGGGCTGGCGGTGATCTCGCCATCGCCGCGGAACAGGTCTGCGATCGCGGCCACGCACACCTCGGCGCGGGTGATGTCGGTCATTTCTTCTCCTGCTCAGCCGATTCCGCGGCCCATGCGGCCACTTCAGCCTGGTAGTGCGCCTCATCGCCGCTGAGGAAGCGTTCCTCGAAAGCGGCCCAGGCTTCGGGATCCTTGGCGCTGGCGGCGTAGTGCCGCTGGAACTTCTCGTCGCGCCCGTAGTCAGGGGCCGCGGTGGTGAAGTGAGCGCCGTTCGGCGTCTCGACCACCCCCGTGACTGCGCTGCGATTGATGATCAGGGACTGCACCGGTCCGCCGGCGACGAGCTCCTCGGTCGGGACGATCCGCTCGCACGAGACATAGCAGCGGTCCGCGGCGAGGGCGAAATCGTCGTCGAAGTACGGGTCCGGACCCAGGTACTGGGCGTTGCCCCGGGCGTCCGCCCGGTTCATGTGCACCAGCGACGCATCGAGCCGCAGCGCCGGGACGGCGACGAGCTCCTCGCCGTCCGCGTACGGCGATACGACCGTGCGCAGCTCGGGATTCACATCCATCACCGACGAGCCCAGGCCCGCGCGGATCGGGAGGAAGGGCAGGCGCTGCACGGCGGCCTTGAGCCCTGCGGCGAACATGCCCTCGTCCCACTCGGCCACCTCGATGGCCCCGGACTGCCTGGCCCGCGCGAAGTTCGGATCGATCGGCACGCTGTCGAGGGTGACGAAGCCGAAGACCAGCTTCCGGATCTTCCCGGCCGCGGCGAGCAGGCCCACGTCGGGGCCCCCGTAGGACACCACGGTGAGGTCCGTGAGGTCGGAGCGGAGGATCGCGCGCACCAGGGCCATCGGCTTGCGGCGCGATCCCCAGCCGCCGATGCCCAGTGTCATGCCGTCCTCGAGTTCGGCGACCACCTGCTCGGGGGTCATGGTCTTGTCGCTCATGCGTTCTCCTGCTGTGTGTCCTGGGCCTCGGCTGCTTCGCCCACGGTGCGGCCGGTGGAGACGAACTCCCGGCGGTGCTCGTCCGAGTAGCCCGCGAGATTGAGTTCGAAGGTGAATCCCTGCTCGAACCGGTAGCTGGTGTGCACGTTCACCGGGTCGATCCCGTTGATGGCCTCCTTCGCCTTCCGGATCACCCGGGTGTCCTTGGCCGCGATGGCCCGTGCCACCTCGAGGGCGGTCTCATCGAGCTCGGCCCGCGGCACCACGCGGTACACCGACCCGAAGTGCTCCAGCTGCTGCGCGGTCACGGTGCCGGCGGTGAAGTACAACGTGCGCATGAGGTGCTGCGGTACGAGACGCGCCAGATGCGTTGCGGCGCCCAGTGCCCCGCGGTCGACCTCGGGCAGCCCGAAGGTGGCGTCGTCGGAGGCGACGACCACGTCGGCGTTGCCGACGAGGCCGATGCCGCCGCCCAGGCAGAAGCCGTTCACCGCGACGATCACCGGGACCGCGCAGTCGTACACCGCGGAGAAGGCCGCGGCGCACCCGGCGTTCGCGCCGATGAGCGCACTGTAGCCGTCTCCTGCGGCCTGCGCCGCGTCGATCTCCTTGATGTCCACGCCGGCGTTGAATCCGCGGCCCGCCGCGCGCACCACCACGACGTGGCACGACGGGTCGCGACCCGCCTCGGTGATGGCGTTCGCGAGGTCGAACCAGCCCTGCACGGTGAGGGCGTTGACGGGGGGCGCATCGACGGTGATCGTGTGGATTCCGGACTCGTCGACGGTGGTCGTGATCGGTGAAGGCACACCGACTCCTTCGAGGTAGACAGGTAGAACGTGATCTAAACCTAGCAATTGCTTGGTACGCTACCACCGAAGCCGGGTCAGCCGGAATACGAAGAGGAGAATCCATGTCGAGCGCAGCCGTCCCAGGTGGCCTGGGACTCGAGGGCGCGGTGGTCCTGGTCACCGGCGGCGTCCGTGGGATCGGCGCGGGTATCGCCCGCGTGTTCCTCCGCCACGGGTCGACGGTGGTGGTCTGCGCCCGTCGGGAACCCGAGCGTCAGATCGAGGTCGACGGTGCCGTGGCCGAGTTCGTCGCGGCCGATGTCCGCGAGCCCGAGCAGGTCGAGGCCCTGATCGCCGGCATCGTCGAGCGGCACGGCCGGCTCGATGTGCTCGTCAACAATGCGGGCGGTGCTCCCTTCGCCGATGCCGCGACGGCCTCGACGCGCTTCCATGAGAAGGTCGTCGGGCTCAACCTGCTCGCACCGCTCCTGGTGGCACAGAGGGCTAATGCGGCCATGCAGCGCGCTGGGGGAGGGGCGATCGTGAACGTCTCCAGTGTGAGCGCGACCCGTCCCTCGCCGGGCACGGCGGCCTACGGGGCGGCCAAGGCGGGGCTCGACTCGCTCACCGCGAGCCTTGCGGTGGAGTTCGCGCCCGCGGTGCGGGTCAACGCGCTCGACGTGGGGATGGTCCGCACCGAGGCCGCCGAGCAGCACTACGGCGACGACGCCGGGATCGCGGCCATCGGTGCGACCGTGCCGCTCGGGCGGCTGGCCGATCCCGAGGAGGTCGGCGCGTGCGCCGCATTCCTCGCCTCGCCCCTCGCGTCGTATGTCAGCGGCGCGACACTGCTCGTCCACGGCGGTGGCGAGCGCCCCGCCTTCCTGGCCGCCGCGAACGTCGAGCGCGACGCGCGGTAGATCCGAACCACGAACGAGGAGAACAACAATGACAGGAATCGTCGACGGTCGCGTCGTCATCGTCACCGGAGCCGGTCGGGGAATCGGTCGGGCCCACGCGCTCGCCTTCGCCGCGGAGGGCGCGGCTGTCGTGGTCAACGACTACGGGGTGGGGCTCGACGGTGCCGAGGCCTCATCGGGGCCGGCGCAGCAGGTCGTCGAGGAGATCCGCGCCGCGGGCGGCCGGGCGGTCGCGAATCCGTCGGACGTCGCCGATTGGGCGGGCGCGGAGGCGTTGGTGCGGACGGCGATCGACGAGTTCGGGCGCCTCGACGTGCTGGTGAACAACGCCGGCTTCCTCCGGGACCGGATGCTGGTGAACATGTCGGAGGCGGAGTGGGACGCGGTGACCAGGGTGCACCTCAAGGGGCACTTCGCGATGCTCCGGCACGCGGCCGGCTACTGGCGGGACGAGTCCAAGGCGGGGCGGCAGCCGGACGCGCGGGTGATCAACACCAGCTCCGGCGCGGGCCTGCTCGGCAGCATCGGCCAGGGCAACTACGCCGCCGCAAAGGCGGGTATCGCGGAGATGACGATCCAGGCGGCCGCCGAGATGGGGCGGTACGGGATCACCGTGAACGCGATCGCGCCCGCGGCCCGGACCCGCATGACGGAGACGACCTTCGCCGACGACATGGCCGCGCCGGAGGACGGTTTCGACGCGATGGCGCCGGAGAACGTCTCGCCGCTCGTGGTCTGGCTCGGCAGTACTGAATCCGCGGATGTCACCGGCCGGGTCTTCGAGGTCGAGGGCGGCAAGGTCTCGGTGGCGCAGGGCTGGCGACACGGCCCGCAGCGCGACAAGGGCGCCCGTTGGGAGCCCGCCGAGCTCGGGACGGTCGTGCGCGGCCTGATCGCCGAGGCACCGGCCCCGGAGTCCGTCTACGGCGCGTGAGCACAGGCCCGGGCGCTCCGCCGGAGCCCCGGGGGACGACGATGCCGGCCGCGCGGGAGGGGATCTCCGCGCGGCCGGCCGCGTCTCGGCGAGGGGTCGGCCGAGTTCGTGCGGTCAGGCCCGGGCGCGGAGCCGACCGGAGTCCACGAAGAACTGCACCAGCTCCGCCGCGGTGCTCTCCATGGTGCGCGGCGCGTACCCGAGTTCGTTGCGGGCCTTCGAGATGTCCACCAGGGGAGATGCGAACAGCGGCCCGAGCGCCGCCTTCGACAGCACGTCGGAACCGAGTCTGCTGTTGATCGGCTCGAGGACGGGCATGACCGCGGCGAGCGCCCCGATCGGCACGGCCACGCGCGGTCCGGAGCGGCCGGCCGCACGCGCGGACAGGCGCATGGCGTCGATGATCGGCGCGAACTCCCCACCGAGAAGGTAGTTCTCGCCCGTCCTGCCCTTCTCCGCGGCGAGCATGATGCCGGTGGCCACGTCCCGGACATCGACCAGGTCGAAGCCGGCCTTCGAGACGAAGGCGGGCATCCGTCCCCGGGCGGCGGTGTGCGCGAGTCGATTCAACCGGGACAGGGCGGCGCCGTGGTCGGCGGGCCCCCACACGCCCGTGGGGTTGCAGATGGCCGCATCCAGCCCGTCGTCGATGACCTTCCGGAGCTCCTGCTCGCCGGCCCACTTGGAGCGGTCGTAGACGGGGATCTCGGGGCGCACGGACCGCGGCGCGGTCTCGTCGATGACCTCGACCAGATCCTGGTCGAACGCGTGGATCGAGCTCAGGTGCACCATCTTCCGCACGCCTGCGTCGAGCGCCGCGCGAGCGACGATGCGTACGCCCTGGGTGTTGAGGCGCCACGCGGCCTCGTCCTCCATTCGCAGCGTGATCATCGCGACCAGGTGGTAGACGACCTCGACGCCCTCGAATGCGGCGCGCATCTCGTCCGGTTCGAGGACACTCGCCTGCACCCACCGCACGCCCTCGGGCGCATGCGGCGACGAGGTCCGGTCGATCGCGACAACCTCGTGTCCCTGCTCGACCAATTGCTGCAGGAGGTTCCCGCCCACGAATCCGGCTGCGCCGGTGACTGCTACGCGCATGTCGTCAGATCCGCTCGATGATGGTGCCGGTGGCCATCGCGCCGCCGCAGCACATCGCGATGAGGGCGGTCGACGCATCGCGCCGCTCCAGCTCGTGCAGCGCGGTCGTGATGAGCCGGGCGCCGGTGGAGCCGACCGGATGACCGAGTGCGATGGCGCCGCCGTTGACGTTCACCTTGTCCGGATCGGGGCCGATCACCTGCTGCCAGGACAGGACCACGGAGGCGAAGGCCTCGTTGACCTCGAACAGGTCGATGTCGCCGAGCGACCGGCCGGAGCGCTCGAGCACGCGCTCGGTGGCGCGGATCGGGCCGTCGAGGTGGTAATACGGCTCCCCGCCGACCAGAGCCTGCGAGACGATCCGGGCGCGCGGGGTGAGGCCGAGCGCGGCGGCATGGTCGGAGTCCATGAGCAGGACGGCGGCGGCACCGTCGGACACCTGCGAGGAGGTGCCGGCCGTGTGCCGGCCACCGTCGAGCATGGGCGTGAGCTTGGCGAGCCCCTCGAGCGTGCTCTCGCGCGGACCCTGGTCCCGGGAGACCTCGATGGTCTCGCCGGTGGGCGCACCGTCGGCCATCGCGGGCGCCTTGAGCGGCACGACCTCGCGGTCGAACCGGCCCTCCGCCCAGGCCTGCAGCGCCTTGCGCTGCGACGCGAGGCCGAAGGCGTCGATGTCCTCGCGGGTGAGCCCGCGGCGTTCGGCGATCCGTTCGGCGGCGAGGAACTGGTTGGGCATGTCGATGGTCCACGACGGAGGGCGGGAGGTGCCCAGGCCCTCCGGGCGGTTCGCACCGAGCGGGATCCGGCTCATCGACTCGACTCCGCACGAGATGCCGGCCGCGATGGCGTCGGTGGCGATGAGGCCGGCGATCAGGCCCGTGGCCTGCTGGGCCGATCCGCACTGCGCGTCGATCGTGGTGGCGCCGGTCAGCTCCGGGAGGCCCTCGTTGAGCCAGGCGGTGCGGGTGATGTTGCCCGCCTGCTCACCGGCCTGCGTGACATTGCCGCCGATGATCTGCTCGATCTGCGCCGGGTCGACCCCGGCGTGCCCGAGGAGGGCGGTGACGGTGCCCCCGAGGAGCTCGGCGGGGTGCAGTCCGCTCAGCCAGCCGCCTCGCTTGCCGATGGGGCTGCGGACGGCGTCGACGATGACGGGGATGCCCATATCGATCGTTCCTCACATTCTCGGCTCGCCCCGATTGGGTAGAGCACGTTCTCGATTGTGGCGCCGATCTCCGGCTCTGTCGAGCCTCATGCGGTGGCGCCGCGACTGGTTCGTCCCTGTGTAACTGCTGTGCAACCAGCGTCCTTCGCAATCTAGCTCACGAGCGGACAGTCTGTGCTTCAATGAGTAGAACAT
The DNA here is from genome assembly GCF_040611135.1 of Tsukamurella sp. NPDC003166. Taxonomy (NCBI): domain Bacteria; kingdom Bacillati; phylum Actinomycetota; class Actinomycetes; order Mycobacteriales; family Tsukamurellaceae; genus Tsukamurella; species Tsukamurella sp. NPDC003166. The sequence goes on from NZ_JBEXNL010000001.1 coordinate 169,439, forward strand.
GTTTCAGATACGCCTGGCCAGAGTCCGGGTGGAGACGCTTGAGGAGGCGGCGTGAGCGTGCACTTCCCCGCGGGGTTCGATTTCACCAGCCCCGACCTGTGGTCGGAGCGGCGGCCCGAGGCCGAGTTCGCCGAGCTGCGGCGATCGGCACCGGTCTGGTGGCAGGACATCCCGCCCGGCACCACCGGCTTCGACGACGGTGGCTTCTGGGTAGTGTCCAAGCTGGAGGACATCAAGGCCATCTCGCGGAACCCGAAGCAGTACTCGAACTGGGAGAACGGCGCGATCGTCCGGTTCGGTCCGGAGATCGAGCGCGAGCAGATCGACATGCAGCGGATGCTGCTGCTCAACATGGACCCGCCGCAGCACACCAAGACGCGCCGCATCATCTCGCGCGGCTTCACGCCGAAGGCGGTGCAGTCCCTGCACGACGCGCTGGCGGAGCGGGCCGAGCAGATCGTGCACGAGGCCCGCAAGGCCGGCGGCGGTGACTTCGTCGAGCAGGTCGCCAGCGAGCTCCCGCTGCAGGCGATCGCCGAGCTGCTCGGCGTGCCGCAGGAGGACCGCAAGAAGCTCTTCGACTGGTCCAACTCGATGATGGCGTACGACGACCCCGAGTTCGAGGGCGACTACCTCACCGCCATGACCGAGTTCACCGGCTATTCGTGGAACCTCGCGGAGGAGCGCCGCAAGTGTCCGATGGACGACATCGTGACCACCCTGGTGCAGGCGGACATCGATGGCGACGGTCTCGGCAGTGACGAGTTCGCGTTCTTCGTGCTGCTGCTCGCAGTCGCCGGCAACGAGACCACGCGCAACGCCATCAGCCACGGCATGAAGGCCTTCGTCGACCATCCCGACCAGTGGGAGATCTACAAGGAGCAGCGGCCGCGCACCGCGCCCGACGAGATCGTGCGCTGGGCGACGCCCGTCTCGGTGTTCCAGCGGACCGCGCTCGAGGACGTCCAGCTCGGCGAGCAGACGATCAAGAAGGGCCAGCGCGTCGCGCTGTTCTACGCCTCGGCCAACTTCGACGAGGACGCCTTCGAGGATCCCTACACTTTCAACATCCTGCGCGACCCGAACCCGCACGTCGGCTTCGGCGGCTCGGGCACCCACCACTGCGTGGGCGCGAACCTCGCCCGCCTCGAGATGGACCTGATGTTCAAGGCCATCGCGGACGTCATGCCGAACCTGCGCGAACTCGAGCCCCCGCAGCGGCTGCGGTCGGGCTGGCTCAACGGCATCAAGCACTGGAAGGTCGCCTACGAGTAGGCGGCGAACTCACTGACGAGGCCCCCGGGATTTTCCTGGGGGACTCGTCGTGGTGCGGTCCGGAAACCCGGTGGCCCCGGGACGGTCGTGGAGGTTAGCGTGGTCGGGTGAGCACACCGGAATCGCATGAGGAAGGGGTCGCCGGTCCCGCCGCCGACCCCGTGCAGAACCGCGCCGTCGTGCGCTGATCCGCGGGCCCGAGTCGGCCGCGGCGACCGGAGACGATCCCACGTTTCCGTCGTCCCAGGAGTGCTCCGTGCCTCGACTCGTCCTGTTCCTCGCCCTCGCCGTCTTCGCGATGGGTACCTCCGAATTCATGCTCGCCGGCGTGCTGCCGGCCCTCGCCGACGACCTCGCCGTCGCCCCGTCCGCCGCAGGAAGCCTCGTCTCCGCGTTCGCCGTCGGGATGGTCGTCGGTGCCCCGGTCACCGCCGCCCTCGCCCGACGGTGGCCGCCCCGCTCGGCCCTGCTCGGCTTCCTCGCACTGTTCGCGGCGGCGCACGTCGTCGGCGCGCTGGCCGCCTCCCTCCCGGTGCTGCTCGGGACCCGCGTCGTGGCCGCCTTCGCCAATGCGGGCTTCCTCGCCGTCGCGTTCACCGTGGCGGCCGCGGCGGTCGGCCCCGACCGTCGGGCGCGGGCGCTGTCGATGCTGCTCGCGGGGACCACCGTCGCCATGGTCGCGGGCGTTCCCGCCGGCGCAGGCGTAGGCGCCGCCGCGGGATGGCGCGTGCTGTTCTGGGCGGTCGCGTTGCTGTGCGTGCCGCCCTTCCTCGCGATCCTCGGTACGGCTCACCTCGATTCCATCGACGGCGGGCGTCGCTCGCTCCGAACGGAACTCGCCGCGCTGTACGACGGCCGAACGGCGACGATGCTCGTCCTCACCGCGCTGGTGAACGCGGGCACCTTCGGCGTCCTGACCTACCTCGCGGTCCCGGTGGCGGAAGTGCTGTCGGCGGCGTGGATCCCGCTGGTGCTGATGCTCTTCGGGGCGGGTGCGTGCGCCGGCGTCGCGCTCGTAGGCCGCGTCGCCGACGCCCGACCGCGAGCCCTCCTCGCTGCGGGAGCACCGCTCCTGGTGGGCGCGTGGGTGATGCTCGCTTCCGGCGGACGGGACCCGCTCCTCCTGCTGGCGATCGTGCCCCTGTCGGGCCTCCTCGCATTCGCCGTCGGCGGGACGCTGATCGCTCTCTCGATCGGGTCCGCCTCGGCAACTGCACCCACGATGGCCGGTTCCTACGCCACCGCCGCGCTCAACGTGGGCGCGGTGGCGGGACCCATCGGCGCGGGCGCTGCCCTCGACCGCCTCGGCGGGATCGCGGGACCGGCCGGATTCGCCGCGGCCGTCACGGCCATTGCGGCTGCGGCGATCCTCGCTGGGACGCGGCTCCGGTCGGGTCGGTGATATGCGGTGCCTGCGCAGGCTTGTCCGCGCGCACCAGCCCATCGAGAGGTTCGGGGAACGATGCCGGGTGTCACGCGGGCTTGTCCGCGCCCACCAGCCACATGGAGAAGTACTGCGAACCGCCGCCGTAGGCGTGGCCGAGTGCCTTGCGGGCACCGTCGACCTGGTAGTCCCCGGCGCGGCCCATGACCTGCTTGGCGGCCTCGGCGAACCGAATCATGCCCGACGCGCCGATGGGGTTCGAGGACAGCACGCCGCCGGACGGATTGACGGGGAGCTCCCCGCCGATCTCGGTGCCCCCGGACTCGGTGAGCTTCCAGCCCTCGCCCGTGGGCACGAAGCCGAGGTTCTCCAGCCACATCGGCTCGAACCAGGAGAAGGGCACGTAGATCTCGGCGGCGTCCACCTGGCGGAGCGGGTCGGTGATGCCGGCGTCCCGCCACAGGGCGGCGGCGGCGTCCTGCCCGGCCTGCGGGCTCACATGCTCGCGGCCGGCGTAGGCGAGGGGCTCGGTGCGCATCGCGGTCGCGAGCACCCACCCGACGCGGTTGCCGGTGGCCGCTTCCGATGCCTCGGCGGCCTCCTCGTCGCCGAGCACGATGGCACAGGCACCGTCGGACGACGGGCAGGTCTCGTCGAATCGGATGGGGTCCCAGAGCATCTGGGACGCCTGTACCGACTCGAGCGTGATGTCGGGCTGGTGCAGGTGGGCCAGGGGGTTGCGCGCGCCGTTGCGCCGGTCCTTGACCGCGACCATGGCGCCGACGTGGTCGGGCGCGCCCGACCGCCGGATGTAGGAGCGGACGTGCGGCGCGAAGTAGCCACCGGCCCCCGCGCCGACGGGCACGGTGAACGGAACCGGGATCGACAGCGCCCACATGGCGTTCGACTCCGACTGCTTCTCCCACGCCACCGTGAGCACCCGCTTGTGCACGCCCGACTTGATCAGGGCGGCGGCGACGGCAGCGGTGGACCCACCCACCGAGCCCGCGGTGTGCACGCGCAGCAGTGGCTTGCCGACCGCGCCCAGAGCGTCGGCGAGGAACAGCTCGGGCATCATCACGCCCTCGAACATGTCGGGCGCCTTGCCGATCACGATGGCGTCGATGTCGGCCATCGTGGTACCGGAATCGAGCAACGCGGCGTCGACGGCCTCGCGGATCATGCCCGCCATGGAGACGTCGGCGCGTTTGGCGCGGTGGTGGGTCTGGCCGGTTCCGAGCACGGCGGTGGGCTTACCCATCACTTGGCCTCCATCACGGCGATCAGGTTCTGCTGCAGGGAGTGTCCGCTCGTGGCGTGCGCCAGGACGCGTTCCGCGTCGCCGTTCCACACGGCGCGGGCGGCCTCGCCGATTCGGGCGAGGCCCGCGGAGAACATCGGATTCCCCACGAGCGCACCGCCGGACGGGTTGATCCGTACGTCGTCGTCGAGACCGATCGCCCTGCGCAGGATCAGCTCCTGGTGGGTGAAGGGCGCGTGCAGCTCGGCGAGCTGCACGCCGTCCGCTCCGGCGGCGCGGGCCGCGACGGTGGTCGACGGCGACAGGGTGAGATCGCGCGAGCCCAGTGCGGGCGAGTCGATCCGGTGCTCGAGCCCGGTGATGAACGCGGGGTTCTCCCGGATCTCGCGGGCGCGCTCGGCGGAGGCCAGGATCGCGACCGCGGCACCGTCGGTGACGGGCGCGATGTCGTGCCGGCGCAACGGATCCGCCCACAGCGGCTCGCCCAGGAGCGTCTCCGCGTCGACGGTGCGCGACACCTGCGCCGCGGGGTTCGTCGTCGCGTCGGTGAGGCTGCGCGCGGCGACCGCGGCCATGTCGGCCTCGGTCCAGGCACCGGCGTCGATGCCGGCGCGGGCCTGCAGCGCGGCGACCGACACCGAGTCGGGCCACAGCGGTGCGACGGTGTACGGGTCGAGCTGCATGGTCAGCGTGCGGCGCAGCATGCCCGCGGAGGACTTGCCGAAGCCGTAGACGAGCGCGGTGTCGATCTCGCCGGTGCGGATCTTGACCCAGGCCTCGTACAGCGCCCACGCGGCGTCCATCTCCACGTGCGACTCGTTGATCGGCGGCACGGCCCCGATGGAGTCGATCGCCGCGATGAACGAGAAGGCGCGTCCCGCGAGGTAATCCGACGAGCCGGAGCACCAGAATCCGATGTCGGACTTGGTGAGACCGGTCTGGGCGAAGACGTCGGCGAACAGCGGGATCAGCATCTCCACGCCGTTGGTGGTGGTCTGGTGGGCCCGCAGCCACGGGGTGGCGGCGTAGCCGACGACGGCGACGGAGCCGTCCGGATCGGTGCAGGTGCGTGTGCTCACAGGTGCTTCTCGTAACTGGAGTAGGGGGCGTCCGGCTCACCGGTCGGTTCGAAATGCGAGATGTTGCCTGGACTCTCGGTCCATTCCTCACGCGGCTTCCACACGGCGCGCACGCGCAGACCCATCCGCACCTCGGACGGGTCGCAGCCGAGCACGAGGTGGAGGAACGGTATGTCGGCGCCGTCGATCAGCACGTAGGCGGCGACGTACGGGGGCTTGATCCGCTGCCCCTGGAAGGGCACGTTGACCACGCAGAAGGTGGTGACCACGCCGGTGTCCGGCAGGTCGACCTCCTCGGTGGTGGGGATGCCGTCGATCGGGCAGGCGTTGCGGGGCGGCACGTAGACGTTCCCGCACTTCCCGCAGCGCTGGCCCAGCAGCCGGCCCTCGGCGAGTGCCCGCAGGTAGCGGGTCTCGGGCTCGGAGGCGGAGTGTTCGAGGGTGAGGGAGACGGGGGCGACCAGCATCGTCACCGGATCGCCCGACGGTGCCGCGACCTCGGGGACGCCGTCGCCCTCGCCGGGGACGAAATGCGTGATGTCGCCGATCGCGCCTGTCGTCTCGGCGGTCCAGCGCGCGTGCACCCGCATGCCGGTCGAGATGTCCTCGGGGCCCGCGACGTCGACGGCGTGCAGGAGGGACGTGTCGGCACCGTCGAGCCTGATGAGCGCGTACGCGAAAGGGCGGTCGAGGGGCTGACCGTCGACCGGATGCGCGTTCCAGGTCCAGCTCGTCACCGTGCCGGTGTCGGACACGGGCACGACCTCGGCCAGCGGGGCGTGCGTGTCGGGGTCGAACTCGAGCGGGGGCACGTGCACCCGCCCGGCGGCGTCCCTGGTGCCGACGATGCGGCGCGCGCGGAGGTTCGTCATGAACGCGCCCAGCACCGGTCCGAGCGACCGGGTGTAGTCGAAGGACAGGTGCATCGGCGCCGAGAGGGTCTGCGGTTCTGCGGTCACCACCCGAGTGAAACATGTTCTAACTTTTTGGCGCAAGGGTATCCCGGAAATGGGATTGAGCCCCTACCGTGGAGACGATCGCACCGCACGAGAAGGCGGTGTTCCGCAACGATCCACGAGGTGTTCCATGGACGATCTGCATCGCGAGCCGCTCGCCGGCGACATCCTGCTCGGCTCGCTCGAGGCCTACCCGGACAGGACCGCCGTGCATGTCACCGGTCCGCAGGGCGATAGCACGCTCACCTATGCGCAGGTGCGAGACGAGGTCAGCCGGTACGCCCAGGCGTACGCGTCCTTCGGTCTCGGCGCGGGAAGCCCCGTCGCGATGCTGTCGGGCAATCGGCACGAGGTGCTGATCGCCCAGTCCACCAACCTGATCACCGGCGTCCGCTTCGCCGCGCTGCACCCGATGGGCTCACTCGACGATCACGTCTACGTCATGGAGGACGCGGGGATCGAGACCCTCATCTACGACCCGCGCCTGTACGAGCAGCGTGCCGCCGACCTGCGTGAGCGCGTTCCCGGCTTGAAGACGCTGCTCTCGTTGGGGCCCACGGACTCCGGCATCGACCTCACGGCGGTGGCGGCCGGCTTCGAGCCCGGACCGCTCGCGGCGCACACCGCCGACCCGTCCTCGACCGCGAGCCTCGCCTACACCGGCGGCACCACCGGCAAGAGCAAGGGCGTCATGCTCAGCTACTCGGGCGGCGCGGCGCTGCTGCGCATCCAGCGCACGGAATGGGAATGGCCGCAGGAGATCCGATTCCTGGTCTGCGCACCGCTCAGCCACGCCGGCGGCGCGTTCTGGAACCCGACGTCGATGTCCGGCGGTTCCATGGTCGTGCTGCCGCGGTTCGAGCCGGAGGCCGTGCTCGCGGCGATCGAGAAGTACCGGATCACCGCGACGATGCTCGTGCCGACCATGATCTACGCGCTGCTCGACCACCCGAAATTCGACGACTACGACCTCTCCAGCCTGGAGACCGTCTTCTACGGCGCGTCGGCGATCTCACCGACCCGGCTCACCGAGGCGATCGAGCGGATCGGGCCCGTGTTCTTCCAGTTCTACGGCCAGGCCGAGTGCCCCATGACGATCGCGGTGCTCCGCCGCGGCGACCACGACCCGTCGAAGCCGGAGCGGCTGGCGAGCTGCGGCAAGCCCGTCCCGTGGGTGAATGTCGCCCTGCTCGACGATGCCGGGCGCCCCGTCGAACCCGGTGCGCCGGGGGAGATCTGCGTGCGTGGCCCGCTGGTGATGCAGGGCTACCTGAACAAGCCGGAGCAGACGGCCGAGGCCACCGAGCACGGCTGGCTGCACACCGGCGATGTGGGACGGTTCGACGACGAGGGCTACCTGTACATCGTCGACCGGAAGAAGGACATGGTGGTCACGGGCGGGTTCAACGTCTTCCCGCGCGAGGTCGAGGACGTCATCTCGACGCACCCGTCCGTCGCGTCCGTCGCGGTGATCGGCGTACCCGACGACAAGTGGGGCGAGGCCGTGAAGGCCGTCGTCGTGCCGCGCGCGGGCGCGACCGTCGACGTCGAGGAGCTGCGCGACCTGGTCCGCGACCGCAAGGGCGCCGTCTACACCCCGAAGACCGTCGACCTCGTCGAGTCGATCCCCGTCAGCCCCCTCGGTAAGCCGGACAAGAAGGCCCTGCGCGCCCAGTACGCCTGATCACCGCAATTGAACGCTGTTACGGAGAGGAAAACCGCAGGTCATTTGCTCCGTAACAGCGTTCAATTGCGGGATCAGCGGCCCTCGAAGACCGGCTTGCGCTTCTCGGCGAAGGCGCGCGGGCCCTCCTTGGCGTCCTGGGAGAGGAATACCGGCAGGCCCTCCTTCGCATCGATCGCGAAGGCCTCCTCCTCATGCATGCCCTCGGTGGCGCGCATGGTGCGGAGCATCGCCTGCACGGCCAGTGGGCCGTTCGCGTTGATCAGCTCGGCCAGCTCCAGCGCCTTGTCCAGCGCGCCCCCGTCGGGCACCACGTGTCCGATCAGCCCGTACTCCTTGGCCTCGGCTGCGGTGATGTGCCGGCCGGTGAGCAGGAGGTCCGCCGCCACGGTGTACGGGATCTGCCGCGGCAGCCGGACGGCCGAGCCGCCCATGGGATAGAGGCTCCACTTCGCCTCCGAGACGCCGAACTTCGCGCTCTCGCCCGCGACGCGGATGTCGGTGCCCTGCAGGATCTCCGTGCCGCCGGCGATGGCGGCGCCCTCGACCGCGGCGATGAGCGGCTTGCCCGGGCGGCGGCCCTTGATCAGGCCGGGGATCCGGGCCGGGTCGAAGGCGCTGCCCTCCTTCATCGCCTCGCCCGGGTTCGACTTCGCCATGTTCTTCAGGTCGGCCCCCGCGCAGAACGCACCGCCCGCGCCGGTGAGCACGGCGCTGCGGATCCCGGGGTCGGTGTCGATGCGATCCCATGCGTCGCTGAGGATCTGCAGCATCTCGCCGGTGAGTGCGTTCTTGCGCTCCGGCCGGTTCATGGTGATGAGCAGCGTGTGTCCGCGCTGTTCGACGAGCGCGTGCGGGGCGTTTGTCATGACTGAGGCTCCTTCGGTCGAGGACCCTCACCGAGACGAGGATCGGCAAATGCGGGAATCCGCTTCCATGGAACAGTAACAGGTTCTAGTTTGGTGGAAAGATCTCTTCAGGAGGAATTCCATGCGCACACCCCTGTGCGACGACCTGGGCATCGAGTACCCGGTCATCGCGTTCACCCCGTCCGAGCACGTCGCCGCGGCGGTCTCCCGTGCGGGCGGCCTCGGCGTGCTCGGCTGCGTCCGGTTCAACGACCCCGACGAGCTCGACGCCGTCCTCGACTGGATGGACGCCAACACTGACGGCAGGCCGTACGGCGTGGACGTCGTCATGCCCAACAAGGTGCCCACGGAGGGGAGCGCGGGCGATCTCACCGAGCTCATTCCCGCCGAGCACCGCGCGTTCGTGGAGCGCACCCTCCGCGAGCTCGGGGTGCCGGAGCTGCCCGACGGTGCCGCCGGGGCCGGGGTGCTCGGCTGGCTGCACTCGGTGGCCCGCTCCCATGTCGATGTGGCGCTGAAGCGCCGGATCGCGTTGATCGCCAACGCCCTCGGCTCGCCGCCGAAGGACGTCATCGACGCGGCGCACGAGCACGGCGTCAAGGTCGCGGCGCTGGCCGGCCGGGCCAAGCACGCCCGCGCCCACGTCGACAACGGCGTCGACATCGTCATCGCGCAGGGCTATGAGGCCGGCGGTCACACCGGCGAGATCGCCTCGATGGTGCTGCTGCCGGAGATCGTCGACGAGGTGGGTGAGGACGCCACGGTCGTGGCCGCGGGCGGCATCGGCTCCGGCCGGCAGATCGCCGCCGCGCTGACCCTCGGCGCCGAGGGGGTGTGGATGGGCTCCTACTGGCTCACCACCACCGAGTATCTCGAGACGCACACGAAGTCGCAGACCATGCAGGACGCCCTGGTCGCCGCGACGAGTGCGGACACCGTGCGCACCCGGATCTTCTCGGGCAAGCCCGCCCGCTTGCTCAAGACCCGGTGGACGCAGGCCTGGGAGGAGCCCGGCGCACCGTCGGCCCTGCCCATGCCTCTGCAGAACCTCCTGGTGGGGGAGGCGCACAGCCGGATCCACGCCTCGGGCGATCCGTCGGTCGTCGCGATGCCGGTCGGCCAGATCGTGGGCCGGATGAATGCGGTGCGGCCCGTCGCCGAGATCATGGCCGAGCTGGTCGGCGAGTTCGAGGATGCCGTCGACCGCCTGAACCTGGCACGCTGACCCCATGGGAAACAATCAGCGCGGCCAGATCCAGATGTCCGAGGCGGAGGTCGAGGAGTTCCTCGAGCGCAGCCGGACCGCCACCATCGCCACGGTCGGTTCCAGCGGGGTGCCTCACCTCGTGGCGATGTGGTACGCCGTGATCGACGGCGATCTCTGGATCGAGACGAAGGCGAAGTCGCAGAAGGTCGTGAACCTGCGCCGCAACCCGGCGATGAGCGCGTCGATCGAGTCGGGCCGGTCCTACGATCAGCTCCGCGGCGTGACGTTCGAGGGCACGGCCGAGATCGTCGAGGACGAGGCGACCGTGCGCGCCGTCTGCGAACAGGTCTACGAGCGCTACTTCGGCCCGTACTCGGAGGAGCTCAAGCCCGCTATCGACGCGATGATGAACAAGCGCGTCGCGGTGCGGCTGCGCGCCGACCGCGTGCGCAGCTGGGACCACCGCAAGCTCGGGATGCCCGAGATGCCCGTGAGCGGATCGACCGCGGCGTTCCTGTAGGGGGCGGGCGTGCCCGGATCGCATGCACAGCGGAATGATTCCACCGGCCTCGTCGAACTCAGCCCGTGCGTCGGGGGGCTCGTCCGGACCTGGTCGGACGACGGTGCTTCCCGCCTCTGGTCGGTGCCCGACGACGCGTGGATCCGCGACGCTCAGGCCACCGGCCGGATCGGACGCGCATCCCGCAAGGAGAACCGGTACCGCGAGGCGGCGCGCCTGAGCGAGTCCGACGGTGCGCTCCTCGTCCGTCCTCGAGGCCCGATGCGGGGCGCCGACGGGAACCTGACCATGGCCGAGCAGGTCGTCGCGCTCGGGCCCGAGAAGCGGCCCTCCCGGTCGACCTTCGAGGACTTCCGCGAGGTGCTTACCCGTGCTGTCGAGCACTGCGCCGCCACCGACGAGTACCTCGTGGTCGAGCGGGGTGCTCGGGACGCCGGACGAGAACCCTTCTGCCTCTTCGCGGTGCTGCCCGCCGGGACGGAGCCGGGCGTTTTCGTCACCGTCGTCGAGACCTCTCCGCCGCCCCGCGATTCGGACCTGTGGGCACCCTACGTCGACGAGTGGGACCGGACCGCCACGATCAGCGCACCGTCGGGCCCGGAGACGGTCGCGACCGCCCCGACGGTGATGATCGAGGCGATCAGCCGCTGGGACATCGACCCCTGGGACCTCGCCTTCACCTTCGGTCGACGGTGACCGTCAGGCCCGGGCGGCCTCGACGAGCGCGCGCAGGGTCGGCTCGTCCCGGACCCCGCTGAAGAGCAGCGTCGTGATAGGGGAATCCCGCCAGAGCTCCAGACGTTCGGCGATCCGATCGATGGAGCCGAGCAGGGCGATGGAGTCCGCCAACTCGTCGGGGACCGCGTCGATGGCGCCGGCGCGATCGCCGGCGAGGAACTTCTCCTGCACGGCCACTGCGGCGTCGGCGAACCCCAAGCGGCCGATGAGGTCCAGGTGGAAGTTCGTCGACCTGTGGCCCATGCCGCCGATGTAGAAGGCCAGCGGGATCTTCGCCTGCGTGAGCGCCGCGTCGAGGTCGTCGGAGACGATCACCGACACGGTCGCGGCGATCTCGAAATCCGCGGAGCGACCCGCGAGGGACTCGCCGAAGACCGACTCGACCTGCTGCGGATCGACGAACAGCGGCAGCCAGCCGTCGGCGATCTCGGTGGACAGCGCCACGTTCTTCGGGCCCTCCGCACCGAGGAAGATCGGGATCCGCGGGCGGACGGGCAGCGCGATGGACTTGAGCGGCTTCCCGAGCCCCGTGCCGCCGGGCAGCGGCAGCGGGTAGTGCGGGCCGGCGCTGGTCACGGGCTCCTCGCGGGCGATGACGCGGCGCACGATCTCGACGTACTCGCGGGTGCGCGCGAGCGGCTTCGGGAAGGGACTGCCGTACCAGCCCTCGGCGACCTGAGGTCCGGAAGCGCCGAGGCCGAGCACGATGCGGCCGCCGGACAGTCCGTCGATCGTCAGGGCGTGCATCGCCGTCGCGGTGGGCGTGCGCGCGGGGATCTGCGCCACCGCGGTGCCGAGCTTGATCCGCTTCGTCCGCGACCCGTACCAGGCCAGCGTCGAGAAGGCGTCGGAGCCGTAGGCCTCCGCGGTGAACACGTAGTCGTAGCCGAGGCCGTCGGCGGCGACGACGGTGTCGGTGTGGTCCTCCGGCCCACGCGTCCAGTAGCCGAGGTTGATGCCCAGATTGAGATCGTTGACCATTCCTCGAATCTAGAACAAGTTCTAGGTTTTGGGTTACAGTTCGGTATGGCTTCGCCCACGCAGATTCAGCACACCCTGCCCGCGCGCGTCACGGACGAGCTCATCGAGCGCCTCACCGCGCTCGTGGTGGCCGACGGCAGTCGCGACCCGTTCACCATGACCGAGGTCTTCACGGGAGCGGCGATCGGCGCGCTCCCGCAGTCCACTCCGAGCGACGTGGTCGCGGCGTTCGACACCGCGCGCGAGGCGCAGCGGCAGTGGGCGCAGCGCCCGCTCGACGACCGGCTCGCCGTGTTCCGAAGACTGCACGAGCTGATCCTCGAGAACAACGAGCTCCTCGTCGATCTCATTCAGGGCGGCACTGGCAAGAATCGGCGGATGGCCTTCGAGGAGTCCTGCGACGTCCCGATGGTGATCAGTCACTACCTCAGGGCCGCGCCCAAGTTGCTGCGCTCGCGCCGTCGCGGCGGCCCCGTGCCGGTGCTGAGCAACTCGGTGGAACTGCACCGGCCCAAGGGTGTCATCGGCGTCATCGCGCCGTGGAACTTCCCGTTCGCGATGGCCCTCTCGGACGCGATCCCCGCCCTCATCGCGGGCAACGGCGTGGTGCTCAAGCCCGACAACAAGACCGCCCTCGCCGCGCTCTACGGTGTCGAGCTGCTGCGCCGCGCCGGCGCGCCCGACGGGCTGTTCCAGGTGGTCTGCGGCCAGGGGCCCGACGTCGGGCCCGCCCTCATCGACGAGTCCGACTTCGTCATGTTCACCGGGTCCAGCGCCACGGGCACGACGGTCGGCGAGCGAGCCGGGCGCAACCTCATCGGCTGCAGCCTCGAGCTCGGCGGCAAGAACCCCATGATCGTGCTCGACGATGTGGACCTCGACGAGGCCATCACCTCGGCGATCTTCGCCGTCTTCGCCAACGCCGGCCAGGCCTGCATGCACATCGAGCGGATGTACATCCACGACAACATCTTCGACGAGTTCTCCCGTCGCTTCGTGGCCGCCGCGGGCGCACTCAAGCTGGGCGCGACGTACGACTACGACCCCGACATGGGTTCGCTGGCCTCGCCCGATCAGTTGCGTCGGGTATCGGCGCACGTCGAGGACGCGCGCGCCAAGGGGGCCACCGTGCTGTGCGGCGGGCGGGAGCGCACGGACGTCGGCCCCGCCTTCTACGCCCCGACGGTGCTCACCGGCGTCACCCCCGACATGCACCTCGCGACGGCCGAGACCTTCGGCCCCGTCGTCGCCCTGTTCCGTTACTCGAGCGAGGACGAGGCCATCCGCCTCGCGAACGACACCCGCTACGGCCTCAACGCCAGCGTGTGGGGCAAGGATCTCCAGCGTGCGGCGCGGATCGGCGCACAACTGGAGGCCGGCAACGTGAACATCAACGACGGCTTCGCCGCTTCGTTCGCGAGCAAGGGCACCCCGTCCGGGGGATGGAAGGCCTCGGGGGTCGGTGTCCGGCACGGCGACGCGGGGCTGCTCAAGTACACCGACACCACCAACCTCGCGACGCTGAAGAAGCAGGTCTACGGCGTGCGTCCGGGACAGAACTACACGCAGTACGCGCAGCAGACCGTTCAGGTGCTGCGCTGGATGCGCAAGCTGCGCATCCGCTGACCGCGCGCCACGCGACTACGCTGGCCGGGTGCACGACGGCAGCGCCCCCGACGAAGCGGCGATGATCGGCGTCCTCGGACCGGTCGTCGTCGGTGGTCGCTCGGTACCGGGCGTTCGGGCCCGGCGCCTGCTGGTGGCCCTCGTCCTCGCGGACGGCCGCCCGGTCAGCGCGGACCGTCTCATCGATGAGGTGTGGGGCGACGAGCCCCCGAGGTCCCCGCACGCGGCGCTGCACACGCAGATCTCCCGCCTGCGCACGCTGCTCCGGCCGGTCACGATCGAGGCGGTCGCCGGCGGCTACCGGCTCGATGCCGACACCGATCTGGCCCGCGCCGAGGCCGCGGTGCGCGAGGGCGAGGGGCACGTCGTCGCGATGCGGCTCTGGCGCGGCGCACCCGGAGACGATCTCGACGGCCTCGGCCCCTCGACCCACCTCGCCCGCCGCGCGGCATCGGCGTTCGACCGGCTCGAGACCCGCGTCGCCGCCGATGCCCTTGAGACCGGGGATCATCCGGCGGCGCAGGCGATCGCGGAGCGTCGCATCGCGGCCGATCCGCTCGACGAATCGGCCCGTGTGCTGCTCATGCGCGCCCTCGCCGGCGCGGGGCGCACGTCCGAGGCGCTCGCCGCGTACGCGGAGCTGCGGCGCGTCGCGATCACCGAGCTCGGCACGGACCCCGGCGCCGAGGCCACGAGCCTGCACCGGGCCCTGCTGGCCGGGGCGGGCCCGGCACCGTCGGCCAGTGCGGGCGCGGTGGGCCTCCCGGCCCAGGTCACACCGCTCATCGGCCGCGACGATGAGGTCGCGGAGCTCGTCGACCTGCTCGCGGACCGTCGGATAGTGACAGTGCTCGGGCCGGGCGGGGTCGGGAAGACCCGCATCGCCGAGGCCGTCGGCGCTGCGCTCGCGCGAGCCGGCACCGCGGTCTACTACGTGCCCCTCGCCTCGGTCCGATCCGCCGACGGCGTGCTCCCCGCCATCGCCCGCGTGCTCGGGCTCGCCGAACCCGATCTGGGTGCGGACGGCCTGCCCCGCATGACGATCCGGGATCTGGGGGAGCGTCTGCTGGAGCACCTCGGGCGCCGACGGTGCCTCCTCGTCCTGGACAATTGCGAGCAGGTCGTGGACGCCTGTGCGGACGTCGTCACGGATCTCGTCGCAGGGGCGGCCGGGGTCACCGTGCTCGCGACCAGCCGCTCGCCGTTGCAGCTGCGCGCCGAGTGGGTGCACCCCCTCCCGGAGCTCGGGACCGAGGGCGCGGGCTCCGCGGCGGTCGAGTTGTTCGGTGAGCGCGCCCGCGCCGTGCGCCCCGACGTGTGGCTCCCCGTGGAGGCGGTCGCCGAGCTGTGTCGCCGGCTGGACGGCCTGCCGCTCGCCATCGAGCTGGCGGCGGCGCGCGTGCGGACCCTCGGCGTCGAGGAGATCACCGCGCGGCTCGAGCAGCGATTCGCGTTGCTGCGGTCGGCGGATCGCTCGGCGCCGGACCGGCATAGGACGCTGCACGCGGTCATCGAATGGAGTTGGGACCTGCTCGAGCCCGACGCGCAGCTGTCGCTGCGCCGACTGTGCCGGTTCCCGGCGGGATTCGACGCCGAGGCGGCGTCCGCCACGACGGGGCTCGATCCGCTGGCGCTCGACGACGCGCTGGCCTCGCTCGCGAACCAGTCGCTCCTCCGAGTCACGGAGAACGGCGGTCGCACCCGGTACCGCATGCTGGAGACGGTCCGCGAGTTCGGCGAGGAACGCCTCGCCGAGGGCGGCCCGACGGTGCGGTCGGGCTCGGAATCGGCGGACGTGGACGCGGCGATGGCAGTGTGGGCGGCCGACGTGGCGGTTCGGATGTGGCGCGAGTACCGTTCCGTCGGCGGGCACGGCGTCATCGGGCGCCTCGCGGAGGACATCGAGAACCTGGTCTTCGTGCTCCGTATCGCCGTCGCGGAGATGGTCGCCGGCGACGCCACTGCGACCCGGACCGTGATCCGGGTGTTCCCCCTCATCGCGGGCCTGTGGTCCATGCGGAGCCTGCACGGGCAGGTCCAGGAGATCGGCCACCGGATCGTCGGGGCACTCCCCGATCCGCGCGCCGCCCTGGCCGAGGGCGTCGACGAGGAGGAGCGGGAACTGTGGCAGGCCACGCTGCTCGCCTCGTGCGCGGCGCCGGGCGTCGACCCGAGGGCGCGGCACCTGGCGCGCGGTCGCACCATGGTCCGCCGGCTCTACCGCTCGGACCTGCTGCTGAACCGACCCATGGACTACTTCAGTGCACTGTTCCTCCAGCACTCCGTGACCGGTGTGCTGCGGCTCGTCGTCGCCGGCGTGGACTCTCCGGCGGACGAGGTCCGCCTGCCGGCGCTCGCCGCCCGGATGAACCTGCGGGAGAACCGCGGGGATCTCGTCGGCGCGCTTCAGGATTCGCAGGCGATCAGCGCGCTCGGCCACGCGGGGGACGCCTGGGCCGATGCGATGCTGGCGATGAGCACCGGCAGCGTGTACGGCCAGCGCGCCGACTGGGAGGAGGCCGTCCGGTGCTACCGGATCGCCGCCGAGAAGCTGGCCTCGATCGGCGCGGACGAGGACGGGAAGCAGGCGACCGCGTATCTGGTGGCGGGCCTGTGCTGCCTCGGCCGGATCGACGAGGCGGCCTCCCTGCAGCGGATGCTCGAGGACGGTTGGCACCCCAAGGGGCCCGATCCGGACGGCGGACCCGAGGTCGCGGCCTCGGTGCTGATCGGCGCTGCGGAACTGGCGCGGCTCCGCGGTGCGCCCGACGCGACGCTGTACCGACGGGCGGGTGAGTTGCTGGTGCGCCGGATCCCCAACGGCGGCAGGGATCCGGGTGGCGAGATGCTGGTCGCCACGGCGCTGCTCGGCGTCGTCGAGTGCGGCGCAGCGGAGACCGGCCGGGAACTGGTCGCGGCGTTGATCGCCGGCGACGAGGCCATGTTCGGGATCACCGGCTACTGGGATCTGCCACAGGCCGCGACGATGGCGCTCGCGGTGGGCTCGTACCTGGTCGCCACGGCGCCGGAGTCGGAGGAGGCCGCCGTGTTGATCAGCCTGGCGCGCAGGCTCGGTGCACGCCAGGACTACCCGGTCATGCACGCAGCGCTGCAACGGTTCGCGGCACCGTCGGACCTCCCGGACGAGCGGTGGCGTGCCGAGGCGGACCGCATCGCCGGGCTGTCCCGGTCGAGGGCCGTGCGCCTGCTGCGCGAGACCACCGCCGCGCTGCGCCGGAGGGCGTAGCGCGGCGGTCGGGCACCGTCGTGGACGACGTCAGCGGGCGTTCCGGATGTAGGCGCGCACGGCGAGCGGCGCGAACACCGCGATCAGCACCACGGCGCCGACCAGGCTCCACAGGACGTGGACCCCGGCGTGGCCGGTGTCGCACAGCTCGCGGATCGCCGTCACCAGGTGGCTGGTCGGGTTGACAGTGACGAAGGCCTGCAGCCAGCCCGGCATCGTGTTCACGGGGACGAACGCGTTCGACAGGAAGGTCAGCGGGAACATGATCATCATCGACACGCCCTGCACGGCGGTGGCCTTCTTCATGAGGCAGCCCATCAGCGCGAAGATCCACGAGACCGCGAAGGCGCAGAACAGGATCAGCGCGGTCGAGGCGACGACGCCCACCGGGTCGGGCCGCCAGCCCATCGCGATCCCCACGGTGAACGTGATGGCGGTGGCGATCAGGTAGCGGATGACGTCGGCGAGGAGGGCGCCCGCGAGCGGGCTGATCCGGGCGATGGGCAGCGACCGGAACCTGTCGAAGACGCCCTTGTCCATGTCCTCGCGCAGCTGGGTGCCGGTGACGATGGAGGCCACGATCACCGTCTGCATGAGGATCCCGGGGATGATCACGGGCAGGTAGTGCTGCACGTCGCCGCTGATCGCGCCGCCGAAGATGTAGGTGAACATCAGCGTGAAGATGATCGGCTGCAGCACCACGTCGAAGAGCTGCTCCGGGTTGTGCCGGATCTTCAGCAGGCCGCGCCAGCCCATGGTGAAGGACTGCCGGACGGTCTCGGTGAGGCCGATGCGGTTCGCGGCCATGCGTTCCGGCGTCCTGCCGGGTGCAGGGGTCAGGGTGGTGGTCATGACGCCTCCTGGGCGGTGTCGGTGGCGGCCGAGCCCTCCGAACTGTCGTCGGTGCGGCCGGTGAGGGTGAGGAAGACCTCGTCGAGGCTGGGTTTGGAGACGACGATCTCCTCGATGGCGACGCCCTCCTCGCGGAGGGCGATGAGCAGGTCGGGGACGAGGTCGGGGCGATGCAGCGCGGCCGTCACGCGGGCGGCCTCGGGGCTGAACGACGCCGTCTCCGTGAGGATCCGCTCGACGGTGCGGGCCACCGTCGGCGCGTCCGCGCGGTCGGCGGGCGTGAGCTGCAGGGTCGCGGAGCCGACCGAGGCCTTGAGCTCGTCGGCCGTCCCGTCGGCGATGACCAGCCCGCGGTCGATCACCGCGATCCGGTCCGCCAACTGATCGGCCTCGTCGAGGTATTGCGTGGTGAGCAGCACCGTCGAGCCCTGGGCGACGAGATCGCGGATGGTGTCCCACATCTGGGAGCGGGTGCGCGGGTCGAGGCCCGTCGTCGGCTCGTCGAGGAACAGCAGCGGCGGCGTGTCGACGAGGCTGGCCGCGAGGTCGAGCCGACGCCGCATGCCGCCGGAGAACTCCTTGAGCGGACGGTTCGCGGCGTCCTCGAGGCCGAACGCGTGCAGCAACTCATCGGCGCGCGCCCGCGAGGCGGCGCGACTCTTGCCGAGCAGCCGGGCGAAGAGCACGAGGTTCTGGCTCGCGGTGAGGTCCTCGTCGACGGAAGCGTACTGCCCGGTGACGCCGATGAGCGAGCGCACCAGGGTGGCTTCGGTCACCACGTCGTGTCCGAAGACGCGGGCGCTGCCGGCGTCGGGTTTGAGCAGGGTCGCGAGCATGCTGATGGTCGTGGTCTTGCCGGCGCCGTTGGGGCCGAGCACGCCGTAGACGGTGCCGGTGGGTACCTGCAGGTCGACGCCGTTGACGGCGCGGGTGGCACCGAAGTGCTTGACCAGGCCGCGGGCGTCGATCGCGAGGTCGGTGGGGGAGGCCGGGACGTGGCCGGTCCTCATCTGGGTGATCGTCATGCTCATCACGATGCATCGCGTCGCTGTCGTGGACCTTGCACAGGACTGACGTCGCCTGTCGTGGCGTTCGCACGACGATGTCAGGGGTCTGCGCGACAATGGTGGGGTGCTGTTCGCCGAGGTCGTCGCCGCATCCGCTGAGGTCGCGGGCACCCGTTCGCGCACTGCGAAGATCGCCGCGCTGGCGGCCGTGATCCGCGCCGCCGGGGTCACGGATGTGCGGCCGGTCGTCGCGTGGCTGTCGGGCGGGTTGTTGCAGGGCCGCCTCGGCGCGGGGTGGCGCACCGTCGGGCGCACCGTCGACGGCCTGGAGCCCGCATCCGTGCCGTCGTTGAGCGTCGAGGAGGTCTCCTGCGCGCTGGACGAGCTGGCCGGGACCTCGGGCGCCGGCTCAGTGGCCCGACGGGACGCCGTCCTCGCCCGGGTGCTCGGCCGCGCTACGGCGGCCGAGCAGCGCTTCCTGGTCGGGCTCGTCACCGGGGAGCTGCGGCAAGGCGCGCTCGCGGGCGTGGTGACCGACGCGGTGGCGCGCGCCGCCGCAGTCCCGTTGGAGACGGTGCGTCGCGCGGCCATGCTCTCCGGATCGCTGCCCGACACCGCCGCTGCGGCCCTGCGCGGCGGCGCCGAGGAACTCGCCGGGTGCGGCCTCGAGGTGCTGCGCGGTGTCTCGCCGATGCTCGCCTCACCGGCGGACGGCGTGGAGGCCGCGCTCGCCGATCTGGGATCCGAGGTGAGCGTCGAGTTCAAGCTGGACGGCGCCCGGATCCAGGTGCACCGGGTCGGCGACGAGGTCCGCGTCTACACCCGAACGCTGCGCGACATCACCGACGCGGTGCCCGAGATCGTCGCGCTGGCGCGAGAGTTGCCGTGCGACTCCGTCGTGCTCGACGGGGAGTCGCTGGCCCTGACCGACGCCGGCCGGCCACGACCCTTCCAGGAGACGATGAGCCGGTTCGGCGCGGCGGAGGGCCCGGCGGTATTGCGGCCCTTCTTCTTCGACTGCCTGCACCTCGACGGACGCGACCTGCTGGACGAGCCGTTATCGGTCCGGCTCGACGCGCTGGACACGGTCGCGGGCCCGCTGCGCATCCCCGCCCTGGCCCGGCCCACGCCGGACGAGGCCGCTGCCCACTACGGGGCCGCTCTCGCGGCCGGGCACGAGGGCGTCATGATCAAGGCGCTCGCCTCGCCCTACGCCGCGGGCCGCCGGGGCCGCGCGTGGCAGAAGGTCAAGCAGACCCACACCTTGGACCTGGTGGTGCTGGGCGCCGAATGGGGCTACGGCCGCCGCACCGGGATGCTGTCGAACCTGCACCTGGGTGCCCGCGATCCCGACGGCGGCGATCCGGTGATGGTGGGCAAGACCTTCAAGGGGCTCACCGACGCGCTGCTGCGCTGGCAGACCGAGGAGTTCCCGCTCCACGAGCGCGATCGGGACGGGCACACCGTGTTCCTGCGGCCCGAGATCGTGGTCGAGATCGAACTCGACGGTGTGCAGGTCTCGCGCCGGTACCCGGGCGGCGTCGCGCTGCGTTTCGCGCGGGTGCTGCGCTACCGCCCGGACAAGTCCGCCGCGGAGGCGGACACGATCGACGCGGTGCGGGCGCTACTGCCCGGGTAGCGGCTCGGTGGCGTCGATTCCGTCGGTAACGAGGGCCCGCCGGAGCACCTTGAACGACGGGGTCCGGGGCAGCTCGTCGACGACCCGCCAGCGGCGCGGGTACTGCCGCGGTCCGAGGTCCGGCTGTGCACGCAGGAACGCGGCGAACTCCGCCGGGGCGAGGTCCGCGCCGGGTGCGAGGACGAGTGCCGCCGCCACCTGGTCGCCGACGCGGTCCGGCAGCCCGTAGACCGCGGCCTCGGCGACCGCGGGGTGGCGGAGCAGCGCGCGCTCGATCGGGGCGACTCCCAGGTTCTCGCCGCCCACCCGCATCCAGTCGCCGGTGCGGCCGGCGAAGTGGACGAAGCCCGCCTCGTCGACGTAGGCGAGATCGCCGGTGCGGTAGACGCCGCCGTCGGAGCGGGCGGCGTCCGCAGCGGGATCCTTGTAGTAGCCGGAGAATCCGCCGGTGCTCGCGGTGTTCACCAACTCGCCGATCGCCTCGTCGGCGTTGAGGAGCGCCCCGTCCGGGTCGGTCACGGCACGCGGGCACTCCTGCGTGGTGCCGGGCTTCCAGACGGCGACCCCGTCGGGCAGGGGACCGAGCGCGTCTGGTGGGGTCTCCGGCGTGCGGGCGATCGCGACGCCGTTCTCGGACGAGCCGTAGCCGTCTTGGACGTGACAGCCGAACCGCGTTGCGAATGCGGCGATGTCCTCGGCGCGGCCTTCGTTGCCGTACAGGACGCGCAGCGGATTGTCGGCGTCGTCGGGCCGTTCGTCGGTGGCGAGGATGTACGACAGGGGCGTGCCCACGTAGTTGGCGTAGGTGGCGCCGTACCGGCGCACGTCGGGCAGGAAGGCCGATGCGGAGAAACGTTCCGCGAGAGCGATGGTCGCGCCCGCGGCCAGCGCCACCGCCCAGCCCGCGAGGAGCGCGTTGGAGTGGAAGAGCGGCATCGCCACGTAGGCGGTGTCGTCGCCGCTCAACCCGAACCGCTGCGCCAGCATGATTCCCGCGCCGGTGAACTTGCCGTGGGTGGCCTGCACGGCCTTGGGCTCACCGCTGGTCCCGGAGGTGAAGACGAGGGCGAGCAGGCTGTCGGTGGTCACGCCGGCGGTCGGCAGCGGGGCGCCCGCGTGCGCGTCGAGGAGCGCGGCCCACCGCGGACCGTCGAGGTCGATGATCGGGACGCCCAGGTCGAGGCCGTCGAGGAGCGTCGCATGCCGGCCCTGGGTGAGGACGACGCCGCAGTCGGCGAGCGCTACGTCCCGTGCGAGGGCGGCGCCGCGCCGAGTGGGGTTGAGACCCACGACGACCGTGCCCGACAGGGCCGCGGCACCGAGCAGGAGGGAGAACTCGGGGACGTTGTCCGCGAGCACCCCGACGTGCCGGGGCGCAGCTCCGCCACCGTTGCCGCCTCCGGCGGCGTCGGGCAGGAGCTCCCGCAGGATGGACGAGCGGACCGCGGACGCCGCGACGTGTTCCGCCCAGCTCCACGTGCGATCGCCCGCCCGCAGGCCCGCGCCGGGATCATCGGCGCGGGCCAGCAGCAGGTCGGCGACCGTGGGGAGCACGGTCACGTCAGGCGCCGAGGAACCGCGCGCACATCTCACCGATCATGTACGACGGCGCATTCGTGTTGCCGCCGGTGATGGACGGCATGATCGAGGCGTCCGCGACGCGGAGCCCCTCGATCCCGTTCACCCGCAGCTCGGGGTCGACGACGGACCGCTCATCGGTGCCCATGCGGCAGGTGCCCACCGGGTGGTACACCGAGTGCACGCGGTTCGGGAGCTCGCGACGCAGCGCGGCATCGTCCATGAAGGCGGCGCCCGGCGTGAACTCCTCGGTCACCATCGGCGAGACCGACGGGTGCCGCATGACCTCGCGGATCATGCCGATGCCCTCCATGAGCACCTCGGTGTCCTGCGGATCGCTGAGGTATCCCGGGTCGATCGACGGCTGCTCGAGCGGGTTCGCCGAATTCAGCCGCAGCTCGCCGCGGCTCTGCGGGTAGATCAGCGTGGGCAGGATCGTCAGGCCCGGCCGCGGGTCGACCATGTGCAGCTTGTCGGCGTCCTGGTTCGGCGTCGGGTAGTTCCACGGCAGGCAGTGGATCTGCAGGTCGGGAATGTCCTTGGCGTAGGAGGTGCGCACGAACGCCGCCGCGTCGAAGACGGTGTTCGCCATGAAGCTCTGGCCGGGGCTCCGCCATTCCTTCGCCAGGCCCTTCGAGAAGTACGCGGGTGTGCCCTTGTGGACGGCGTCCTTCATGAGGAAGGTCAGCGGGACGAACAGGTGGTCGTGCAGGTTCTGGCCCACCGGGAGGTCGGCGTGCACGTCGATTCCCTTCTCACGCAGGTGCGCACCGGGCCCGATGCCGGACAGCATGAGGATCTGCGGCGAGCCGATGACGCCACCCGAAACGATGACCTCGCGGTTGGCGCGGATCGTGGTCACGGCGTTCCCGTCCAGCACCTCGACGCCCGTGGCGCGGCCGTTCTCGATCACCACGCGCTTGACGTGGGCGTTCACGTGCACTCGCAGGTTCGGGCGGGCCTCGCGCAGGTAGCCGTGCGCGGAGCTGAACCGGGTGCCGCCGGCGGCGCTCTGCTGGAAGACGCTCACGCCCTCCTGGGACGGGCCGTTGTAGTCGTCGATCATCGGCGCGTTCAGCGTGGACGAGAGCGCCCCCATGTAGGACCTCGTGGCGTCGGTGAGGTGGGCCTGCCGGGTCACCTCGATGGGGCCGCCGGCGCCGCGCAGGTCGGTGGCGCCGTCCTCCCAGTTCTCGAGGCGCTTGAAGGCGGGGAGCACGCCCGCGTAGTCCCAGCCGGTGGCGCCCTCGGCGGCCCACGAGTCGTAGTTGGCGCGGTTGCCGCGCACGAAGAGCATGCCGTTGATCGAGCTGGATCCACCGAGCACCTTGCCGCGGGTCATGGGGATCCGGCGGTCGTTGGCGAACTTCTGCGGGGTCGAATACTGCTTCCAGGCGACCCGCGCCTTGAGCTGCGGCACCGTGTGGACCATCGAGATCATGCCGGGGACCTGGGCGAGCCGGGTGTTGTCGTTGCGGCCCGCCTCGAGCAGCGCGACGCTGGCGCCGGTGTCGGCGAGCCGTCCGGCGACCACGGAACCCGCGCTGCCGGAACCGATCACGATGTAGTCGACCGCCTCGTTCGGCGACACGGCGGAGGTCGTGGTCTTGTACTTCTTGCGGATCATGCGGGGTTCCTTCCGGCGAGGGTCGCGCCGAGGGCGCGGAGGTGGGCCGTCGCGCCGCCGAGCGCGAACTCCGCGCGCTTGGCCGCCACGAAGTAGCGATGGGTGGGGTGGTCGGTGTCGATGCCGACGCCGCCGTGCACGTGCACCGCGGTGTGCGCCACCCGGTGTCCGGCCTCGGCGGCCCAGAACTTCGCGGTGGCGATCTCGGCCGCTGCATCGAGGCCTTCGGACTCGCGCCAGGCGGCCTCGAGCACCGTCAGCCGGACGGCCTCGACGTCGATGTAGGCGTCGGCGAGGCGCTGCCGGACCGCCTGGAAGCTGCCGATCGGCTTGCCGAACTGCTCACGGGTGCGGGCGTAGTCGGCGGTGAGCTCGAGCGCGCGCTCCGTGATGCCGGCCTGCAGCGCGCACCATCCGATCACGGCGCGACGGCGAGCGCGCGCCGCCGTGTCGGCGCCGCCCAGTCGTGCCGTCGCGGGCACGAGTGCGGCATCGGCCTCGACGATCGCGGCGTCGGTCCCGTTCCCCACGTGCTGGCCCGTGACGGACAGGCCGGCCGTGGCACGCGGAAGTAGGAAGAGCGCGGGACCTTCCTGCGTCGCCGCCTCGATGACGAGAAGATCGGCGAAGGCGGCGGAGGAGACCGCGGCCTGGGCACCGTCGAGCCGCCAGCCGTCACCCGACGGGCGGGCGGTGAAACCGCTCAACGCGTCGCCGAAGGCGACTGCGGCCGTGGACCGTCCGCGCACGAGCGGAACCAGCCATTGCTCGATCTGCTCCGGGCTCCCGGACTCGGCGATGCTCTCGGCGACGACCAGGACGGTGTCGAGGTAGGGCGCCGGGGCCGCGACGCGACCGAGCTCGGCCAGGACCGCGGCGTGGGCCAGCAGGCCCAGCCCGCCGCCGCCCACCGTGGTGGGGAGTGCTGCGTCGAGCACGCCCGACCGTGCCAGTGCGGCCCAGAGCTCCTGGTCGAGACCGGAATCGGTCGGGCGGGGCGTCTTGTCCCGCCACGATTCGACGATGCGCCGGGTCAGCTCGGCGAGGTCGGTGCGTGCCTCGGGGACGGTGAAATCCATGTCGTGTGTCTCCTTGACGTCCTAGCGGCTGACCGGCAGCCGGAGCCCGGCTCCGGCGATCAGGTCTCGCTGGATCTCGTTCGTACCGCCGCCGAAGGTGAGGATCAGGGAGCTGCGGTGCAGCCGTTCGATCCGGCCGCGCAGGAGTGCACCGGGCGAGCACGCGCGCACGATCGCGGCGGTGCCGAGGACCTCCATGAGGAGCCGGTAGCCCTCGGTCGCGTACTCCGTGCCGAAGACCTTGGTGGCGGAGGCGTCGGCGGGGCCGAGCTCGCTGTGGTCCGCGGCCCAGGCGATCTTCCAGTTCCGCAGCTTGAGGTACTGCGCGTGCGCGTAGACGCGGGCCAGGTGGGTGCGGACCCACTCGGCGTCGATGACGCGCGAGCCGTCCGCCAGCTTGGTGTTCTGCGCCCAGTGCCGCACCTGCCGTTCCGAGTCCAGCAGCGGGGCTGCGGAGGTCAGCGCAACGCGTTCGTGGTTGAGCTGGTTGGTGATCAGCTTCCAGCCGCCGTGCAGCTCGCCGACCACCGCCGTGGCCGGTACACGGACGTCCTGGTAGTAGGTGGCGGAGGTGCCGGGCCCGGCCACCGTGTGCACCTTGGTCCACGAGAAGCCCTCGGCAGCGGTCGGGACCACCATGATCGACACGCCGCGGTGGCGCTGCGCCTCCGGGTCGGTGCGCGCGGCGAGCCAGATGTAGTCGGCGTACTCGATGAGCGAGGTCCACATCTTCTGGCCGTTGATCACGTAGTCGTCGCCGTCGCGCACGGCCCGGGTGCGCAGGGCCGCCAGGTCGGTGCCCGCCTCGGGCTCGGAGTAGCCGATCGAGAAGTGGGTCTCGCCCGCGGCGATCCCGGGCAGCAGGTCCGCCTTCTGCTCGGCCGTGCCGCCTGCCATGATCGCGGGGCCGACGGTGTTCACGGTGAGGAACGGGACGGGCACCCCGGCGATGGCGGCCTCGTCGGTGAAGATCAGCTGGTCGAGCATCGGGCGGGCCTGCCCGCCGTACTCCTCGGGCCACCCGATCGCGAGCCAGCCGTCCTTGCCGAGCGTCCGGGTGATCTCCTTGTAGACCTCGCCGTCGCCGTACTCGCCGCCGGCGCCGAGCAGGGCCTCGCGGCGCTCGGGTGTCATGAGCTGGGCGAAGTAGCCGCGCAGTTCCGCGCGCAGCTCCTGCTGTTCCGGCGCATAGTCGATCCGCATGGCGCCACTGTAGAACAAGTTCTAGAAAAGCGGAACGAAACAGCGGTCTCGGCAGTATTTTCCTGTTGAGGGCGTATGAGCTCCGCAGTGAACAGGTTCTTGCATCGAAGGGTGGAACATGACGCAGGCACAGGTGGCGAGCCTGGACGGCAAGGTCGCGATCGTGACCGGCGCGGGCGCCGGGCTGGGCCGCGCCGAGGCGTTGGCGCTCGCCCGCGGCGGCGCCGGGATCGTGGTGGGCGATGTCTCGCCCGCGGCGGAGGAGGTCGTCGCGTCGATCCGGGCCGACGGCGGCCGCGCCGAGCTCGTACTCGGCGATTCCGGCGACCGGGAGACGGCCGACGCGCTGATGGCCGCCGCCGAGCGGCTCGGCGGGCTGAACATCGTGGTCAACAACGCGGGGTTCTGCCGCGACAAGATGATCTTCTCCATGACCGACGACGAGTTCGACGCAGTGATCCGGGTGCATCTGCGCGGGCACTTCCTGCTCTCGCGCAACGCGTCCGCGTACTGGCGGGACGCGGCGAAGGCGTCCGGCGGGGAGGTCTACGGGCGCGTGATCAACACATCCTCGGAGGCCTTCCTGTTCGGCTCGGTCGGCCAGCCCAACTACGCGGCGGCCAAGGCCGGGATCGCCGCCCTGACGATCGCCACGGCTCGCGGGCTCGGGCGGTACGGCGTGCGCGCCAACGCGATCTGCCCCCGCGCGCGGACGGCCATGACCGAGGGCGTCTTCGGGGACGCGCCCGACGGTGCCGTCGACCCCCTGTCCGTCGATCACGTGGCGCGGTTCGTGCGCTTCCTCGCCGGACCGGAGGCCGGACGCGTCAACGGGCAGGTGTTCGTCGTGCACGGGGGCATGGTGGCGCTCATGGCCCCGCCCTCGCTCGAGCGGAGGTTCGACGCCGACGGCGGCCAGTGGGACGAGGCCGGTCTCGCCGAAGCTGTGGGCGGCTACTTCGCGGACCGCGACGACCGCATGTTCGTCGCAGCACAGTTGGAAGGGTGATCGCCATGACCGGAAGGCTCACGGGGAAGCGAGCGCTCGTCACGGGCGCCGCACGGGGACAGGGCGCCGCGGTGGCCCGCCGGTTCGTCGCGGAGGGCGCGCAGGTGCTGCTCGGTGACGTGCTGGACGACCAGGGCGAGGAGCTCGCCGCCGAGCTCGGCAGCGCCGCCGTGTACCGGCACCTCGATGTGACGAGCGAGGAGGACTGGGCGGCCGCCGTCGCCGTCGTGCAGGACAGCTTCGGAGGACTGGACGTGCTGGTGAACAACGCCGGCGTGCTGTTCTTCTCGGCCCTCGAGCAGACCTCCCTTGCGGACTACGAGCGGGTCATCCGGATCAACCAGTTCGGCTGCTTCCTCGGCATGCGCGCCGCGGTGGAGCCGATGAAGGCCGCGGGCGGAGGGTCGATCGTCAACACGTCGTCCGTCGAGGGGCTGGGCGGCATGCCCTATCTCACCGCGTACACGGCCAGTAAGTTCGCGATCCGCGGCATGACCAAGTCCGCGGCGATGGAGCTGGGGCAGTACGGCATCCGGGTCAACTCCGTGCATCCGGGCATGGTCGACACCGCGATGGTGGCGGACGCGCTGGGCGGCAACGAACCGCCGACCGATTGGCTCAAGCAGCGGCTGCCGATCGGGCGGCAGGGCAGCGCCGACGAGATCGCCGCACTCGTGCTGTTCGTCGCCTCCGACGAGGCGAGCTACAGCACCGGCGCCGAGTTCGTGGCGGACGGCGGCGCCACCGCGACCCACGCGCTGAAGCTGTAAATGCCCGGCACTGAAGAGATCCGGCGTGTCGTCGAGGCCTCGCCCACCGCCGTCGCCGCGCATGACAAGGCGGCATGGACAGCGTTGTTCGCGCCCGACGGGGTCGTGCACGACCCCGTCGGGCCCCCGCCGCAGACGACGCCCGCGGCGATCGCGCGGTTCTACGACATGTTCATCGCCCCGAACACCATCGTCTTCGAGGTCGAGCACGACGTGATCCTGCCGGCCCGGGGCCTGATGATCCGCGACCTCACCGTGCACACCACCATGAGTACCGGTGTTACGCTGCATATCCCGATGCACCTGCGGTACGCCGTCGCCGACGGTCCCGGCGGCGCCGCGATCACCGGGCTGTACGCGCACTGGGAACTGCGCGGAATGATCGCGCAGCTGCTGCTCTCCGGGCCGCGCGGCCTCGCCGCGGGCGCCCTGCTCGGACCGCGCTTGTTCCGCACTCTCGGTCCCCGTGCGGCGCTGGCGTTCCTGGGCGGCGTGCGCGGCGTCGGCGGACGCGGCCGGAGGCGGGCCACCGAGCTCCTGCACCTGCGCGGACTGCAGGTGGGCAAGGTCCTCGCCTCCGGCACGGCCGTCACCGCCACCGTGTGCGACGGTGCCCGCCGCGGCGTGGCCCTCGTCGACCTGTCCGGACGGGAGCCGACGGTCATCGTCCACCTCCCTGATTGAACACCGTTCATGCCCACCGTGACCTGCTGATTCACCGTTCGTAACAGTGTTCAATCGGGGCGGCGGGCGGCGACGCGGGAGAGCGTGAGAGCGGCGGCCCGAACCGCGGGGGCGACCCGGTCGGGGCGCATGCGGTTGCTCCATCCGGCCACGGAGACGGCGGCGACGGGGGCACCGTCGGCGTCGAGGACCGGGCAGGCGACGCAGACGGTTCCCGCGCTCGATTCCTCTCGCTCGTAGGCGACGCCGTCGTCGCGGACCCGCTGCAGCTGGCGGCGCAAGATCGCCGGCGAGGTGATGGTCCGGGTGCTCAGCCGGGGCAGGCCGGTCGCGATCACGCCTTCCACGACCGCGGCGTCCGAGAACGCCAGGATCGCCTTGCCGACGCCCGTGGCGTGCGCGGGCATGCGCCCGCCGACCCGCGACGGCAGGTTCGGCGCGTCCGGTCCCGGGAGGACCTCGAAGTAGACGACCTCGGTGCCCTCGAGCCGCGCCAGGTGAACCGTGTTCCGGGTACCGGATCGCAGGTCGGCGAGGAGCGGCCGCGCGGCGTCGACGAGGTCCCGGTGCCCGGTGGCCAGCTGCCCGATCTCGAAGAGCCGCAGCCCGAGCCGCAGGTCCGTGCTGGACCGCGCGAGCAGTCCCGCGGCCACGAGGTGTCCGGTCAGGCGGTGCACCGTCGACTTCGGCAGGCCGGTGCGCCGCGCCAGCTCGGACACGCCGAGGCCGCCGTCACCGGGCCGGTAAGCGGCCAACACGGCGGCGATCCGGTCGACGGTGGCGCCGTCGTTCCGCTCAGCGGGACACATGGACTCAGTCTGCCAGCCGGGGACGTGCGCCGTTCCGCCGG
This sequence comes from Tsukamurella sp. NPDC003166, assembly GCF_040611135.1. Lineage (NCBI taxonomy): Bacteria > Bacillati > Actinomycetota > Actinomycetes > Mycobacteriales > Tsukamurellaceae > Tsukamurella > Tsukamurella sp. NPDC003166. The sequence continues at coordinate 198,564 of NZ_JBEXNL010000001.1, forward strand.
TCGGCCCGGCGGATCGGACGGATTCGCCGACGGAGCGGTTCTCAGTCCTGGATGAGGATGGCCTGGGTGGGGCACTGACTGGCCGCGTACTCGATGTCCTCGCGGTCGGCGTCGGTGAGGCCCTCGTCGGTGGCCTCGGCGAAGCCCTCGTCGTTGACCTCGAAGACGTCGGGCCGGATGCCCTCGCAGACGCCGAATCCGGTGCATGCGTCGCCGATGATGATCTTCATGATGTGCCTTTCGTTCGCGGGGTCAGGGGGCAAGGATCGCGGTGACGGACCCGAGCGGGCCCATGTCCGCGACGACGACATCGCCGGCGCGGACGGGCTCGGCCCGCGTCATCGAGCCGGGGAGTACCACGTGTCCGGGCTGCAGGACGGTGCCGAGCGGTCCGACGGTGTTCGCGAGCCAGACCAGGGCGTTGATGGGCGAACCCAGGACGGCGCCGCCGGCTCCCGTGCCCACCTGCTCGCCGCCGATCCGGAACGTGCACCCGACGGTGCGCAGGTCGACGTCGTGCAGGCGGGTGGGGCGACTGCCCAGGACCACACCGCCCGAAGAGGCGTTGTCGGCGACCGTGTCGACGATGGAGATGTTCCAGTCTTTGATGCGGGAGTCCACGACCTCGAGCGCGGGCACCACGAAGTCGACGGCGCGGATCGCGTCGGCGACCGTGACGCCGGGACCGCTGAGCTCGCGGCCGAGGACGAAGGCGATCTCGGGTTCGATCCGCGGCTGCATCCACGCCGATGTGTCGATCGGCATCTGCTCCAGGTGGAACATCGACGCCGTCAGGTGTCCGAAGTCGGGTTCGTAGACGTTCATCTGGCGCTGCATCGCGAGTGACGCCAGCCCGACCTTGTGGCCCTTGACCACGTCGCCGTCGGCCTCCCAGCGGCGCACCTGCTCCTGTTGGATGCGGTAGGCATCGGTGATCGTGGCCCCGGGGAACCGTCCGATGATCGGGTCGATCGGCGTGCGCGCCGTGTAGGCACCCGCGAGCGCGTCGGCGGCGGCGGAGATGGCGGAATCGTCCATGTTCGAATACTAGAACAGGTTCCAGTCGCGCGGTGCGGAACCGCTGGTTAGCGCGGGAGGCCCAGCAACTGCTCCGCCGCGACATTGCGCAGAATCTGCTCGGTGCCGCCCGCGATCGACAGGCAGCGGGTGAGCAGGAACTCGTACCGCACATCGGCGGGGTCCTCGGGGCCGGCCACGGCACCGTCGGGACCGAGGCTGCGCAGGCAGGCCTCCGCGACCGCTTGACGGTGCCGTACGCCCACCAGCTTGCGGACGCTCGACGCGGCGCCGGGGTCCTGGCCGCCGACGCTGGCGATGACGGCCCGCAGGTCGAGGAGTGAACAGGACGCCGCCTCGGTGATCAGCGCGCCGAGCCGGCCGAGGTCGGCGTCCGCGCCCGGATCGGCGATGAGCGCCTCGAGGCGGGCGCCCAGGCCCGATCCGCTCATCGCGACCCGCTCGTTCGCGAGAGTCGTGCGGGCTAGCCGCCAGCCCCCGTTCACCGGGCCCACGACGCAGTCGTCGGGGACGAAGACGTCGGAGAGGAACACCTCGTTGAACCGGACGTCGCCGGTGATCTCCCGCAGCGGCCGCACATCCAGGCCATCGGACAGCATGTCGACCAGGAAGTAGGTGATGCCCTTGTGCTTCGGTGCGTCGGGGTCGGTGCGGGCCAGGCAGATCGCCCAGTCCGCCTCATGCGCGAGCGAGGTCCACACCTTCTCGCCCGTCAGCGACCAGCCGCCCTCGACCCGCGTGGCCTTCGTGCGCAGCGACGCCAGGTCGGAACCCGCCTCGGGCTCGCTGAACAGCTGGCACCAGCTGATCTCGCCGAGCAGGGTCGGCCACACGAAGCGCTCCGCCTGCTCGGCTGTGCCGTGCTCGAGAATGGTGGGCGCGGCCCACGCGCCGATCACGAGCGTCGGCCGCTCGATCCCGGCTGCGTCGAGCGCACCGTCCAACACGATCTGCTCGGCGGGGCCCGCGCCGCGGCCGTAGGGCGGATCCCAGTGCGGCACCAGTAGTCCGGACTCCGCCAGTGCGCGCCGTTGCTCGTCCGCCGGGAGTTCCGCGATCCCCGCGACCTCCGCCGCAGCGCCGGCGTGATCACCGTCCACCTCGTAGTCGAGGCCTCGGCGCACGCCCGAGCGGGCGAGTTCCGCGGCGCGCGTGCGCCAGCGCGCCGAATCACCCAGCATCGCCCGGAGCGCGGTCGCGCGACGCAGGTACAGGTGTGCGTCGTGCTCGAAGGTGAAACCGATGCCGCCGAGCACCTGGATCGCGTCCTTGGCGTTCTCCACCGCGGCGTCGAGGGCGCCCGCGGCCGCGACCGCAGCGGCCAGCAGGTGCTCCGGGCCCCTCCCGAGGGATCGCGCGGCGTCCCAGGCCAGCGCTGCGGATTGCTCCGAGCGGCAGAGCATGTCGGCCGCGATCTGCTTGATCGCCTGGAACGAGCCGATCGGCTTGCCGAACTGCACGCGGACCTTGGCGTACTCGGCGGCGGTGCGCAACGCCCAGGCGGCGACCCCCGCGGCCTCCGCCGCGGCGAACGCGGCGAGCGCCGCGCGAGCGTCGTCCGAGGTGATGCCGGGGACCAGGGTGTCGTCGCCGAAGGCAGGGGTCTCCAGGTGGATCCGCGCGAGCGGTCGCGAGGTATCTAGCCCGGCAACGGTTTCCACGACGACCCCGGGGTGCCCGGGTGGCAGCAGGTGCCACGCGCCCTCGGGGGAAGCGATCAGGAGGTGCGACCCGGGGGTGGCGTCCGGTGCGAGCGAGCCGTCACCGTCGACGACGAGCGCCGCACGGGCCTCCCCAGCGGCGAGTGCGGCCCGCACGCCCGCGAGCCGGTCCGTCCCGCGCAGGTGATGCTCCAGGAGGACCCCGACCGCGACGGTGCCCGCGACCGGCCCGGGGGCGAGGACGGTGGTCGCGGCCTCGACGGCGGCGGCCGCATCGTCGGCGGTCCCGCCGAACCCGCCGAGGTCCTCGCTCAGCGTGATCCCGAAGACCCCGATGTCGGCCAGGCCGCGCCATGCCTTCTCGACGGCCCCGGAGTCGCCCGAGCGGACGGCGTCGACCGGGTGTGCGCGGTCCGCCCAATCGCGGATCGAATCGGCAAGGGCGAGCTGGACATCGGTGAGCGCGAGGGCCATGGTCTCCGGGTTCTCCTTGGGTCCCGCGTCAGCGGGGCTTGGCAGGGGTGCTGGACGGTGCGGCGGCTCCGGAGGTCGCCGGCGCGGTGCTCGACGGTGCGCCGGACGGCTTGGCGGCCGTCGCTCCCGCGGGGGCGCCCGACGGTGCCATCCGCAGTGTCACTGCGCCGGTGCGGCCGCGGACGGAGGACAGCGCCGTGTCGAGCAGCGCGCCGCCGTTGATGGTCGACAGGGGCTCGGCGATGGCGCGCACCGACGGGAGCATCAGGTCGGACAGGTACTGCACGCTGGACGCCGACCGATCCTCGAAGTTCTGGATGATCTTGAACAGCTCGAGCATGCCGTCCTTGATGACGTTCGGGTAGTCGCCCTGGCTGATGTAGGACACGGAGTACGGCGCCATCTCGCCGTAGCCCTTGCCGAAGGTCCGCAACGGCTGGTCGAGACTCAGCAGCAGTGCGCCGACATCGCCCGCGCGCGGGGTGATCGAGTTGAAGGACTGCATGAGGTCCTTGATGTCGGGCAGCTGCCGCAGGATCGATGTCGCGGTGAGCAGCGCGCCGGCATCGATCGTGGGCACCGTCTGTTCGCCGGCGGGTAGGGCCTCGTCAGCGCGCGCGAGTAGACGCTGCACCGTCGCGGGGTCGAGCTGCTTCATCAGGCGCGACAGCGAACTCGACAGCGCGCCGACGGTGGAATCCGCGGTGTCCACGACGCCCTCGAGGCGGGCCCCGTCGGGGATCGGTGCACCGTCGCCCTGCGCGATGGTCAGGTAGGTCTCGCCCAGCCCCGACAGGTTCTGGACCCGGACCTTCGCGCCGGAGGTGATCCGGGTGTCCTTGGCGTAGCGGACCTCGACCTCGACACGGTCGGCGTTGACCGTGAGGGCGCGGACCTTGCCGACCTCGACGCCCCGGTCGAGGACGCGGGAGCCCTCCTGCAGCCCGTTGGCGTCGGTCAGCTGGATGTACGCGGTGCGCTGCCCCGAGGGCGAGAGCCACTGCACGCCCTGCTGTCCCAGCAGGAGCACCGACACGACGACGAGTGCGATCAGGCCGAGAGTGGAAGCGATTCCGGAACGGGTCATCGTGCCTGTCCGATCAGTCGGAGGACCTTGACCGTGCCGGGCGAGAGGTCCTGCCCGCTCGCGCCGGTCACCGAATCGATCTTGACGACGGGCTTATTGAGGAACGGGACGAGGTTCTTGTTCACCAGGATCGACCCGACGTGGATCGCCGTGCCCAGCGACACCATGTCGGCCGTGAGCAGCTCGAACAGGTCCGACGAGCTGTTCATGAGCGGGATCAGCCACGAGCCCTGCTGCAGCATGCCGCCGACTGCGGGCAGCAGGACGCCGATGTTCGACATCAGCTTGCCCTGGTTTCTCCAGTACTTGAGGTGATAGGGCGACAACGTGTCCTTGAAGTTCTTCTCCTGCTTGGCCAGCCGGTCCGCCATCTCCGTGGCGGAGTCGAGCAGCCGATTGACCTCGGCGGTCGACGACCCGATGCCCGTGACATCGCGGCTGAGCTGATCGGAGAGCTGCTCGAACTGCGGGCGGTCCTTGGGCACCGCGGTGTTGAGCCGGTTGATCGTGCGGCTGATCTCCTGCACCGAGCCGCTGCCGAAGTAGTCCGCCAGGATGGTGAGCGTGCTCTCCACCGAGCGGGGCGGACTCGTCTGCGTCAGGGGCACGACGGATCCCGCGCGGAGCGGCGTGGCGGAGGCGCTCGGCGTCTCCGGCGCCTCGAGCCGGACGTAGGCCTCACCCAGGAGGGTGTCCTGCAGGACCGAGGCGTGGATGTCCGAGGGCAGCTCGACCGACTTGTCCACGCGGACGGTGACGGTGGCCGCGTCCTCACCGAGGTTCACCGCCTTGACCCGGCCGACGGTCAGCCCGCCGAGCGAGATCCGGGCGCCGATGGGAAGGTTCAGGACGTCCGCGAACTGCAGCTTCACGTCGTACTGGTCGCTGTCGCCGATCGGGTTGCGCATGTCCATGTTCGCCGGGCTCACCGTGCAGCCGGCGAGCACGACGCCCGCCGTCAGCGCGATCGCCGCGGCGGCGGACCGGGGGAGCCAGCGGACCGGCTTCCGAGTGCCGAACATCATCGACCTCCCTGCAGGGGCAGCTGGAGCAGGTTGACGGTGGCGGTCTGCGCCTTCCCGGCGACGACCGAACAGCTCCCCGGCGCCTGGGCGTTGATGCTCGCGCACAGCTTCGCCGGATCGCTCGTGGCGACCGTGGTGACGGGGACCCCGGCGACCGTCACGGGGCCCTCGTCGCCGCCGCGGGGCAGGTACGGCGCGATCTGCGAGCCGAACACCGGGAGCGTCCGGGCGAGCGCCTCGTTCGAGCGCACGCCGGTCGCCGCGAGCCGCACGGCGTCGGCCGCCATCGTGCCGCCGGGGCGCAGGATGTCGCCGTAGCGGCGCATCGCGTCGTCGCCCACCAGGAAGAACACCGGCAGCGTCTGGAAGATCTCCGATACTGCGGGGAAGGTGACCTTGCCGTACTGGTCCAGCACGTTGCCGACGTGCTGCAGGGTGAGCAGCAGTTCGCTCCACTGGGAGTCCATGCTCTGCATCAACGGCCGGATGTCGCTCACCACGGTCGTCACATCGCCGAGGAAGCCGGCCGGATCGCTGAGCAGCGTCGAGAGATTGGTGAGCGAGCGCGCGGCCTGCGGCGGCACCGACGGGCCGACCTCCGTGTCGAGCCGGGTCAGCAGCTTGCCGAGGTCCGCGGAGGCGCCGCCCTCGGTGACCGAGTCGACCAGCCGCGTTGCGGCGGAGGTGGTCTCGGAGATCGACTTCGGCGTCGCGGTCCGGTCCCGGGTGATGCACGTGCCGGGTGAGAGCGTCGCGCCGGACGAGTAGTTGCCGACCAACTCGAGCGACCGGTCCGCGAGGATCGAGGTCGAGCGGGTGACGGCCTTCACGGTGGCCGGAAGGGTGCGGCCGGACACGTCGAAGGTGACCTTCACGCCGTCGCCGTTCGGCTCGACCGTGCGCACCGAACCGATCTTCACGCCCATCTGGGTGACGTCGTTGTTCGGGTAGAGGCCGATGCCGTCGGCCAGGTAGGCGCACTGGGTGGTGGAAGCGGCTGCGGCGGTGCCGATCGCAGTGGGTACCGTCGCGGCGACGAGCGCGGCGGCCGCCGCGATCAGGGAGATCCTCGCGGGGCGCATCAGCAGCTCACCGTCGCCGTCGGGAAGCAGAGGCGGCTGGCCAGAACCGTGTCCGGTGACATGGGCTTGCCCTGCTTCTCCAGGGTCTTCTGCATGGTGTCGATCGCCTTCTGCAGCTCGCCGATCATCGCGGGGATGGTCACGTTGGTCGTCTTCAGCGCGGACTCCATCTTCGTGAAGGCGTCGCCGAGGGTGTCGCGGTACTTCCAATACAGGTCGAGGAAGGGTTTGATCTTGCCGAACATCCCGGCGAGGCCCTGGTAGGCGATGCCGAAGTTCGCGGCGGTCTGATCGAGCGTGACGATCGCCAGGGACGCCTTGTGGATCATGTTCATGATGGTCTCGCGCTGCTTGGCGAAGTCGGTGGTGTACTGCGTGCTGATGTTGACGATGCGTCCCACCTGGTCGCGCTGGTCGGTGAGCTGCCCGATGAGCGAGTTCACGCCCTTGACGATGTTGTCGACGGATCCCGGGTTCGAGTCGAGGCCCGTGCTCAGGGCCTTGATCGACGCGGCGAGTTGCGTCCGGTCGACCGGCACCAGCTTCTCGGGCGTGTCCTGCAGGAGGTCGCCGATGCTGTACGGCAGCTCCACCCGGGTGCGGGGGATCGGCTTGTCGCCCAGGGACGCCCGGCCCGCGGACGTGACCGCGACGTAGAAGCCGCCGGCGACGGTGAGCATGCGGACGGCGACGGAGGTCTGGTCGCCCACGAACACGGAGTCGTCGATGCGGGCCGTCACCTCGACATCGTCCTTGCGCAGGTCCACCGCGGAGATCGAGCCGATGCGCACGCCCGCGGCGCGCACCTCGACACCGGGCTTGATGAGCGCCGCGTCCTGGGTCACGAACGTGAGCTCCTTCTGCCCGGGCGGGCGCAGGTACACGTACGCCAGGCCCGCCGTGATGAGCAGGGCAACGGCCACGGCGATCGCGCCGATCCGCGTGCTGCGGTTGACCAGTCCGCGCCAGGGCGGACGTCCGGTGAAGATCATTTCAGGCACACCGTCACATTCGTTCCGCCGGTCAGCACGGTGACCTTGTTCGGGAGTTGCGCCGTGCCCTTCGAGCACGGCGCCGGCGGCGCGCCGAGGAGCGCGGCGACGCCGGTGAACAGCCCGGGCAGCTTGCTCATGGCCTGGACGGCCGCGCCCGGATCCTTGAAGGCCGTGCGGACGAGGTTCTCCACGTCGAGGTCCTTGGACAGGCCGAGCGCCGTGAGCACCCGGTTCGTCGCGGCGCCGAACCCGGGCCCGTACGTGGCGGTGCGCCGGAACTCGTCGAGGTTCTCGAGCACCTTCGTCAGCAGCAGGTCGAAGTTGACGATGAATTCCACGACCTGCGGCGAGTAGTCGTTGATCATGTTCGCGACCCGGGTGACGTTGTCGATGAGGGTCTTGATCACGGTCTGCCGGTCGGCCAGGTTCGCGGTGATCTTGTCGATCGCCCCGAAGGTCTGCGCCGCGGTGGTGTCGTCGCCCTGCAGGAGGCCGAGCAGGTTGCGGGTCAGATCGTTGACGTCGTCGGGGCTCAACGTGCGCAGCACGGGCGCGAGACCGTTGAACAGCGTCGTGATGTCGAACGACGGAGTGGTGCGGCCCATCGGGATCGTCGTGGTGGGCACGCCGCCGGCGGAGGAGCCGGGCTGGACCTCGATGAACCGCTCGCCGGTGAGGTTGCGGTACTTGACCGCGACCCGAGTGGTCGAGGTGACGGGGTGGTCCTTCTGCGCCGAGAAGCCGACCACCGCCTCGTTGCCGTTCCCGTCTGCCGTGCTGCGGACGTCGACCGAGGTGACCTTGCCGATGAGTACGCCGCGCAGCCGCACGTCGCTGCCCACGCGCAGGCCCGACGCGTCGGACAGGTGCGCCTGGTAGTCGCGGGTCTCGCCGCCCGCCGGGTTGCGCAGCGCGGCGAAGATCCCCGCGGCGATGACCAGCGTGACGACGAGCGCGATCGCCAGGGTGACGGCAGCGCGGGTGTTCTTCGCGCGCATGTCAGCGACCCCCCTCGAGCACGGAGGCGGCTGCCGGGATGCGGTCGGCGATGATGTTCATGCGCAGTGCGGTGCCCTCCGGAACGGTGATGAAAGCGTTGTTCAGGCCGGTGATCAACGGGACGATCTGGCGCGGGACGCTGACGGTGCGCATCACCTTGGTCGTGCTGTCCATGACGACGCGAAGCAGGACGGTGCCGGACGTGAACTCGGCCTCGTGCGAGCCGAACATGTCGGCGAGCGGGGTGAAGAAGCCGGTTCCCAGCAGGGTCGTCGTCTTGTCGATCTTGTCGTAGTTGTTGACGGTGTAATCGAGGGTGCCGGCGGCCTCGCCGCCGCGCATCTGCGGGACGAACCAGCCCTCGAAGGCGCCCTCGACCAGGCCCGGCACCCCGTCGAGCGTGGTGCGCACGGTGCGCAACGTGGTCGCGATGGGCACCTTGACGGTGAGGGCGTTCTGCTGCTCGACGGAGAACGCGACCTGCAGCAGCGGGGTGATGGCCTGCGTGTACGAGGTGGCCTTCTTGGTGACCTCGATCAGCTTCGGCGTCATGACGCCCGAGACGGAGACCGCGCTCCGGGTGAGCAGGTCCGAGATGGTGTCGTTGCTCGACACGGGGCGCAGGGTGCTGCCGGAACGCAGGTCCTCGCCGCCCTTCCCCGGAACCAGCGCCATCTCGGTGACGCCGAAGTAGTTGCCCGGTTGGTACCGCACCGACAGCGCGTCGGTCAGGCCGCGGATGCTCCCGCGGTCCAGCCGGACCGCGACCTTGGCCTGGCCCGCGCGGGGGATCACGACGGACTGCACCTCACCGATCGGGACACCGCGGAGCGTGACCCGCGTGCCCGCCTTCACGCCGGGGCCCACGTCCGCGGATTCGACGGTGACCGCGAGGCGGCTGTCCGACGCCGGGATACGGGAGGAGATGAAGCCGGTCAGGGCTGCCACCAGGATGACCGCGACGGTCGCGGCGCCCACGACGAAGAAGACCCGCTGCTGGCGTTGCGGTGTGCCACCGAGCAATTCGTACACGGCTCCCCCTAACCCTTGAACACGATCTCGGGCGTGATGCCCCACATCACGATGGTCATGATGAAGTCGAGCGTCAGCACGGTGACGAGGCTCGCGCGCACGGCGCGCCCACTCGCGAGGCCGACGCCCTCCGGGCCGCCCTTGGCGAAGTACCCGTAGTAGCAATGGATGATCGTGACGGCCGCGCAGAAGACCACGGCCTTGACCGTGGACAGCGCGATGTCGCCGGGGCTGAGGAACTGCTCGAAGTAGTGGTTGTAGGTGCCCTGCGCCTGGCCGTGGAAGACGACCACGATGAGCTTGCAGGTGAGGAAGCTGAGCAGCAGCGTGAGCAGGTAGGCGGGGAGTACCACGACGATGCCGGCGATCAGGCGGGTGCTGACCACGTACGGGATCGATCGGATACCGAGCGCCTCCACGGCGTCGATCTCCTCCGCGATCCGCATCGAGCCGATCTGCGCGGTCATCCGGCAGCCGGCCTGCGCGGCGAAGCCGATGCCCGCGGAGATGGGGATCATCTCGCGGATGTTCGCGAGGCCGCCGATCACGCCGGTGAGGGGACCGAATCCGATGAGGTTCAGGCCCGCGTAGGCCTCGATCGCGACCGCGGCACCGCTGGCGGCGCCGAGGATGACCATCATGACGACGACGCCGCCGTCGACGATCACGGATCCGCGGCCCCACGCGAGTTGTTTGAGCACCCGCGAGGTCTCCCCGCGGTACTTCTTGAGCGCGAGGGGGACCAGGTAGATCGACTGCGCGACGAAGACGACGGCCTCGCCGATCCGGGCGACGAGCCCGGCCGGGCCCGACGCGAGGGCGCTACCTTTCGGCGTGGTGGTCGGCTTCTCGACGGGAGCGGGTGCGTTCGTGGTCATCTCAGGCCACCTGACTCGGGAAGAACATCGTCTGCAGCTGCGTCAGTCCCAGGAAGGAGAGGAAGATCAGCGTGATCGACAGCACCACGGAGGAGTTCACACCGTCGGCGACGCCCCGCGGGCCGCCCGAGGCCTCCAACCCGCGGAGGCCGGCCACCAGGCCGACGATCATCGCTCCGGTCTCGGCCTTGAGCACGGCGAAGGCGAGGTCCGAGGGTGCCGAGAAGGCGCCGAACGACGACCAGAAGCCGCCGGAACTGAGCCCGAACTGCCACACCGAGACCGTGAGCGCGACGACCATCGCGACCGCGACGATCGCCACCAGCAGCATCGGTGCGATGAGCATCAGCGCGAGCATCCGGGGCGCGATGAGCCGGGCGATCGGGTCGACGCCCATGACCTGCATGGCCTGTAGCTCTTCGCGCACCGTACGGGAGCCGAGGTCGGCCGCGATGGCCGAGGCGCACACGCCGCCCAGCAATACGCCGGTGGCGAGCGGCGCACCCTGGCGGATGATGCCGATGCCGCTGGCCGCGCCGACCAGGGAGTTCGCCCCGACGGTGTCGACCAGTGCGCCGACCTGCACCGAGACCACCGCGCCGAACGGGATCGCGACGAGGATCGCGGGCAGCGTTGTCACTCGCAGCAAGGTGACCGCTTGCGTGATCGTCTCGCCGACCGCGAAGTTCCGCTTGAGGACGCCGCGCACCGTCCACATGATGATCTGCCCGGCCAACAGGACCGACCGGCCTACCGTGGACAGGCTCTTGGTGAAGATCGCCGCCAACTGATACAGCCGGTACAGCGCCGCGGCCCTCATGCCGTGCCTGACGAACGCGCCATCGTCTGTCCCTCTCCCTCAATTATCGGAAGGAGCGTATCAACTGCCGGGGCAAAACTAGTACGTGTTTCAGTTTTTCGGTTGAGAACCTGCCGCGAACAGGTAGTTCGTCAGTCCTTGATCAGAAGGTCGACGGCGACCGAGAGCCTCTTTTGCACTTCCGTTGCGGACGCGCGGTGCGTCACCCAGGCGACGAGGTTCGCCATCCACACATCGGCGATGAGGTGGAAGGTGTCGCGCTGGCGATCGTCCGGGTCCTCCACGCCGAGCGCGTGCGCGAACATGTCCTCCAGCAGGCGGCCGACCCGCTCCACCTCGGCGGCGGCCGTCGCGTCCGCGAACATGAACGCCCGCACCATGGCTTCGGTCAGCAGTGGTGCCCGCTGCAGCGCCTCGGTGTTGCGGTCCAGGACGAACATCAGCCGCTCGGCGGAGGTGTCGCCGGGGATCTGCGCCTTCCCGATCCGTTCGCCCGCCCGCTCGAACTGGCTGACCAGTCCCGCGACCAGAAGGTGCACCTTGGACGGGAAGTACCGGTACAGCGTGCCGAGCGCGACGTCCGCCTTCTTCGCCACCGCGCGCATCTGCACCGCGTCGTAGCCGCCCTTGCGGGCCAGCGCCAACGTGGCGTCGATGATGCGCTTGCGCCGCTCGCGCTGCCCCGCGGTGTCGAGGTCCTCCCGCGGTGGAACTGCGGTGGCGGTGGCGGTAGCGGCGGGGGTGCCTTCGGGCGGCATGGGTGGTCACCTCGTGGATCTCGTCGGCCGCCGGTCGATGGTCCGGGCGGTCGGTCGCGTCTGATGTCGCGACAATTGAAACAGGTTTTCGTGCCGGACCTGTGCTTTCCGCGGTGGTTCGGTCGAAGATCACACGATTTCCGGCGTCAGCGCGCCGTCTCCCGGCGCGCGTAGGCGGCCTCCACGCCGGCTTTGGCGGGCTCCCACCACGCGCGGTTGCGCCGGTACCACTCGACGGTGTCGCGCAGGCCCGCATCCAGATCGGCGTGCGCGGGCTCCCAGCCGAGTTCGCGCCGGAGCCTGCTCGAGTCGATCGCGTACCGCAGGTCGTGCCCCGCGCGATCGGGGACGACGTCGAAGTCGTCCGCCGGGCGGCCCATCACCTCGAGCAGGGTGCGGAGCACCTCGCGGTTGGACCGCTCACCGTCGGCCCCGATGAGGTAGGTCTCGCCGATCTCGCCCCGGTCGAGGATGGTCCAGACCGCATCGTTGTGATCGTCGACGTGGATCCAGTCGCGGACGTTCGCCCCCGCACCGTAGAGCTTGGGGCGCTCCCCGCTGAGGATGTTGGTGATCTGCCGCGGGATGAACTTCTCGACGTGCTGGTACGGCCCGTAGTTGTTGGAGCAGTTGGAGATCGTGGCCCGCACGCCGAAGCTGCGCACCCACGCCCGCACCAGGTGGTCCGACGATGCCTTGGAAGCCGAGTAGGGGCTCGACGGGCGGTACGGCGTGTCCTCGGTGAACCGCGCCGGGGTGTCCAGGGGGAGGTCGCCGAAGACCTCGTCGGTCGAGATGTGGTGCAGCCGGACGTCGTGCCGGCGCACGGCGTCGAGCAGGACCGCCGTGCCGCGGATGTTGGTGTCCAGGAAGGGCCACGGATCGCTCAGCGAATTGTCGTTATGCGTATCGGCGGCGAAGTTGACCACCGCGTCGGCGCCGGCGACGACCTCGTCGACGACCGCGGGGTCGACGATCGAGCCCTTGACGAAGTCGATCCGCTCGCGCACCTCGTCCAGCGAGGACTCGTTGGCGGCGTAGGTGAGTGCGTCCAGGACCGTGATCCGCACGTCCGGGCGGGTCGCCACGGTCCGGCGGACGAAGTTCGCGCCGATGAACCCGGCGCCGCCGGTGACCACGATGTGCATGGGAACAGGCTAGTGGGGTTGCAAGGGCGCGTCGAACCAGCGCAAGAGCCGGATCGGCGAGTCGGCCTCCGCGGCGGCGAGCGTCGACCAGGCCCGACGGGCCAGGTCGCGGGCGCGGGCGCCGGTCCAGTCCCGGGGGAGGAGCTCCGGCGGCAGTAGAGGGTCCGGTGCGTGTGCGCGGTCGAACGCGGCCACGAGCCCGACGGTGAGCGCGAGCCGTTCGGGGTGTGCGGCATGCGGCGCGCGGTCGAGTGCCTCGGCCGCGGTGTCCGCGAGCCGACGGTGCCCGTCGGCCAGATCATCGAGGTCCCACAGCCGTTGCGCGGCAGCGGCGCCGCGGGTGCCGCCGATCACGAGGTCGGCGGTGCTCAGGGTGGTCAGAAACTCGCTCGCGCCGATGGCGTGGGCGGCACCCCGCAACTCGTCCTCCCACGCGTGGGCGGAGGCGTACAGCCCGCCGTGCACGAGGCCGCCCCCGAGCGCGCGGATCGTTTCGCGGAGGACGGCCCGAGCCTCCCGCTCGGCCTCCGGCACGGCGAACCCCGCGAGGTGCCACACCCCGTCCCAGGGCGCCTCGCCGCGGTCCTGCGCGTACGCGAGTTCGACGTGCGCCCGATCCGGTTCGATGTCGGCGCGCGTGGCGTCGGTCGCGGTGAGCACGGCCCGGCGACCCCGCCCGACACAGGTGAAGCGGCCCTCGGTCACAAGGCGTTTGACCGCGAGCCGGACCTGCTGATCGCCCATCCCGAGGACCTCGGCGACCGCGTAGAGTTCTCCCGCGTCGATCGTCGCGTCCTCGCGGAGCAGGGACTCGACGAGGGATCGCGTGGAGATCGGGGCGCCGATCATCGGACTGCCGCCTGCCGAGCGGCGAAGTCGGTGAGCGCGTCGAGGTACCCCGGCGCGTAGATCTCCCGCGGCGCGAGAACCGCCCCCGCGATGACCCGCGGGTCGTCGCTGCGGTACTCGATGTCGTCGCGGGTGAGGCTGTGCGTCGCGCGGGGGAAGGCGCGTTCGGTGAGGAGGCCGGGGCGCATCGTCGCGGCGTACACGCGGGCCGTCTCGGCCGTGTCGACGTTGCGGTCGGCGCCGCCGAGGAGCAGGAGGACGGGGATGCCGATGCGAGCGATGTCCCCGGTCGCGTCCGCGCGGAAGTTGCGTAGCACGAAGCCGTAACGGTCCTCGGTCATCGGGTTCGGGTCGACCTTCGCATCGAGGTACTCGCGATAGGAGGCGCCGCGCTCGAGTAGAGTGATGTCCGCCGCGCGCCGGTCGAGCGCTCGCTGTTTCTCCTGTTCGGACGCGGCCCGCAGGTCCGCGAGGAGGTTGTACTCGCCCTGGCGCAGCCAGTTCACCGCCGCGCCGACGAGCATCAGGAAGCGCAGGTCCGTACGCTTCGCCGCGATCGGCGGCAGCACCCAGCCACCCTGGCTGACGCCCCACGCGCCCATGCGCGTCGGGTCGATCTCCGGCCGCGTCCGTGCCCAGTCGAGCGCGGCCGCGACCTCGGCACCGCGATCGGCGAGGGACTGGTCGAGCCAGTTCCCCGGCGCACCGTCGACCCCGGCCTTGTCCCACGACAGCGTCGCGTACCCGGCGCGGGAGAACGCCTCCCAGATCGGCCGGTAGGCGTCGTCGCGGGACGCGTTCGCGGGTCCGTCACCGTGCACGAAGACGACGAGGCCGTGCCTGTCCGAGCTCCCCTTCGGGGTGGTGAGCACGCCGTCGAGTCGGCCACCGGTGTGCGCGTCCGGCGTGGTGCCGCCCGCGGCGACCGCATCGGTGACGGGGATGCGCACCCGCTGCTCGTCGAAGGCGAAGGTGTTCGAGACCACGATCCGTACACCCAGCGACAGAGCGAGAACGGCGACGAGCGCGATCGCCCATTGCTTCTTCATAAAACGATCGTACTCGATGCGATCGGTCACCAAGCGATAGATATGCAGTCCGATAGAGTCGGCTCATGCGAGGGATCATCCTGGCCGGCGGCACGGGCAGCAGGCTCCACCCGATCACCGTCGGTGTCAGCAAGCAGCTGCTCCCCGTCTACGACAAGCCGATGATCTACTACCCCCTCTCCACCTTGATGCTGGCGGGGATCCGGGAGATCCTCGTCGTCACGACGCCGGGCGACGCCGAGCAGTTCCGGCGACTCCTCGGCGACGGCTCCCAGTTCGGTGTGCGGATCGAGTACGTGGTGCAGCCGAGCCCGGACGGCCTCGCCCAGGCCTTCGTGCTCGGCGCGGACTTCATCGGCGACCAGACGGTCTCGCTCATCCTGGGCGACAACATCTTCTACGGTCCGGGCCTCGGCTCGCAGCTGCGGCGCTTCGACGGGATCGCCGGCGGTGCGGTCTTCGCGTACCGCGTCGCCGATCCGCGCGCCTACGGGGTCATCGAGTTCGACGGTGCCGGTCGCGCCGTCGGCTTCGAGGAGAAGCCGGAGCATCCACGGTCGCCGTACGCCGTGCCCGGCCTGTACTTCTACGACCCGTCGGTGGTCGAGGTCGCGCGGAACCTGAAGCCCTCGCCGCGCGGCGAACTCGAGATCACCGACGTCAACCGGCACTACCTGAACGAGGGGCGGCTCGCCGTCGAGGTGCTGCCGCGCGGGACCGCGTGGCTCGACACCGGGACCTTCGACGCCCTCGCCGACGCCACGGGGTACGTCCGCGCGGTGGAACAGCGGCAGGGCACCAAGATCGGCGCCCCCGAGGAGGTGGCGTGGCGGAGCGGCTTCATCGACGACGCGCAGCTGCGCTCCCACGCGGACCGGCTTGTCAAGTCCGGCTACGGCACCTACCTGCACGGACTGCTCGAGGAGGGCAGATGAACGTCGCCTCGCTGTCCATCGCCGGCGCCTTCGTCCTGGACCCCATCGTCCGGCCGGACACGCGCGGCGAGTTCTTCGAGCTGTTCAAGGCGTCGGCGTTCCGCGAGGCCACCGGCCACGAGCTCGTCGTGGCGCAGACGAACGTCTCGGTGAACCGCGTGGGCGCTGTGCGCGGCATCCACTACGCGGACGTCCCTCCGGGGCAGGCGAAGCTCGTGGCGTGCCTGCACGGCGCGATCCTCGACGTGATCGTGGACCTACGGGTCGGCTCGCCCACCTTCGGCGCGGTCGAGACCGTGCGCCTCGACGCCGAGGGGCATCGCACCGTGTACCTCGCCGAGGGACTCGGGCACGGCTTCTGCGCCCTGACCGACGGCGCGGTCGTCGCGTATCACGTCTCGTCCGAGTACAACCCGTCCGCCGAGCACGGAGTGGACCCGCTCGACCGCGAGCTCGCGATCGCGTGGCCGGACGAGGTGCCGCCGATCCTGTCCGAGAAGGACACGGCGGCACCGACGCTCGCGCAGGCGCTCGCCGCGGACGCGCTGCCGCGCTGGAGGGGCTGATCAGGCGTTGTGCGGCAGGAGCGCGATCATCAGCGCTTCGCACTCCGCGAGCAGCGTCCCGTCCGGCGTGGCGAGCGTGGCGCGGACGAACATCTTGCGCCCCTCCACGCGCTCGATCCAGCCGTCGAGCACGAGGTCGGTGTCGAGCGGTGTCACCTTGCGGTAGTCGACCTTGAGATAGGCGGTGCGCGCGATGGGATGCCCGCCGCTGTAGACGATCCAGCCGAGGTGCTCGTCGAAGAGCTGGGCGATCATGCCGCCGTGGGCTGCGGAATGTCCGCCGAGGTGGGCCCGCCGGAAGCGCACGATCGATCGGATCCCGTCGTCGTCGAAACGCTCCATCCGCCAGGGGATCTGCATCGGATTCCCGCGGCCGGGCAGCTCCGGCACCCGGCTCGCGGGGCCCGCCGCTTCGGTGGCCTCGCGGTGCGGCGCGAGCGTCGCGCTCGCCCGCCGGATCTGCTCCGCGGCCAGCGCGTAGGCGGCGTCGTCGGCGTCGGAGGCGACCGCGAGGTCCATCAGGTCGCGCATCGCCTCGACGAAGGCGCCGTACGACGGCGGCGGGGTGACCGGCGTGAACTTGGGGAACTCGGCGCGCCGGTCGACGATGCCTTCGGTGTCGCTCATGCGACCACGCTACAACAAAATATATCTACGTGGACTGGTCGAACGATCGGTTCTCGTGGGCGCGACGGTCGAGGAGGGCGCGCTCGCCGGCGTTGCGGGTGCGCCGCGCGGCCTCGTCGAAGTGCGCCGCCGCCTCCGCATGCCGTCCGGCCCGCTCCAGCAGGTCGCCCCGGACGCTCGGCACGAGCGGCGCGTCGCCGAGGGCGGCCGGATCGACGGCGTCGAGCACCGTCAGGCCTGCCCCGGCGCCGAACGCCCGGCCGTGCGCCACAGCCCGATTGACCTCCACCACCGGCCCGGGTGCGGCGTGCGCGAGCGCGTCGTAGAGCCGGGCGATCCGCGACCAGTCGGTGTCGGCGGGGGTCGCGGCGCGGGCGTGCTGTGCGGCGATCGCGGCCTGCAGGTAGTAGCGTCCGACGGGGACGCCCCGCGCGGCGAGCTCCTCGGCCCGGCGCAGGGCGGTCAGGCCCCGTCGGATCAGGAGCCGGTCCCAGCGGCCTCGGTCCTGGTCGTCCAGGAGGACGGGGGCACCGTCGGCGTCCGTGCGAGCGTCGATGCGGGAGCCCTGCAGTTCGACGAGGGCCTGCAGGCCGTGCGCCTCGGGCTCGTCCGGCGCGAGTTCGGCGAGCATGCGGGCCAGCCGGATGCCCTCGCGGGCGAGGTCGGGACGCATCCAGTCGTCGCCGGCGGTGGCGGAGTAGCCCTCGGTGAAGATCAGGTAGATCACGGCCATCACGTCGTCGAGGCGGCGCGTGCGCTCCTCGCCGGTGGGCAGTTCGAACTCCGCGCGGGCGGTGGTGAGCGTCTTCTTCGCGCGGGAGATGCGCTGCCCCATGGTCTTTTCCGGTACCAGGAAGCCGCGCGCGATCTCGCCGGTGGTGAGCCCGCCGACCACGCGGAGGGTCAGCGCCGCCCGCGCCTCGGGGGTGAGGGCCGGGTGGCAGGACAGGAAGATCAGGCGCAGCGCGTCGTCGACGATGAAGTCGACCTGCGCATCGAGATCGGGCATACCGTCGTCCTCCCGCAGGCCGCGACCGATCTCCTCGGTCTTGCGGCGCAGGTTCTCGGCGCGGCGGATCGAATCGACGCCGCGCCGCTTGGCGGTGGTCATGAGCCACGCGGCCGGGTTGTTGGGGACACCCGTCTCGGGCCACTGCTCCAGCGCGGCGACCAACGCGTCCTGCGCGAGGTCCTCCGCGAGCTGGATGCTGCGGGTCATGCGGGTCAGCGCACCGACGAGGCGCGTCGACTCCGCCCGCCAGGTGGCGGTGATCGCTTCGGCTGATTTCGACCCGCTCGCTCCGCTCCCGGCGTCGGCGGTGATCCCGGCTGGCACTCGACCAGCGTAGGCGGGACCACCGCCGGCGCGTCAGTCCTCTGCCGGGGTGGGCGGCTCGTCGGAGACCTGCCGCAGCGTGGAGACCATGTTCAGTTCGGGCCAGTGGGTGGCGTGCAGCTGGGCGAACTCCTCCGACGCGGCGATCGCCTCCTCAACGGTGTCGTACTGCAGCAGCGACCAGCCGCCGACGACCTCCTTCGACTCGGCGTACGGGCCGTCGACCCGGGTGATCTCGCCCTTGCGCACGACGAAGTTCACCGCGTCCTCCGTGCCGTACAGGCCGCCGCCGTCGAGGAAGTGGCCCTTCGCGGCCTGCTCGCCGATGTAGACGTCCATCGCGTCGAAGAGCGCCTGGGGCGGCGTGCCGACCTCGGGTCCCTCGGCCATCCGTACGAATCCCATGAAACGAGGCATATCGATCAGTCCTTCTTCTGTGGTGGTGAGCGTGTCTCGTACAGGCGTCGAACGGGACGACCCCGTTTCGACATCGTCCCCACAGAAAGTTTCCGCCGCCGCGCGCCCGGGCGGGCGGGATCGGGTCAGAGCGCGGTGAGCACGGGGAGCGGCGGCAGCGCGGTCTCGTACAACCACGTGCGCCACAGGTCGCGCAGCGGCTCCGGGCTGTGCTTCGCGACCAGCGAGACGAAGTCCTCGGTCGTGACGGACTGGTGCGCGTACTCGGAGGTCCACTCGTGGAGGACCGAGAAGAAAACGGGGTCGCCGAGCGCGACCCGCACCGCGTGCACTGTCAGCGCGCCCCGCTTGTAGACGCGATCGTCGAACATCAGGTCCGGGCCCGGATCGCCGACCACGATGTCCGTGGGCGACGCGGCGAGCTTCGCGTAGTACCTCGCCGCCATCTGCTGGGTGGTCGCCTCGCCGCACTCCTGGGCCCACAGCCACTCGGAGTAGCAGGCGAAGCCCTCGTGCAGCCAGATGTCCTTCCACCGGGTCAGCGTCAGCGAGTTGCCGAACCACTGGTGCGCCAACTCGTGGGCCACGAGCCGCTCGGCGTGCCGCGTACCGTCGCAGTGGTTGGCCCCGAAGATCGACACGGTCTGGGCCTCGACGGGGATCTCCAGCGTGTCGTCCGTGACGACGACGGTGTAGTCGGGGAACGGGTACGGGCCGAACCAGCGGGTGAAGGCGCGCATGATGCGCTCCTGGTTGCCG
Organism: Tsukamurella sp. NPDC003166; assembly: GCF_040611135.1. NCBI lineage: Bacteria > Bacillati > Actinomycetota > Actinomycetes > Mycobacteriales > Tsukamurellaceae > Tsukamurella > Tsukamurella sp. NPDC003166. The sequence goes on from NZ_JBEXNL010000001.1 coordinate 218,099, forward strand.
AAGCTGCGCTGGAAGTCGGAGGTCAGCCGCGCGGGGACGGCGGCCCGGATCGGCACCGGTTTGTCGGCGACCTTGAGCAGGTCGTACGCGCCGATCTGGATGGTGGCCAGGTACGACGCCATCGGCGCGGCCTGCTCGTAGACCCACGTGGTGTGCGCGGCCGAGACCTTCCGGGAGACCAGCTTGCCGTTGGACACCACGCGGTAGGGGGAGTCCGTGGTGATGGCGATGCGGTACGAGGCCTTGGACGCCGGGTGGTCGTCGCAGGGGAACCACGACGGTGCGCCGCTCGGCTGCGAGGCGACGATGACGCCCTCCGACAGCTCCTCCCAGCCGACCTCGCCCCAGGTCGAGCGGATCGGCTTCGGGGTGCCCGCGTACCGGATGGAGATCGTCATCGCCGCGCCGGCGGGGACCGCGTCCGAAAGCGTGAGCGTGAGCTTGCCCCCGCGGTGGGTGTAGCGCTGCGGGCGGCGACCGTTGACCGAGATCTTCGATGCGGTGAGCGCGTCCGACAGGTCGAGGGCGAAGCGTTTGAGCGGCTCGGAGGCCGTCGCGGTGATCTCGGCCTTACCGTCGAGGCGGTTGCTCTCGACCTTGTACGTCAGCTCCAGGTCGTACCGCGACACCCGGTAGCCCGGATTGCCGTGGCTGGGGATGTACGGATCCACCGCGCGCGCGTGCTGCGGATTCGGTGCGGCGACGAGCTTCGGGCCGACCGATTTGCGCACCACGGATCGCACTTCCTTTCGCTGGGGTTCGGGTGATCACCTTACCGGCTTGCGCAGCGTCACGGTGGCGACGCCGCCGTGCGGCGCGGGCTCGGGATCTCCGACGGTGTACCCCGCGCGCTCGTACGTCCGGATGTTGCGTACGCTGCCGGCGCCGGTGAACATGACGAACTCCTCGGTGCCTGGAGGGGCCAGCGACTCCATGAGAGCGATGAGCTCCGTGCCGAGCCCGCGGCCGGCGAGGTCCGGTGCGACCATCACGCGCCCGATGTGCCAGCGGTGATCGGCCTCCGCCCGGCCGCGGACCGCGCCGATCAGCCGACCGTCGAGCCGCATGACGAAGGTCGCCCATTGCGCGGCCCACTGCAGGATGTCGTCGTGGGTCTCGGTCAGCGGCGGGATGGCGAGACTGTCGTTCGCGATCGCCTCCTGCACCCAACAGCAGCGCTGCAGGACGAGCAGCTCCGCCACGTCGCTCGGCTGGAACGGGGTGATCTCGAGCCCATCGCTCACGGGAGGCCTTTCGTCGGGGGCGGGTCGGCGGACCGTCGGTCAGTCGCGCTTGCGTTTGCCCGCGTTGAAGATCCACGGCGAGATGGGGTTGCCCTGCCACTTGGTGTTGGCGGGCACCGAGTCGCCCCGCATGACCAATGACGCCGGGCCGACGGTGGCACCGTCGCCCACGGACGACGCGGGCAGAGCGACGCAGTGCGGGCCCAGCGTGGCGCCCTCGCCGAGGACGACGGTGTCCATCGCCATGATCCGGTCGTGGAAGAGGTGCGTCTGGACGACGCAGCCGCGGGAGACGGTGGCGGCGTCGCCGAGCGTCACGAGGTCGGCCTCCGGCAGCCAGTACGTCTCACACCACACGCCGCGGCCGATCTTCGCGCCGAGCATCCGCAACCACAGGTTGAGGATCGGGGTGCCGGTGGCGGCGTGCGCGAACCACGGCGCGGCCACGCACTCGACGAAGGCGTCGGAGAGCTCGTTGCGCCAGACGAACGAGGACCACAGCGGGTGCTCCTCGCGGCCGATCCGACCGACCACCAGCCACTTCGCGGCGGCCGCGACACAGCAGGCGATCGCGCCGGCGACGAGCAGCGTGACGCCCGACAGCAGCGCCGCGAGCCACCAGCCCACGTTGATCGCGAAGTAGTTCAGCGCGACCAGCGTCGCCAGGCCGAGACCGAAGCTGACGAAAACCGCCAGCAGGCGCGCCGTCTCGACGGATCCCCGGGCCATGCGCAGGCCGAGCGACGGGTTGTAGGTGAAGGTGGAGTCGGTGTTACCGGCGGTGCGGCGCAGGCGGACCGGGGGAGAGCCGAGCCAGGAGCTGCCGCTCTTCGCCTTCGACGGGGTGGCGCTCAGGACCGCCACCAGGCCGTCCTTCGGGACGCGGCGGCCGGGCCCCGTCATCCCCGAATTGCCGAGGAAGGCGCGCTTGCCGATCTTGGCCTCGTCGATGCGCATCCACCCGCCGCCGAGCTCGTAGCTGCCGACCATCGTGTCGTCGGCGAGGAAGGACCCGTCGCCGATGGTGGTGAACTTCGGAATGACCATGGCCGTGGAGATCTCGGCGTCCTTGCCCACCGTGGTGCCGAGCATGCGGAACCAGATCGGCGTCAGGAGCGAGGCGTACAGCGGGAACAGGAAAGTGCGCGCGGCGTCCATGAGTCGCTCGGTGGCCCACACCTGCCAGCCGACGCGGCTGCGGACCGCGTGGTAGCCGGGCTTGAGGCCGATCGCGAGCAGCCGCACCGCGATCAGCGTCAGAAGCGCGTACACGGTGAGTGAGAGGAGGACGGCGATCGGCAGGACCGCCAGCCCGTGCAGCGCGGCCTCCTTGAGGTACGCGTCGTCCCGGACGAACCAGCCGATCAGCGCGAGGCCCGCCCCGATCGCGACCATCGGCAGGCCCGCGAGCAGCACGGAGCTGACACCGTAGACCCACACCCAGAAGGGCCTGCGCGGCGGGTGCTCCGCGGGCCACGGGTGCTCGGCCTTGCCGATCTTCTCCGCGGGCGAACCCGCCCAGTGCTGCTTCGCCTTCACCTTGCCGAACACCGCCGAGCCGGGACCGATCTCGGCGCGCCTGCCGACCTTCGCGCCCGGCAGCAGCGTGGACCGTGCGCCGACCGACGCCTCGTCCCCGATGCTGATCTCGCCGATGTGCAGCTCGTCGCCGTCGAGGTAGTGCCCGGCGAGGTCGACCTCCGGCTCGACGGACGCGTAGTCGCCCAGCTCGAGCATGCCGGTCACGGGCGGGAGGGCGTGCAGGTCGACGCCCCGGCCGACCGTCGCGCCCAGCGCGCGGGCGTAGTAGATCATCCACGGTGCGCCGGAGAGGTTCTCGGCACCGGACGCGGCCGTGAACCGCTCCGCGATCCACAGTCGTAGGTGCTCCGGGCCGCCGCGACGGTAGACGCCCGGCTTCAGTCCGCCGAGCAGCAGGCGGCACGCGATCACCGACAGCGCCATGCGGCCGATCGGCGTGATGAAGACCAGGAACAGCACGAGTACCACCCACCAATTCATGGTGGGGAGCAGGTCCGAGCCGGTGGCCCAGGCGAAGACATTGTTGGCGATGGCCATCCAGGTGAGCCACTGCAGGCCGGTCAGGGTCGTGAGCGGGACCGACAGCAGGATCTGGGCGATGCCCGTCGATCGCGGGGTGGGCCGGACGATGCGCGGCTCCGCGACCTCCGCCGGCCGCAGCGAGTCCAGGTACGCGGCGAGGGATCCGAGGCGCGGGTGGTCGTACAGGTCCGCGACGGTGATCGACGGGTACTGCTCGCGCAGCGCCGTGACCAGCTGCGCCGCACTGAGCGACCCGCCGCCCTCGGCGAAGAAGTCGGCGTCCTCGCTGGTGATCGATGCGCCGAGGATGCCGGCCCAGCGCTCCGCGACCCACGCCGCGGTGCCGGCCAGGTCGCCCGTGTCGGTGTCGTCCGAGCCCGGGAGCGGCCAGGGAAGCGCGTTGCGGTCGACCTTGCCCGACGTGCGGGTGGGCAGCTCGTCCATGAGCGCGAGCCGCGGCACCAGCGCCGCGGGAAGCTCCTTCGACAGCAGCTCGCGGGCCGCCGTGAGGTCGAAGTCGGGGTCGGTCGACGCGAGGTAGCCGACGAGCATCGACGTACCGGCCGAGTTCTTCCGCACCGCGGCGGCCGCGCCGGACACGCCCGGCAGGTTCTGCAGCGCCGTGTCGACCTCGCCGAGCTCGATGCGTCGACCGCCGACCTTCACCTGGTCGTCGGCGCGGCCTTCGAACAACAGTCCCTCGAGTTCGAGTCGCACGAGATCGCCGGAACGGTACGCGCGATCCCACCCGAGGGTCTCCATCGGCGCGTACTTCTCGGCGTCCTTGGCCGGATCGAGGTACCGGGCGAGGCCCACGCCGCCGATCACGAGCTCGCCGGACTCGCCGACCGCGACGGGCAGCCCCGTCGCCGGGTCCACGACGGCCAGGTCCCAGCCCTGCAGCGGCAGGCCGATCCGGACGGGGCCTCGTCCGTCGAGCGGGGCGGCGCACGCGACGACGGTGGCCTCGGTCGGGCCGTAGGTGTTCCACACCTCGCGGCCGTCGACAGCGAGTCGCTGCGCCAGCTCGGGCGGGCAGGCCTCGCCGCCGAAGATCAGCAGGCGGACGGCTTCGAGCGCCTCGGCGGGCCACATCGCGGCCAGGGTCGGCACCGTAGACACCACGGAGATGTCGCGGGAGACGAGCCAGGGCCCGAGGTCCATGCCCGAGCGCACCAGCGAGCGCGGGGCGGGGACCAGGCACGCGCCGTGGCGCCAGGCGAGCCACATCTCCTCGCAGGAGGCGTCGAAGGCGACGGACAACCCGGCGAGCACACGGTCGCCGGGCACCAGGGGCTCGGTCTGCAGGAAGAGTCGGGCCTCGGCGTCGACGAAGGCAGCCGAGTTGCGGTTCGTGACGGCCACCCCCTTCGGGGTGCCCGTCGAACCCGAGGTGAAGATGATCCAGGAGTCGTCGTCGGGCGTCGGCAGGCGGTTGCCGGGCTCGGCGGTCCCGGCCTCGATCGCGGCCGCCCGTTCCTTGGTCGACGGTGCCCGCCAGAGGCCGTCGCCGGTGAAGATCGCGGCGGCGACGGCCTCGCCGAAGACGAGGTCGGCGCGTTCCTGCGGGTCGTCGGCGTCGACGGGGACGTAGGCGCAGCCGGCCGCGATCGTCGACAGGATCGCGACGTAGAGCGAGCGGTGTCCGGAGGGCATGCGGATACCGACGCGGTCGCCCGCAACGACGCCGCTGCGTCCGAGGAAGTCGGCGCCCTCGAGGACCTCCTCCCACAGCTCGGAGTAGGTGAGGACGACGTCGCCGTCGTCGATCGCCGGCGCCTCGGGGTGCTCGTCGACCGACGCCCTGAGGATGTCGATCAGGGTGCGGGGCTCGGGTGCGAGCGCGGAGAGCAGGTACTGCGGGGGGATCTCGTGCGGGACCACGGTGGCCGACTTCCTCCGGTTAAGAGAACGGGGACGACAGAGAGCACAGAACTTCGCGTTGATTGTGTCAGGTCACAGGAATCCTGCAGCAGGGGCTTCCGGAGTTACTATGGCTGTACTGATTACCGGCCAGTAACAAGGAGTGATCGAGATGGCCGTCGTCGCCCATCGAGGCCGTAGTGTGCGCGCGTTGATCGTGCTGTGGTTCGTACGCATCGTGATGAAGACGCTGTTCCGGGTGTTCCCGATGAGCGATCGCACCTTGCCGATCCTGCGCGCCTTCGATCCCTATCTGAGTCGGGTACCGAACTCGGTGCGCGGCGTGCGGATCGAGAAGATCACCCTGGGCGGTGTCCCGACCGAGCGGATCGTCCCCGACGGTGACGCGGATCCCCACCCGCGTGCTGCGCTGATCTACTACCACGGCGGCGCCTTCATCGGCTGCGGACTGGACACGCATCGGCGCATCGCGGCGCTGTTGGCCCGTGGCCTGCGGGTGCCCGTCTACAACGTCGAATACCGCCAGTACCCGGACGGTGGCGTCGGTACGTCCGTGGCCGACGGATTCGCGGCGTACCGCGAGCTGTTGGACTCCGGTGACTTCGACCGGATCCTCGTGGCGGGCGACTCCGCCGGCGGCTTCGTCTGCGCGAAGGTCATCGAGTACGCCGGCGAAGCCGGTATCCAGGGCCCGACGGCGTTTGCCGGGTTCTCGCCCTTCCTCGACATCAGTGCGGAGCTGCCCAGGTCGTCGCGGCACGACGCGATGCTGCCGCTCGGCAAGATCCGCAAGCTGCGGATGGTGCTGGGGCGCGGGCCGGAGCCGCTGCGCGGTCCGCAGAACATGACGACCGACGCGACCGCACAGTACTTCCCGCCCAGCATCCTGTTCGCGGCGAGCCGAGAGGCCCTCGAACTGGATGCGCTGGAGCTGCACGCCGCGCTGGACCGCGCGGGCGTCGAGAACGAGGTGCACCTGTACGACGCGCAGGTGCACGCCTTCGTCGTCGGCGCGGGCCTGACCCCCGAGTCCTGGGCCGCGTACAAGACCGCGGTGGCCTTCCTCTCCGACCAGCTCACCGAAGCCGAGGTGGACGCCGCACGCAGCGACGCCGCCTGACCGCACGAACGTCGGCCCCAGCGGCGCCCACGTCCCGCGAACAGGCGAAACGACGGGAGCACGCCGCTCAGGCCGGCATTCGTGCGGGCACCTCCGGTAGACGGCGGAAGGCCACCGGTCAGCGCCGCCGATCGATCTCGGCGACGACGGCGGTCTGGCCCCGGTTCACGGCGTGCTGCCTCGCGGTCATGCCCCCGCGGTCCGCGAGACCCGAGCGGGCGCCCGCGTCGAGCACCAGCCGGACCGTCTCGACGTGGGCGGCGTCGCCGTTGCCGAGGATCACGGCCTCCAGCAGACAGGTCCAGCCCGAGTCGTTCACGTGGTCCACGTCCACGCCGGCAGCGATGAGCAGCTTCACGTTCTCGACGTGCCCGTGCTCGCAGGCCGGGATGAGCGCGGTCCCGCGGTAGCGATTGAGGCTGCGCACATCCGCGCCGTGCCGCAGTGTCGACGCAAGGACCTCGGTCATCCCCTCCGCTCCCGCGTACAGGTAGGCCGAGTCCTGGATGTCGTCCTTGGCGTTCGGGTCCGCGCCGGCATCGAGCAGGGCCAGCGCTATCCGGGTGTGCCCCGACTTCGTCGCGGCGACCAGCGCTGTGCGGGCGCGCGTGATCCGGACCTCGAGGTCCGCGCCGGCGGCGACGGCCGCCCGAGTAGCGGCGAGGTCGCCCGCGGTCACGGCGCTCACCAGCGCCCGGGTCGCCTCCGGGCTCCGGGCGGGGCGCACCGTCGACGACGGTGCCGGGACCGTTGTGCGGGGCGGTGCCGAGGGTGCGCGGGGAGGTGCCCCGGGTTCCGGCGCGGCGCATCCGATGAGGAGCGCCGCCGCGCAGAGTAGGCCGAGCCGCTTCACGATTCGATCCCTGCCGCCCGGGCGTGCAGCGCGCGCAGCTCGGCGGCGAGGGACGGCTCGGGGCCGGCGACAGGGATGCCCGGCGCGACCGCGCCGATGGGGAGTGGCGCGACGGCGGCGGGCGGCACGCCCCATTCCGCGTGCCAGCCGACCAACTGCTCGGTGCTGCCCGCGTAGACGATGCGGCCGAGTCCGACCCAGGCGTGCGCGGCGCTGCACATCGCGCAGTGTTCGCCGGAGGTGTAGGTGACGGCGTCCGCACGCTCCGCGGGCGTGAGGTGCTCCGCGGCCCAGCGGGCGATCTCGAACTCGGGGTGCCGCGTGGCGTCCCCACCGGCGGCCCGGTTGCGATCCTCGAAGACGATCTCGCCGCCGTAGGTCAGTACGGAGCCGAAGGGCTCGTCGCCGTCGTCGAGGGCGACGCGAGCGAGGTCGATGCATCGTCGCAGGTAGGGCAGGTCGTGGGCAGTGGGCGCGGCCGGAGCCGCGGAACGTGTCATCCCCCGACAGTATCGTTCGAGTCAGGCGAATCGGACGGCGTTCGGTTGGACGAAGGAGAGCACATGGGCCTGCATCTGCAGATGATCAATCTCGACTGCGCGGATGTCGCCGCGCAGGCCCGGTTCTGGTCGGAGGCGCTCGGCATCCCCGTCGACGCCACCGACGGCAACGATTTCATGCGCACCCTCGGCACGGCGAATCCGGCGCTGCCGCGGATGATGCTGCTCAAGGTGCCCGAGGGTAAGACGGTCAAGAATCGCATGCACCTGGACCTGCACGCAGACGACCGGGCCGCCGAGGTCGCCCGGGTCGTGGCCCTGGGCGCCGTGCACCTGCGCGATCACGACGAGTGGGGCGTGCAGTGGACCGTGCTGGCGGATCCGGAGGGCAACGAGTTCTGCATCGCCCAGGGGTGATTCAGCGCGCGTCGGTGAGCCGCCATGCCGCCGCGGAGTCCTGAGCGCGCCAGAACCGCGCGAACGGTCCGTCGGCGGCGAGCAGCTCGTCCGGTGTTCCGGATTCGACGATCCGTCCGTCGTCGAGCACGATCACGCGGTCGGCCCGCCGGATCCCCGCCCGACGGTGCGCCACGATCACCCGGGTCCGGGCGGTCGCGTCGGCGGACAGGGCGTCGACGACCGCCCGTTCGTTGACATTGTCGAGCGCGCTCGTCGCCTCGTCGATGAGCAGGATCGGGGCGGGCTTGAGCAGTGCGCGGGCGATGCTCACCCGCTGGCGCTCGCCGCCCGACAGCGCGCTCCCCGCCTCGCCGACCCGCGCGTCGAGGCCGCCCGGGATCCGTTCGACCAGCTCGTCCACGCGGGCGAGTGCCGTGGCCGCCGCGATGCGCTCCGGCGATGCCGCGGGGTCACCGGCGCGGACGTTCTCGGCGACGGTGCCCGCCACCAGATGGGGGTGTTGGAAGACCACGCTGGTCAGGGCCCGACGCGAGGCGAGGTCGAGGTCCGCGACGTCGGCACCGTCGACCAGGATGCGGCCGGACACCGGCTCGTACAGCCCCGCGAGGAGGCCGAGGATCGTGCTCTTGCCCGATCCGGAAGCGCCGATGATCGCGGTGGTCGAGCCCGCTTCGAGGACGAGGTCCAGGTCGCGCAGCACCGGGTGCTCGGGATCGTCGTAGTGGAACGTGACACCCCGGAACTCGATGCGGGGCGCACCGTCGACCGTGCGGGTCGCACCGCCCGACGGCGCGACGGGACCGTCGAGTACCGCCTCGATCCGGCGCATGGTCAGGCGGGTCGTCTCCAGGCCGCCGGAGAGGAGGCCGAGTGTGGTGAAGGGCTCGAGGTAGCGCACCGCCACCACGATGAGGGCGACGGCAGCGGGTGCCATGAGGTCGCCGCGCAGGGTGAGCCAGGCGGTGGTGCCCGCGAGCGCGAAGAGCGCGATCTGCCCGGCGATGCCGAAGACGATCTGCCCGGGGACCTGGAGGAGGAGCAGTCGCATGGTCGCGCCGTGCTGGCGGCGCAGCGCCTCGCCGGCGAGGCTGCGCTCCGGCTCGACCCGGCGGGAGACGCGCAGCGCCTGCTGGGTCCGCGCGAACTCGACGACCCGCTCGCCGAGCAGTGTGTTCGCCTCGTCGGCGACGTGGTCGGCGCGTCGGCTGATCGCGCCGCCCGCCCACAGCGCGCCGAGCAGCAGCGGCACCCCGGCCAGGGCGACCAGGCCGAGCTGCCAGGCGATCGGCAACAGCGCCAAGCCGATCGCCACGGGCAGGAGCAGTGCCGTGAGCAGCGGCAGCACCAGATAGATGACGAGGCCGACCAGATCGGGTCCGGTGGCTGCGATCGCCTGCCGGGCCGTGGCGACGTTGTCCGCGCCGAACCAGGTCAGCTCGATGCGCGAGAGGCGTTCCGCGACCGCGTGCTGCGCGCTGTTCAACGTGTCGAAGCCGAGCTCGTAGGCAGAGCGCGAGGTCGCGGCGTCGACGATCCAGCCGAGGACGGCGGCCGCGGTGAGCGCGCCGAGCCATCGGAGGGCATCGGCGTTGCGGCCCTCGAACAGCGCCGTGAGCAGGGGGATCAGCAGCACCACCCCTGCGGCGCGAGTGGCGACCGAGGCGATCGCGAGCACCAGGAACCGCACCACCAGTGGGCGGCGGTCGTGGGGGAGCAGGGCGAACAACGTCCGGATCATCGGGTCTCCTCCATCGACGGGGCCGCAGGGCGCGCCGCGTCCCACAGCGAGTGGTAGGCGCCACCCGCGGCCAGCAGGGCGTCGTGCGTGCCGTGCTCGACGATCCGGCCCCCGTCGAGCACGACGATCGCGTCGGCGTCGACGACGGTGTGCAGGCGATGCGCGATGACCAGCACCGTGCGGCCCGCGGCGAGCCGGCTCAGCGACTCCTGCACGAGGTACTCCGATTCGGGGTCGGCGAACGCCGTGGCCTCGTCGAGCACGAGAACCGGCGCATCGGCGAGGATCGCCCGGGCGATCGTGAGGCGTTGGCGCTCACCGCCGGACAGCGCGGGATCCCGTCCGAGCGGCGTGTCGTAGCCCTGGGGCATGCGCAGGATCCGCTCGTGGATGTTCGCCGTCCGGGCCGCCTCCTCGATGCGCTGCGAGGTGGCGTCCGGCACGGCCAGCGCAATGTTCTCCGCGACCGTTCCCACCACGAGTTGCGTCTGCTGCAGCACGAATCCGAGACGGGCGTACAGCTCGTCGGCCGACATGGTCGCGATGTCGCGGCCGCCGACGGTGATGGTGCCGGCATCGACGTCGTGGAACCGGGCGAGCAGGGCGGCGAGCGTCGACTTGCCCGAGCCCGACGGCCCGACCAGCGCGGTCACCGTACCCGGCGCCAGGCTCAGCGAGATGTCGTGCAGCACCGGCACGTCCGGCCGGTATCCGAAGGTGACGCCGCGGACCTCCACCGCGCCGGGCGCGGCCGTCGCCGCACCGTCGTCCGACGGTGCGCGGGTCGTCAGCTCCGGCTCGTCGAGGACGGTCTGCAGGTCGCGCGCCGCGATCATGCCCGCTCGCAGCCCGCTGAGGCCGTAGCCGATCCCCAGGAGGCGGACACCGAAGGTCGCGCCGAGCAGGAGGAAGGGCAGCAGGTCGACGGGCCGGGTCCAGCCCTGGATGACGAACAGCGTTCCGGCGGCGGCGATCACCCACAGGAACGTGGTCGGCCGGGTCACGATGTCCATGACGGTCTTGGTGCGCACGAAGGGTCGCTGCCAGCCGGAGAGGAAGTCGATGTAGCCGTCCAGGTTCCGCTGGAAGCCGGAGGCGAGCACGCCGCCGAACACGCGGATCACGGGCTGCGCGTCGAGGTAGGCGCCGGCCTCGCCGCCCATCTTGTCGACCCACGCCTGATGCTGCGGGATCTGCGCCGACGACGCGATCACCATGCGGTACATGGTGAGCACGTACCCGAGGACCGGCAGAAGCAGGAACAGGGCGATGCCCCAGTCCACCGTGAACAGGTAGATCAACACGGCGATCGGCGCGACAACCGCGGAGACGGCGTCGAGCGTCGCGTGCGTGACGAGGTAGTGCAGGGCGAGCGTGTTGTCCTGGATCAGCGTCTTGATCCCGCCGGAGCTCCGCGCCGAGAACCAGCCCAGCGGCAGCCGCGCCAGTTTGCCGAGGAGGCGGCCGCGCAGGTCCCGCGAGAAGCGCGCGTCGATCGCGTGCAGCCACAGCATGAGTGCCGATTCGAGGAGCGTGCCCGCGCCCAGCAGCACGATCGCCAGTACGCCGACCGACCACAGGTCCGCCGCGGGTGCGCCGTCCAGCAGCCGGCGGCCCAGCTCGATGAGCAGCAGGTAGGGCGCGAACTGCAGCAGCGTCACGACGGCCTGCGCAACCCCGGCCAGGATGAGCGTGTGCTTGAGCGGTGCGAGCAGCCGTCCCGCGCCGGCCGAGCGCCAGAGACCCTGCGGGGGAGGGGTTTTCGACGGTGCCGCAGGCTCGCGGTGGGCGGCGGCACCGTCGGGCTCGGGGGCCGGCGCCGGCGTGCCCGGCTCGGGGGCGCCACCGTCGAGTACGGAGGGTGATGCGGCACCGTCGGACTCGGGAGTCTCGGGGGCGCGCTCCTTGCCCATGGCCTTGCCCTGCGACCAGTAGGCGAGGGCGTGCGTCTCGGAGCGCGGGAAGCCGAACTCCTTGAGTCGCGCGCGAATGAGCTTGAGCGAGCCCTGCTCCGGCCCCGCCCACGCGTACCAGTTCGACCAGTCGCGCGCCTCGAGAGCGTCGGCGAGCGAGTGCGTGCCCGCGCGGTGCACCCAGTGCACCCGCAGTCGCGGGTGCGGGTTGATCGGCAGCTCGCGGTCGGCGGGCTCGTGCTCCTCGAGATAGACCTCGAGGGGGATCTCGGGCGGTGTCGCGGCGATGATCGTGTTGATGGCGGGGATCGACGCCGAGTCACCGATCAGCAGGTAGCCGGCGGGCGGATCGTCCTCCGGGATCTCGAGGGGGACCGAGCTCATGTAGTTCACGGCCAGCACGTCGCCGGGCTGGGCGGCGCGCGCCCAGTTCGAGGCGGGCCCCGCGGGCTCGTGCAGCACGAAGTCGAGGGCGAACCGGCCCGATGCGGCATCGACCTCGGAGAAGGTGTAGGCGCGCTGGAACTCCTTGCCCGCGTCGTCGGGGAACCAGCAGCGGATCCAGGAGGTCGGGCCGTCCGAGACGACGTCGAAGAGGGTGTCGGAGTGGAACCGGATCCGGATGCAGTGCGCGGTGCGCTGCTCCGTCCCCACCACGGTGATCGCGTAGTCCTGCGCGCCGAACGCCCGCATGACCGCCCCGCTGAATCCGCGTGCCATCTCGCCGCCCTCCCGCCGCGCGCCCCGGGCGCGGGTGCGCCGGGGCGTCGAGGCCATCGGGGTAGAGGTTAGCCTAAGCTCGGTTATTCGTCGACGGCTCAGGCCGCCTGATCGGCGAACTGTGTCCGGTAGAGCTCCGCGTACCGCCCGCCCTGCGCGAGCAGGGTCTCGTGCGTTCCCCGTTCGACGATGCGACCCGCCTCCAGCACGAGGATCTCGTCTGCGGCGCGGATGGTGGAGAGCCGGTGGGCGATCACCAGCGACGTCCGGTCGGCCAGGGCCTCGCCGAGGGCCGCTTGGACCGCCGCCTCCGAGGTCGAATCGAGGTGCGCGGTGGCCTCGTCGAGGATCACGACCGAGGGCTGCGCGAGAAGTAGGCGTGCGATGGTCAGCCGCTGTCGCTCGCCCCCGGAGAGTCGGTAGCCCCGCTCGCCGACGACGGTGTCGAGCCCGTCGGGCAGATGCTCGACGAGGTCGTCGAGGCGCGCACGGCGCAGGGCGTCGTGCACCTCTGCGTCGGACGTGTCCGGATTCGCGAGCAGGAGGTTCGCGCGGATGCTGTCGTGGAAGAGGTGCCCGTCCTGCGTCACCAGGCCGACGGCGGAATGCAGGCTCCGGGCGGTGATGTCGCGCAGGTCGGTGCCGTTCAGCGTGATCGCCCCGCGGTCCGGGTCGTACAGCCGGGTCGCGAGCTGCGCGATCGTCGACTTGCCGGCGCCCGAGCTGCCCACGAGCGCGACCATCGAACCCGGTGCCGCGGTGAAGGACACGTCGTGCAGCACCGTCTCGCCGCCGCGGGTGTCCAGCTGCGCGACCTCCTCCAGTGAGGCGAGTGAGACCTTCTCGGCCGACGGGTAGGCGAAGTCGACGTTCTCGAAGCGCAGCTGGGTGGGGCCCTTGCCGACGGTGCGCGCATCGGGAGCGTCGCGGACCATGGGTTCGAGGTCGAGCACCTCGAAGACGCGCTCGAAGGAGACCAGGGCGGTCATCACCTCCACCCGGGCGTTGGCGAGCGCGGTGAGTGGGACGTAGAGCCGGGTGAGGAGCAGCGCGAGCGCGACCACGGCGCCGGCCTGCAGCTCGCCGCGGAGGGCGTAGAAGCCGCCGAGGCCGTAGACGAGGGCCAGTGCCAGGGAGCTGACCAGCGTCAGCATGGTCACGAAGGTCATCCGCGCCATCGCGGTGCGGACGCCGATGTCGCGGACGGCCGCGGCGCGCCAGGCGAACTCGTGCGATTCGATCTCGGGCCGGCCGTACAGCTTGACGAGGGTGGCGCCGGGCGCCGAGAAGCGCTCGGTCATCTGGTCGCTCATCGAGGCGTTGTGCCGGGCCGCGCGCCGCGACATGGCCGCGATCCGCACGCCCATACTGCGCGACGGGACGATGAACACCGGTAGGAGCACCAGCGCGAGGAGCGTGATCTGCCACGAGATGCTGAGCATGACGCCGAGTGTCAGCGCCAGCGTGACGATGTTGGTGACCACGCCGGCCAGGGTGTCCGAGAACGCACGCTGCGCGCCGAGCACGTCGTTGTTGAGCCGGCTGACCAGGGCGCCGGTGCGCGTGCGGGTGAAGAAGGCCACGGGCATCGTCTGGACGTGGTCGAACACGGCGGTCCGCAGCTGGTAGATCAGGCCCTCCCCGATGCGGCTCGAGAACCACCGGGAGAGCAGGTCCACGCCGGCGCCCACGAGGGCGATCACCGCGATGAGGATCGCGAGCTCGACGACGGTGCCGGTGGGTCCGCCGCCCACGATCCGGTCGACGACCTTGCCCGCGAGCAGCGGCGTCGCCACCGCCAGTAGTGCCGAGGCGATGGACAGCAGGAGGAACCAGGTGAGGCGCCAGCGGTGCGGCCGGGCGAACGGGCCCATCCGCCGCAATGTCTCACTCGGGCGCCGCGACGGTGCGTCGAGCGACCGGTTCCCCTGATACAGCGTGCTCCACGCGACCGATTCCATGCTCATGCATACAAGGCTAGGACCTCAAGTTACCTTGATGTCCAGCCGTTTCGCTGAGCGAGGAATTTCTGCCGGTCGTGACTGCTCGCGGGTCGCCGTCACTCCGCCGCTCTCACCGAGTGACCTGGCGGGCGATCCTTCTCGCACGCAGCAGATATCTCCGCTCGCGGCGCGGATTCTCGGGGCGAGTGGAGATAGCTGCGGGGAGGGGTGATTCGTGCGGCGGGACGGGCGGTCCTTGACATCTCCTGGGATTTACATGAGTCTCAATAACAACAACAGCAACATTCGTCACAGAATGTCGTGTCGCGACCGAAGGAGACATCGGATGCCCGTGTGGATCGACGGAGGCCCCCGTCGCTCTCCGCGTGCCGTGGCGACCCGCGCTGCGCTGGTCGCGGTCGTGCCCGCACTGCTCATCGGTGGGGCGCTGGCCGGGTCGGGCGCACTGCCCGCGACCACGCTGGTCGACGGGCCCAATGACACCGCGCCGGGCGGCGCCGGCGGCCACGGCCGCGGCATGAGCCAGCTCGGCGCGCTCACCTACGCCAAGCAGGGCTGGAACGCCGAGCAGATCCTCGCCAAGTACTACCCCGGCACGACGCTGGGCCGGGTGAATACGGGCCTGCCGGTCACCGTCCGGCTGACCAAGCAGAGTGCACTGAACGTCGTCGCTCCCGCGGGCGGCCTGATCGCCGGGAAGTCCCTGGCCCCCGGCCAGGCGGTCAGCATCAGCGGGACCACGGCGACGGTGCGCTCGGGCTGCGGCGGGCAGGTGCTCGGGACGCTCGAGGTGCCCGACGGCACCGTCAGCCCGGCGACCAACAACCAGTCCGTCGCGCCCGACCAGGTGCTCCGCTTCTGCGGCAGTAACGCCGGCTACCGAGGTCGCCTCACCGCGCGTCCCGACGGGGTCCTCAACATCGTGGGCATCGAGGACTACGTGCGCAGCGTGGTGCCGGTCGAGAACTCGCCCGGCTGGGCCGATCAGGGCGGTACCGCCGCGCTGCAGGCCCAGGCCATCGCGGCCCGGTCCTACGCCCTCGTCCGCGGCGCCGCGCGCGGCGAGGAGTTCGACGACACGCAGGGCTCACAGGTGTACGGCGGGATCGACAAGGAGGACCCGCGCACCGACGCCGCCGTGTCCAGCACCAGCGGCCTTGTCATGGCGCAGAACGGCCGCGTCTACGAGACCGAGTACGGCGCCTCCCGTGCGGACGATCCGGCGGTCGACCCGGTCCGGTGACCCGCACCGTCGGTTGAACACCGTTACGGTCGGCGAACTCCCAGGTCGCCCCGGGTCGTAACAGTGTTCAATCGGCACGCAGTAGTGTGAGTCACATGGCGAAGTTGCAGCTCGGTTACAAGGCATCGGCGGAGCAGTTCGGGCCCCGCGAGTTGGTGGAGATCGCGGTCGCGGCGGAGGGCGCGGGCATGGACTCGGTCGCGGTGAGCGACCACTTCCAGCCGTGGCGCGTGAACGGCGGCCACGCGCCGTTCTCCCTGGCATGGATGGCCGCGGTGGGCGAACGCACCGAGCGCGTGAAGATCGGCACGTCGGTGATGACCCCGACCTTCCGCTACAACCCCGCGGTCATCGCGCAGGCCTTCGCGAGCATGGCGTGCATGTACCCGGACCGCATCTTCCTCGGCGCGGGCACCGGCGAGGCGCTCAACGAGTACGCGACCGGCTTCCAGGGCGAATGGCCCGAGTTCAAGGAGCGGTTCGCCCGGCTGCGGGAGTCCGTCCGCCTCATGCGCGAGCTGTGGTCCGGCGAGGTCGTGAACTTCGAGGGCGAGTACTACCACACCAAGGACGCCGTCCTGTTCGACATTCCGGAACGCCCCGTCCCGGTCTACATCGCCGCCGGCGGCCCCGTCGTGGCCAAGTACGCGGGCCGCGTGGGCGACGGCATGATCTGCACCTCCGGCAAGGGCATGGAGCTCTACACCGACAAGCTGATCCCCGCCGCGAAGGAGGGGGCGGAACTGGGCGGCCGCGACTTCGAGGCGCTGGACAAGATGATCGAGATCAAGATCAGCTATGATCCGGATCCCGAACTGGCGCTGGAGAACACGCGCTTCTGGGCACCGCTGTCGCTCACCCCGGAGCAGAAGCATTCGGTGAACTCGAGTGCCGAGATGGAGCGCCTCGCCGACGAACTGCCGATCGAGCAGGTCGCCAAGCGGTGGATCGTCTCCTCGGATCCCGACGAGGCCGTGGCCGCCGTCCAGCAGTACGTGGATGCGGGCCTGAACCACCTCGTGTTCCACGCCCCCGGCCACGACCAGCGCCGGTTCCTCACCAACTTCCAGCGCGATCTGGAGCCCCGCCTGCGTGCGCTCGGCTGACCCGCGGCTGGAAGAGTGAAGGTCATGGCCGCGGATCGAGCACCGAAGACGACCAGCATCTACATCGCCTCCCCGGAGGGCGACACGGGCAAGTCCACCATCGCGCTGGGCGCGATGAACCTGCTCACCTCGACGGGCTGGACGATCGGGGTGTTCCGGCCGATCCCGCGGTCCACCGGCGACCAGCGCGACTACATCCTGGAGTTGCTCATCGAGCAGGCGACCGCCGACCTCGACTACGACGAGTGCGTGGGCGTCGGCTACGAGCAGGTGCACGAGGATCCGGACGCGGCCATCGCCGAGATCGTGAGCCGATTCCACGCCGTCGCCGACAAGTGCGACTTCGTGTTGGTCCTCGGCTCCGACTACACCGATGTCACCACGCCCACCGAGCTGTCCTTCAACGCGCGGATCGCCGCGAACCTCGGATCGGCGATCCTCCTGGCGGTCAAGGCCCTGGACCGTACCCCGGAGCAGGTCGTCTCGGTCGCGGAGCAGTGCATGGCCGAGATCCGGGCCAACCACGCGCACACCGCCGCGATCATCGCCAACCGCTGCGCGCCGGAGCAGCGCGAGGCGGTCTGCGAAGCGCTCAAGGCCGACAGCGGGCTGCCCGTCTGGGCGCTGCCGGAGGAGCCCGTGCTCACCGCGCCGACCATCGGCGAGCTCATGGAGGCGATGGGCGGCAGGCTGCTGTGGGGCGATCCGGAGCTGCTGTCCCGCGAGGCGATGTCGGTCCTGGTCGCCGGTATGACCGCCGAGCACAGCCTGGAGCGGGTCACCGAGGGCGTCGCCGTCATCGCCGCGGGTGACCGCTCCGAGGTGCTGCTCGCGATGGTCACCGCGCACCGGGCCACGGGGTTCCCGTCGCTGGCCGGGATCATCCTCAACGGCGGGTACATGCCGCACCCGGTGACCGCGGCGCTGGTCGACGGGCTCGCTCCCAACGTGCCGATCATCTCCGTCGAGCACGGTACGTACGAGACGGCCCGGCTGGCCGCGAAGACCCGCGGCCGCGTCGGTCCGGGCTCGGAGCGCAAAGTGGACCTCGCGATCGCGCTCACCGAGAAGTACGTCGTCTCACAGGCGCTGCTCGAGGCGCTGCAGGTGTCCAACCCGGGCGTGGTGACGCCGCAGATGTTCGAGTACAACCTCATCGCGCGGGCGCGCGCCGACCGCAAGCGGATCGTGTTGCCGGAGGGCGGCGACGATCGCATCCTGCGGGCGGCCGGCCGGCTCCTGCAACGCGAGGTGGCCGACCTGACCATCCTCGGCCAGGAGTCCCGCGTGCGGGCCCGCGCCGCGGAGCTCGGCGTCGACCTGGGCGACACCGAGGTCATCGATCCCAAGCGCGCAGGCGATCTCGTCGCGACCTTCGCGCAGGCCTACTACGAGCTGCGCAAGCACAAGGGCATGACGCTCGAGCGCGCCGCCGAGGCGGTGGTCGACGTGAGCTACTTCGGCACGATGATGGTGCACCTGGGCATGGCCGACGGCATGGTCTCCGGCGCGGCGCACACCACCGCCCACACGATCCGTCCCTCGTTCGAGATCATCAAGACCAAGCCCGGCGTGTCGACGGTGTCATCCATCTTCCTGATGTGCCTGGCCGACAAGGTGCTCGCCTACGGCGACTGCGCCGTCGTCCCGGACCCGACGGAGACGCAGCTGGCGGACATCGCCATCTCGTCGGCGCAGACCGCCGCCCAGTTCGGCATCGACCCACGGGTCGCGATGCTCTCCTACTCGACGGGCGAATCCGGGACGGGCGCCGATGTCGACAAGGTGCGCGCCGCCACCGCGCTGGTCCGCGAGCGTTCTCCGGAACTGCTGGTGGAGGGTCCGATCCAGTACGACGCCGCCGTGGATCCCGGCGTGGCGGCGGCGAAGATGCCCGACTCCCCGGTGGCCGGGCGGGCGACGGTGCTCGTCTTCCCCGACCTCAACACCGGCAACAACACCTACAAGGCGGTGCAGCGCTCGGCGGGCGCCATCGCGATCGGCCCGGTGCTGCAGGGCCTCAACGCGCCGATCAACGACCTCTCCCGCGGGGCGCTGGTCGAGGACATCGTGAACACCGTGGCGATCACCGCGATCCAGGCGCAGGCCTTCGCCCAGGAGCGGAACGGGCACGGGGCGCCGGCGGAAGCGGCCGCAGGAAAGGGGCAGTCATGAGCGCGGTCGCGGGAGCGGTCCTGGTCCTCAACTCGGGCTCGTCGTCACTGAAGTACCAGCTGCTGCACCCGGATTCGGGTGAGGTGGTGCATGGCGGCATCGTCGAGCGGATCGGCGAGGCCGAGGTGCCCGACCACAAGGCGGCGCTGCGCCTGGTGTTCGACGAGTTCGCCGCGCGCGGACTGGACCTGACCGACGGTGCGGGGAGCCCGGAGGGGCTCGCCGCCGTCGGACACCGGGTGGTGCACGGCGGCCGCAGCTTCCACTCGCCCACGGTGATCGACGATCACGTGCTGGCGGAGATCCGCCGGCTCAGTTCGCTGGCGCCGCTGCACAACCCGGCGAACGCGCAGGGCATCGAGGTCGCCCGGGAGCTGCTGCCGGGGGTCACGCAGGTGGCCGTGTTCGACACGGCCTTCTTCTTCGACCTGCCCGCGGCGGCCGCGACCTACGCGATCGACCGCGAGCTCGCGGAGGAGCATGCGTTGCGGCGCTACGGCTTCCACGGGACCTCGCACGAGTACGTCTCGCAGCAGGCGGCGGCGTTCCTCGGCCGGCCGACCACCGAGGTGAACCAGATCGTGCTGCACCTGGGCAACGGCGCCTCGGCGTCCGCCGTCCGCGGGGGCCGCGCCGTCGACACCTCGATGGGACTCACGCCGCTCGAGGGCCTCGTCATGGGCACCCGGTCCGGCGACATCGACCCGGGTCTCGTACTGCACCTGGGGAGATCGCTCGGCATGGGCATCGACGAGATCGACGCCCTCCTCAACCGCCGGTCGGGCCTGAAGGGGATCGCCGGCGAGAACGACTTCCGCGCGCTGGGCGCCCTCATCGCGCAGGGCGACGAGCACGCGAAGCTGGCCTACGACGTATACATCCATCGACTGCGGCGGTACATCGGCGCGTACCTGGTCGACCTCGGCGGGGCCGACGCGATCAGCTTCACGGCCGGCGTCGGGGAAAACGCCGCGCAGGTCCGGGCCGACGCACTCGCCGGGCTGGCGGGCTTCGGCATCGTCGTCGACCCCGAACGGAACGTCGGCCGGATCTCCGAACCCATCCGGATCTCGCCCGACGACGCCCCCGTCGCCGTGCTCGTGATCCCGACGAACGAGGAGCTCGCGATCGCGCGCGAAGCAGCGGCGCTCTGATGCCCCTCGGGCGCCCGGCGAGGATCTCCGACGACGGCGGCGACTTCGGATCGCCGCTCCTCGGCACGCGCACGGAGGGCGCCCGACAACGGCGGCTGCGCACCGTCCTGCTGCTCAGCGGAGCCACGACCATCGCGACGATCGTCGGCGCCGGCTACGCGACCATGCTCATCATGGTGGGGCTGCCCGAGCCCTCGGTGCTGCGGCCGGAGCTGCGCGTCGTCAACGCGGTCTGGGTGCCCTCGTACGTGCTCGCCGGCGTCCTGATCGGATTCGGCTACGCGACGTTCACGGTCCACCGGGCCCTGCACTGGTCCGGCCTGGACGTTCCGCCGACCGAGCGCGAGGCGCGGCGCACCCTTGCCCTGCCGCAGCGGATCTACCTGTTCGAACTGTTCAGCTGGTTCCTCGCCGCGGCGCTGTTCGGGCTGATGTACGGATCACGGGATGTGCAGCTGGTGCCGAAGGTGGTGCTCGTGCTCGCCGGCGTGGGCCTGCTGACCGCCGGCGTGTGCAAGGTGCTCGCCGAGTTCAGCCTCCGGCCGGTGACGGCGATCGTGCTCCGGACCTACCATCCGACTCCGAAACATCAGACCCTGCAGGCACGCTCGCTCGGCCTCTGGTTCCTCGGCTCGGGCCTGCCGACCGCCGGGGTCCTGATGATCGCGCTGTTCGCCCTCGTCGGACCGGAGGGGATGACGGTGCGCGGCATGGCCGTCAGCCTCTGCGCGGTCGCGGGCGGCGGCATCCTCTCGGGCGTCGTGCTCAACCTGCTCGGCGTGACGCGGGTGTCCTCGCCGGTCCGCAGCGTGATCGCCGCGATGCGGCGCGTGTCCGAGGGGCGGTACGACACCGAGGTCGTGGTCTACGACGGGACCTCGCTCGGTGACCTGCAGTCCGGCTTCAACGCCATGGCGGACGGGCTGCGGGAGCGGGAGCGGGTGCGTGACCTCTACGCCCGGCAGGTGGGCGAGCAGGTGGCCCGCGCGAGCATCGAGCGCGACCCGGAGCTCGGCGGCGTGGAGCAGACCGTTGCGGTGATCTTCATCGACCTCGTGGGCTCGACCGCGCTCGCCGCGGAGCGCCCCGCAACCGAGGTGGTCGACATCCTCAACCGCTTCTGCAGCGTCGTCGTGGCCGAGGTCAACAGTCGTGGCGGGCTGGTGAATAAATTCGAGGGCGACGCCGTGCTGGCGATCTTCGGCGCGCCCGCCGCGCTGTCGGATCCGGCCGGCGCGGCCCTGTCCGCGTCGCGGGCGATGATGCGGCGTCTCGCCCGCGAGGTGCCCGAGGTGCGGGCCGGCTGCGGCGTCACCTACGGCACCGTCGTCGCCGGGTACGTGGGCGCGGCGGACCGCTTCGAGTACACGGTGATCGGCGATCCGGTCAACGAGGCCGCCCGGCTCTCGACCTACGCCAAAGCCGACCCGACGGTGCCGTGGGCCTCCGGTTCGGCGTTCGACGCGGCCGAGCCCGCGGAGCGGCGCCGGTGGCGCGAGGGCCCGACCGAGGTGCTCCGGGGCCGTTCGCATCCGACGTGGATGTTCCTCGCCCGACGGTGACCGCGCCCCGCCCGGAGGGCGGCGGGATCAGGCGAACGCGGGGAGCTTCGGCGGCAGCGTCTTGAGCACCCACTCGATGGTCACCGGGTTGGGCATCGACATCGCGTTGCCGATGGTCCGGTCGATGGTCGTCACCCGGTTCTCGCGGCTGACCGCGAGCGCGCGGAAGGCCGTGTCCTCGCTGACCTTGGTGCCGTAGTCGAGGTAGACCAGCGCGTCCAGATCGAGGACGGAGGCCTTCTCCGCGGGGATCTCGGCGTAGAACTTCCCGGCGGGGACCAACGACGAGATCGTCCCGGGCAGCGTGAAGCCGAGCATCGTCAGCACCTGGCCGCGTCCGTCGGTGTCGGCATAGGCGTAGAAGCCGCCGTCGGACTTCGGCAGCACCGTGGCGGCGGTCCTGCCGCGGTACTGCGGGTGCTGCTCCTGGGTGCGGCGAATGGTGTTCTCGGTCTTGGTGATCAGCGCGTCGCCCTGGGTGGCGCGTCCGACCCCGGAGGCGATGGCCCGGACCTGGTCCTGCCACGGCACGCCCCACGCGGCGAACTGCGCCGGCCGGCGGACCACGGGCGCTATCGTCTCGAGCCGCGAGAAGGTGGCGTCATCGAAGCCGGAGTTGACCGCGACGATCACGTCGGGCTTGCTGGCGGCCAGGGTCTCGAGGGCCTTGGTGTCGAGCTTGGTCCCGGTGCCGAGCAGCATCTGCGGGTTCCTCCCCTGCAGCAGCGGCTTCGCCCACTCGCCGACCGGCTCCTTGGCGTCCTGCGCCCACGGTGCGACCAGCACCGGGACCACGCCGAGGGCCAGGAGGGTGTCCACGTCGCCGAGGCCGAGGGAGGCCACGCGCTGCGGGCTGGTGGGTGCCGAACTCGCGGGGCCCGGTTCGGACGAGGCCCCGCACGCGGTCACGGTGAGGGATACCAGGATGGCGAGGACCACCGAGATCAGACGCATACCGCCCCTTCCTTGAAATGAAGGGCAGCCTATCATTACAGCTGTGACCGCTACCTCGACTGAGGAGGCCGCCCCCGGGGCGACGCCTCCCGCGCGACCGGAGCCCACCTCCGGCGCCGCCCGGCGCCGGCGTCGGCGGATCGGCCTCGCCGCGCTGATCGTGCTGCTCGTGGTGACCGTGATCGCGTCGCTCGCGATCGGCTCGCGCAGCCTGGCACCGTCGGACGTGTGGGCCGGTCTGTGGCATCGGTACACGACCGGCCCGAACCCGGCGGACGCCGAGCTGAACCAGGCCGCGATCATCGTCCAGACCCTGCGCGTACCGCGCACGCTGCTGGCGCTGATCGCCGGCGCGGCGCTGGCGCTGGCCGGCGCGCTGATCCAGGGCCACACCCGCAATCCCATCGCCGACCCGGGCATCCTCGGCATCACGCAGGGCGCCGCGTTCGCCGTGGTCTGCGCGACCTTCGTCGGCGGACTCACCGCGCCGATCCAGTACGTGTGGTTCGCGTTCGCGGGAGCGGCCATCGCCGCGGCGGTCGTCTTCGGGCTCTCCAGCATGGGGCGGGGCGTGTCCTCGCCGCTGACGCTGGTGCTCGCGGGCACCGGTGTGAGCGTCTTCCTCAGCTCGATGACCTCGGCCATCGCGCTCAGCGACAACGCCTCGCTCGACACGCTGCGGTTCTGGAACGCGGGTGCCGTCGTCGGCCGCGGCTACGACGTGATCGCCGTCGTCGCCCTGCCCATCCTGCTGGGCGTGATCCTCGCCCTCGCCAACGGCCCGGCCGTCAACCTCCTCAACATGGGCGACGACGTGGCCAAGGGGCTGGGCCTGAACATCGGCCTAGCGCGGACCGTCGGCGTGGTCGCGGTGACGATCCTCGTGGGCGCGGCCACGGCGGCGTGCGGCAGCATCGCCTTCCTCGGCCTCATGGTGCCGCACATGGTCCGGTACTTCACCGGCCCCGACTACCGCTGGCTGCTGCCGTACTCGGCGCTCATGGGTGCGTGGCTGCTGCTCGCGGCCGACATCGTCGGCCGGGTCGTGGCCCGGCCGGGCGAACTCGAGGTGGGCATCGTCGTGGCCATGGTCGGTGCGCCCTTCTTCGTGGGACTCGTGTGGTGGCGGAAGGCGGTCCGGGTATGAGCGCGACCATCGATCGGACGGACGTCGAGCAGAAGCCGCCCATCCGGCCCGGCCTGCGGTTCGGCACCGTCGTCTCGTTCGTGTGGCGACCCTGGCCGGTGATCGTCACCGCGATCATCGCGGCGGTGGCCTTCGTCGCGTTCTGCGCCAGCATCCGGATGGGCGCCTTCCCGCTCACCTTCGGTGAGGTGCTGCAGGCCCTCGTCGGCCGCGGCGACTCGATGACGCACTTCATCATCGTGGAGCTGCGGATGCCGCGGGCCCTGGTCGCGATCATCGTGGGCGCGGCACTCGGCATGTCCGGGGCGATCGTCCAGTCGATCGCCCGCAACGCGCTGGCCAGCCCCGACATCCTCGGCATCACCGCCGGCGCGGGCGTGGCGGCCGTCTTCCTCGTGACCTCCACGGGCACCCTCGCCGCGACGTTGAACAACGGCATCGGCCTGCCGGTCGTCGCGCTCGCGGGCGGTCTCGCGACCGGTGCCCTCGTGTACCTGCTGGCCGTGCGCGGCGGGGTCGACGGCATGCGGCTCATCCTCGTCGGCATCGCGATCACCGCGCTGATGCGCGCGCTCATCGACTGGATGCTGGTGCGCGCCGACATCCGCGACGTGGCCCGCGCCCAGGCGTGGCTGGTGGGCTCGCTCGAGAGTCGTAGCTGGACCGACGTGTGGTCGGCGCTGGCGATCGCGGTCCCCGCGGTGGTGCTGGCACTGGGCGCGGCGTTCGCGCTGCGGGCCGTGCAACTCGGGGACGACGTGGCGCTCGGCCTGGGCGTGCGTCTCGGCTGGACCCGGGCGATCCTGCTCATCGCGGCGGTCCTGCTCGCGGCGGCCGGCGTCTCCGCCGCCGGACCGATCGCCTTCGTCGCCTTCGTCTCCCCGCAGCTCGCGATGCGCCTCACCCGGCTGCCCACGCCGCCGCTCATCCCGTCCGCGTTCATGGGCGCGGCACTGCTGGCCTGCGCCGACCTCGTCGCCCGCACGCTGTTCTCCGTCGCGCTGCCGGTCGGCATCGTGACCGCCGCCGTGGGCGGCCCGTTCCTCGTCTACCTGCTCGTCCGCCAGAACCTCAAGGGGGCCACGTGACCACGACCGACGCGCTGCGCAAGGAGCCGTTCGACGGCGCGACGGCGGCACCGTCGCGCCTGGGCGCCCGCGGGGTCTCCTCCGGCTACGGCCACACCACCATCCTCAACGACCTCGACCTCGACATCCCGACCGGCGTGGTCACGACGATCATCGGGCCGAACGGGTGCGGCAAGTCGACGCTGCTGCGCACCCTCGCGCGCCTGATCAAGCCCACGTCCGGCCACGTCGTGCTCGACGGTGCCGACATCGCGAAGCTCAAGTCGAAGCAGATCGCGACGACGATGGGCCTGCTGCCGCAGAGCCCCGTGGCGCCCGAGGGGCTCACCGTCGGAGACCTCGTGGCCCGTGGTCGGCACCCGCATCAGACCTGGCTGCGGCAGTGGAGCTCCGACGACGCCGAGGTCGTCGACGCCGCGCTCGAGCAGACCGGCGTGCGCGACCTGGCGGACCGCCCCGTCGACTCGCTGTCCGGCGGCCAGCGGCAGCGGGTCTGGATCTCCATGACCCTCGCCCAGGGCACCGACCTGCTGCTGCTCGACGAGCCGACCACCTACCTCGACCTCTCGCACGCCCTCGACGTGCTGGACCTGGTCGACGAGCTCAGTGGCCAGGGGCGGACCGTCGTCATGGTCCTGCACGACCTGAACCTCGCCATCCGGTACAGCGACCACATCATCGCCATGCGCGACGGTGCCGTGGTCGCCCAGGGAACGCCCGCGGAGGTGATCAGCGAGGAGATGCTGCTCGAGACCTTCGGCCTGCGCTCGACGGTGATCGACGACCCTGTCGCCCCCGGCCGACCCTGCATCGTCCCGATCGGCGCGCGCCGCACCGGCGACTCGGCGAGCTAGCCGGGCCCTCCCTATCGGGGCGTGCATCGCCGTCGCGTGTCGTGCATTCCCCCTGTCCATGGACAGGGGGGGAGCTGGCCGCCCCGCTAGGGGCGCGCCGAGCGTAGCGAGCGGCTAGAACAGCGTGCGCGGGCGGATCGCGTTCGCGAGGTCGACGAGGGCGTGGCGCTGGCGCTTGCGTTCGGCGAGCGCCGCGATCTCGCGCAACGACTTCTCCGTGGCCTTGCGCAGCCCGCGCTCGGTGAGGGCGTGGTCGAGCAGGGTACCCGTGCCGTCGAGCCGACCGTGCTGATTGCGGTGCTGCACCCACCCCAGCGCGACACCGAGCACCAGCGCGCGCAGCTGCAGCCGGCGGAACTCGGACTTGGGGAGCGTGCGCACGCGCCGCGCGGCCTCGTGCAGCTGCGCCTCCGTGACCTCGGCGAGGTCACGGCCGTGCACCAGCGCGACCACGGAACTGCACAGCGCGTTGTGGTAGTGCCGGCTGGTGGACGGGACCTGGTCGAGGATCTCGACGGTGCCCGCGATATCGCCCGCGGCGCGGCGCATCCGGGCGGCGCCGAAGGCGGCGGAGATGATCCCGCGGTCGGTGCGCCACACGTTCTCGTACCGGCAGCGGGCGCGGTCGAGCCAGCCCTCCGGGTCGGATTCGCCGGACATGTAGCAGAACTCGGCGGCCACCGCCGCGGCGAGCTTCGGTGCGGCCTCACCCGGCGCCTGGTCGGTCACCGTCTCGAAGTAGTCGTAGGCCGCCGCGTAGTCGCCCTGCATGAGTGCGGTCTCGGCGCGGTACCAGGTGACCTGCCAGCGGTGCGGCTCGCGCGCAGCCAGCGAGTCGAGCAGCGTGGTCGCGGCGTCGACCTCGCCCAACTCCAGGTGTGCGCGCGCCTCGGCCAGGTCGATCTCGACGGTGCCGGCCATCGCCTCGCGCAGCTCGGCGAGCGAGTCGAGGATCTGTGTCGGGTCGCTGCGCATCGTCAGCGCGAGCACGCCCGCCGCGGGGTCGGCGGGGTTCGCGATCGGGATCGGCAATGCGGCCAGCACCTCCGGGGCGCGGAGCCGGTCGTCGTGCACCTCGGGGTCGGGGTCGACGGCGCGCAGCATCAGCTCCACGCCGAAGGTCGAGCGCTGCGGCGTGAACACCACGGACAGGCCCGGCCGGGGTTCACCGGACTTGGTGGACAGGCACTCCCGCAGCACACCCAGCAGCTGATCGGTGAGCTCGGCCGCCGAGGAGAACCGCTCGTCCGGGTTCTCCGCCGTCGCCTTCACCAGCAGCCGGTACAGCGAGTTGTACTGTGCGAGGGTCGGATCCTCGGTGGGGGAGGGCAGACCGTCGACGTACCGGCCCTTCTCCATCGGCACGTCGGCGACCAGGACCGCGAGGGTACGGCCCACCGTGTAGATGTCGGAGGCGATCGACGGCCCCGTCTTCGCGATCTCCGGCGCTTGGAAACCGGGCGTGCCGTAGATGTAGCCGTAGCCGCCGAGCGGGGCGACGGCGCCGAGGTCGATGAGCTTGACGTCCTCCTCGCTGATCATGATGTTGTCCGGTTTGAGGTCGTTGTAGGCGAGGCCGAGGCTGTGCAGGTAGCCGAGGGCGGGAAGCACCTCGAGGATGTACGCGATCGCCTGCTCGACCTCCACCTGGGCGCCGGCCCCGGCACCGTCGGCGGCCTCGGACAGGATCTCCTTGACCGTCTTGCCCGGCACGTACTCCATGACGATGTAGCCGATCTGGGTACCGTCGGGGTCGGGGTGCTCGACGAAGTTGTAGATCTTGACGATCGACGGGTGGGTCATCTCGGCGAGGAACCGCCGCTCCGAGACGGCGACCGCCTGCGCCTGGGCGTCGCCGGAATTGAGCAGGCCCTTGAGCACGACGGGCCGGTCCACCACGTTGAGGTCGGTCGCGAGGTAGATCCACCCCATGCCGCCGTGCGCGATCGCGCCCTGGATCTCGTACTGGTCGGCGACGATGTCGCCGGGCTTGAGCGCGGGTTCGAAGGAGAACCGGGCGCCGCAGTGCGGGCAGGTGCCGATCAGCTGGCCGGGCTCGCCGTCGTGCGCGCGGCCGACGGGCTTGCGGCAGTTCCAGCAGTACCGCTTTCCCTCCGCGATGATCGGGTTGGTGCGGATGGCCTCGGACGGGTCGACCTCGGTGATCCGCGGGATCTCGACGAGGCCGCCGCCCACGCGCCGGCGGGCCGCGACCCGCGTCGTGCTCGCGGCCCGGACGGGTGCGTTCCCGAACCGGGGCGTCGCCTCCGTCGCCGTCGCCGGGGCCGGGGGCGGCACCGTCGTCACCTGGGTGCCGACGGGCGGGGGCTCGGTGTCGAACAACCCCTCCATCGGTGCCCCGACGGTGCCCTCGTCCTCGTCGTCCAGCAGCCCGGCCATCGGAGCGCCGACGGTGCCGGGGCCCTCGTCGTCATCGAACACGACGACCTGCGCCTGCGTGCGCTCCGTCTCCTCGGCCTCGTCGCTCATCGTGCTTCCCTACCCCTCGTACCTGGCCGCGGGCGCCGACCACACCTGGCCCAGCGAGGGCGCGAACCACTGGTTGTACAGGCGCATCCACGTGCCGTCGAAGGCCATGCGCAGCAGCACCCCATTGATGAAACGCACGAGGTCCGGCCGGTTCTTCCCGATGCCGACGGCGTAGTACTCGAGACCCATGGACGGCCCCGTCAGCGTCAGATTCGGATCCTGCTGACCCAGCCCGGCGAGGATGGCGTCGTCGGTTGAGATCGCGTCGACCTGCGACTGCTGCAGCATCACCAGACAGTCCGACCACGAGTCCGCGGCGATCACCGCGGCGCTGGGCACCAGGCGCCGCACCCGGTCGAGCGAGGTCGTGCCGCGCACCTCGCACACCCGCCGCCCGGACAGGTCGCCGACGGTGTTGATCGGGGCGCCGCGCGGCGCGAGGATCCGTTGCTGCGCGATGAAGTAGGTGGCGGAGAAGGCGACGGTCTTGGCCCGGTCGCAGGTCGCGGACATGGTCTTGACCACGATGTCGACGGTGCCGTCCTCCAGCGCTTTCTGGCGCTCGGCGGTCGAGAGGATCCGGAAATGGATCCGGTTCGGGTCGCCGAAGATCGCGGCGGCGATCTGGTGCGCGATGTCCGCGTCGAAGCCCTTGATCTCGCCCGTGATCGGATCCCGGAAGGACAGCAGGTTCGACCCGATGTCGATGCCGACGATGAGCCGGCCGCGGTCGTGGATGGTCGCCATGGTGGTGCCCGGGAGCATCTGGCCGGCGGGCGGCAGGCCCGACGGTGCCAGGGTGCCGGGGCACATGGACACCTCGGCGGGGATCGGAGCGTCGGTGGGGACGACCGCCCCGGATCCCGGGACCGGCTGGGAGAACGCGGTGACCGCGTCCCCCGGAGCGTCGGGGGCCGATACGACGCAGCCCGCCGTCGAGAGGGCGACGGCCGTGCCGAGGGCGATCCCACTGAGCAGCCTGCGCATCATCGGTACTCCCTCACGCGGGGGTAGAAGCCGGCGGTGACGCCCGCCGCCGCCAGTACGCACAGCACGAACGCGCTGGGGCCGGAGAACGCGATGGCGAAGCGTGCCGTGTTGACGTTGTCGCGGTAGAGGGTTCGGGCCCGGTCGATCGCGGCGGTGAGATGCTCGTCGAGCGATCGGTAGGCCACCGCCGCGGAGCCGGGGTCCGAGCCGATCGCGAGGCGCGTCGCGCCCAGGTAATCGCCCGTCGCCTCCCGCGCGGCGATCTGCTGGTGCGCGGATATCCAATGGGTGGCGTCGGCCCGGGCGGCGTCCACCGCCGCGGAGATCTCGGCGTCGGGCGTACCGAGCGACTCGAGCTCGGACTGCGCCTGCTGCAGGGTCTCGGCGAAGGCGCTCGCCGGCACGCCCCGTCCGGCACCGCGCTGCACGAGCGCCATGGTCTCCATGGAGCGCGCCTTCTGGGTGAGTGTCCGGGCCTGCGAGAGCGCGTCCACCGCCGCGGTGCCGCGCTGCTCGGCGCGCAAGGAGTAGGTCGACGATGCGAGGCCCGCGATCGCCACCCAGGTCAGAGCGATGGTGAGCGCCGCCGCGGCGACGACCAGCCCGCGATTGATCCGGCGCTGGGTGCGGCGTGCGAGATATTCGTGTGTGAGCAGCAGCGACACGAGCGCGATCCCGAGCACGCCGAATACCGCCCAGGGGGGCGCGGCGAACTTCGCGTGCGTATCGCGCAGATTCTCCGTCTCCTCGCGGTAGAAGCTCTCCGCGGCGGGCAGGAGCGTGTCCTGCATGAGCGTCGAGGCGGTCGCGAGGTAGGCCGCCGCCACCGAGTTGTCGAGCCGGTTGTTGGTGCGGGCCGTCTCGACGAGGCCGGTGTACACGGGGAGGTTCATCGCGATGGTGTCGAGGTTGCCGTGCGCGCGCCCGTCCTCGGGCGGCAGGCTGGTGGCGGAGGTGATGAGCGCCTTGCCGGCGGTCGCGACGGCGAGGCTGTAGCTGCTCTGGATCTCGTCGGACGGGAGGCCTCCCGCTACGAAGGCCGCGTTCGCGGACTCGTTCGCCGCGGACAGCGAGCTGTAGAGCACCTGCGCGGCGTGGGCGCGCGGCTCGTAATCGGCGAGGTTCTGTTGCAGCACCTCGGTGCGCGAGAGTTGCACGGCAGAGGTGAACCAGCCGGTGAACAGGCACATGGTGATGAGCACCAGGGTCATGGACACGAGCTTGCCGGGGCTGGAGGTGAAGAACTCGCGGAGTTCGCCGAAAACCGATGACTCGGGGAAGGATCGGAGGCGCAGGGACGACAGTTGTCGGCTCTTCGACGCCTGGGCTGTCACCGTCTGCTCCTTCCCTGAAGTTCACCCTCCGGCCGGGGTCGGGCCACTACGGACACTGTGCATCGACCCTATCGCGCGAGCCCACCGCATCGGCGCGCATGACGCGCTTTGTCCTCGCCCGAGTCCGTGGTTCGTCGGCTACGGTGGGTGCATGTTGGGTGACGGGAACGGATGGGTGCGCGACCCGGACGGTTCCCGGTTCTGGGGCCGGTTCGGCGCGGCGGGTCTGTTGGCTCTGTCGCCCGACGAGAGCAGCGTGTTACTGCAGCACCGGGCGTGGTGGAGCCATCAGGGCGGCACGTGGGCGCTGCCCGGCGGCGCGCGCGACTCGCACGAGTCCGCCGCCGATGCCGCACTCCGCGAGGCCTTCGAGGAGACGGGCCTGCCGCCCACCTCGCTGGAGGTGCTGTCCGAGGTGGTCACCGCCCGTTCCGCCGTCGGGTGGACCTATACGACGGTGCTGGCGCGCCTCGTCGAGCCGCGCGAGCTCGTGCCGAACGAGGAGTCCACCGCGCTCGAGTGGGTCGCGTTGGACTCCGTCACCGACCGCACACTGCATCCGGCCTTCGCCACCGCCTGGCCGGAATTACAGATCCGGGTCCGCGCCCTCGCGGCGGAGTAGCGTTACGCCTCCTCCGTCGGCGTGGAGTGTCTTTGCGTGCAGTCATACGCGGGCTGTATACCCATGTTTGCGCAGGTCAGTGGCCTGTTTCTTCGGAGAGTTATGCAGCGCACGTATACCGTTGCTGCTGAGACGGCGGGTGTGAGGCGGTGGCTGTCGAACCTTGCCCGGTGCGCGCCGGCGTGGCGTCGCCGCTCAACATCTTTCGAAGCGTTCTGCGATGAATCCGCCGCCGATCCCGTCGCAGAACGCTTCGAAAGACGGCGCATCCCGTCGGTGGCCGACTCGACGGCCTGTCCTCGCGCAGCCGAAGAGCCTGCGGCGGACGTCTGATGCCGGAGACTGATGTTCGTCCCCCGCGCTGCGCCGAGTCCCCGCTCCGGCGTTCCGTCCCACACCGAGCGCCGTTCGTTCGATAGGGGCTCGGTTGTCCCCCGCTCGGCGTTCGGTCCCCGGCTGAACGCCGACTGTCCCACACTGGAAGCCGATTCCCCCGCGGCGGGTCGTGTGGTGTGGGTTGTCCCCCGCTCGGCGTTCGGTTCCCGGCTGAACGCCGACTGTCCCACGCCGAAAGCCGATTCCCCCGCGGCGGGCCGTGTGGGGGGCGTCGTCCCCCGCGCAGTGTTCGGTCCCCGCGGAGCGAGTGGCCGGCCTACCGAGCTCGCCGCCGCACGGACGAGGGCGACGGGGCATCACCGTGGTCGGGCCACGCCGAACGGGTTGTCGATGACGTACCTCCACCTCCCGTCCTGTCCGCGTCGGGCCACATCGGTCGCCGTGCCACGGATGTCGACGTGGTCTCCCGAAGCGGTTCGTCCAACGATCTCCCAGTCGACGATCAGCAGCACGATCGAATCGTCGAACCGGTACACCTGCTGCACTGTGATGCTGATCGGTACTCCCAGTGACTGCAGCGCAGTGTTCGCTGACCGCCGTTCGGCTCCGGTGACAGCAGTGCCCTCGCGCGTGACGAGAACCGCATCGGGCTCGTACGCCCGCTCCAACGCCGCCGGATCGCCGGAGTTGAAGGCCGCGGCGAACACGGACGGATGCAGGTGCGGCTCGGTGGCCGACTCGATAGCGTGGGCGGTGTGATCCATGAGCCCACGCTGGCAGCCATTTCCGTGGCTCACCAAACGGTGAGTCCGTAGGTGGTCGACGACCTCGTTCCGGACGGGGCGGGGAATCACACCGCCCCCTCAGCGGATTGCCCGGTAGAGACGGCGCTCGCGGCGATCGCGGGGAAGTGGACGACGCTTCTCCTCCGGGAACTGAGCCGGGCCGAGCTCACCTTCGGTGGTCTGAAGGACACGTTGCCCGAGTTGTCCGACAAAGTCCTCGCCGATCGCCTGGCCACTCTGGTCGACCGCGGTGTCGTCGACCGGGTCGTGCACCGCGGATACCCGAATCGCGTGGCCTACTCGCTCATCGACGCGGGCAGGGAGCTGCGGCCCCTCCTGATCGAGCTCTACCGGACCGGAACGCGACTTCAGAGTCTTCGAGGCGGTGGCGGTGACGCCGTCAGCTCACAGCGACCTTGAGGGCGCGGGCGGCGGCCTCGGGGTCCGCTGCGGCGGTGATGGCGCGCACGACGACGATCGCGTTCGCGCCCGCGGCCGTGATCTCCGGGACGCGATCGAGGTCTATGCCGCCGATGGCGAACCACTTCCGCGCGGGCCCGGCGGCCGCGGTCTCGCGGACCAGGGGCAGGCCCGGCGCGAAGCGGCCCGGCTTGGTGGGCGTGGGCCAGCACGGGCCGGTGCAGAAGTAGTCGACGCCGTCCTCGGCCGCCGCGGCCCGGGCCTGCGCGGCGTCGTGCGTGGAGCGGCCGATGACGACGTCCGGCCCCACGATCGCGCGCGCGAGGGGAACCGGCAGGTCGTCCTGACCCAGGTGCAGCACGTCCGCGCAGGCGCCGAGCGCGACATCGGCACGGTCGTTCACCGCGACCAGCGCGCCGTGCTCGTGGGCGATCTCCCGCAGCTGCGCCACGATGTCGATCTCCTGCGCCGCCTCGAGCGCTCCGAACTCGCGCTCGCCCGCCGAGCCCTTGTCGCGCAGTTGCACGATGTCCACTCCGCCGCGCAGAGCCGCCGCTACGAACTCCGCCAGGTCCCCGCGCTCGCGACGTGCGTCGGTGCACAGGTACAGGGAGGAGGAGGCGAGCCGCTCGCGTGGGGAGACCATGCCCCAACATTAGGCGCCGGGAGTAGGGTGGCGGACGTACACACGGGAGTCCCGAGGTCGCGGGGCTGAGAGTGGGGCACGCGCCGCCCCTGACCGTCAGACCTGATCCGGGTAATGCCGGCGAAGGAAGGATCCCGTGCGGATGAACAAGAGCGTGTCGGTCGTGGGCGGCGGAACCGTCGGCCTGACTGTGGCGTGGTCGCTGGCGCGCCGGGGGTGCGCCGTCACCGTCATCGATCCGGAGCCCGGCTCCGGGGCGTCCTGGGTAGCGGGAGGCATGATCGCCCCGTACTCGGAGGCCTGGCCGGGGGAGGAGGAGCTGTACGCCCTCGGTGTCGAATCCCTCGGGCTGTGGGCCGATTTCGCAGCGTCCCTCCAGCCCTACGCCGACGGTCCGCTGATCACCGCCCGCGGCACCGTCTGGCTGGCGATGGACGACGGGGACGCCGCCGACCTCGCGACCGTCACGGCGGCGGTCGGCGACGAGGAGCTGTTCGGGCCGCTGCGACCGTCGGTCGCCGTCCGGGCGGTTCCCGGTGCGGCCCCGCGGATCCGGGCCGCCGCGACGGCACCGCGGGAGATCGCCGTCGACAACCGCCTCGTGCACCGTGCGCTGTCCGCCGCCTGCGCGGACGCGGGGGTCGTGTTCCGGGCGGAGGCCGTCGGCGGACCGTCGGGCCTGGCGGACCTGAGTGGCGATGCCGTGATCGTCTGCGCGGGTTCGGCTTCCGGCTCTCTCGCGCCGGAGCTGAAGGTCCGTCCCGTGAAAGGGGAGGTGGTGCGGCTGCGGTGCGGCCCGTCCTGCCTGCCTCCGCCGACGGTGACCGTCCGGGCCCGGGTGCACGGCCGGCAGGTGTACGTGGTGCCCCGTGGCGACGGCGTCGTCGTCGGAGCCACCCAGTACGAGAACGACCGCGACCTGGCGCCCCGCGTCGGCCCGGTGGTGGACCTGCTCGACGACGCGTTCACGGTACTGCCCTTCCTCCGCGAGTACGACCTGCTCGAGGTCGGCGCGGGGCTGCGCCCCACGACGGCGGACAACGTTCCCGTGATCGCGCCGGTCGGCGGGCGCGTCTTCGCCGCCACCGGCCACGGGCGCAACGGCATCCTGCTCGCCCCCGTCACCGGGGCGCGCGCGGCGGATATGGTTCTCGACCAGGAGGTGCACGCATGGAGCTGACGGTGAACGGCGAGGACCGACAGGTCCTCGACGGGACGTCCGCGGAGTCGCTGCTCGAGCAGCTCGGGCTGCCCGACAAGGGCGTCGCGATCGCGGTGAACGGAGCCGTCCACCCGCGGTCGCGGTGGACGCAGGCGCTGCCGGCGTACGCCGATGTCGAGGTGCTCACGGCGGTCCAGGGTGGCTGACGCCGTGCGCGAACCGCTGGTGATCGCGGGCCGCGCCTTCGGCTCGCGGCTCATCACGGGCACCGGCGGCAGCGCGAACCTGGATCACCTCCGGGCGGCGCTCGTCGCCTCGGGGACCGAGATGACCACGGTCTCGCTGCGCCGCACCAGTCTGGCGGAGGGCGGCGGGGTCCTCGACCTCATCCGTGAGCTCGGCATCGTGCCGCTGCCGAACACCGCTGGCTGCCTGGGCGCGGCCGAGGCGGTTCTCACCGCGCGACTCGCGCGGGAGGCGTTGCACACCGACTGGATCAAGCTCGAGGTGATCGGCGACGACGAGACCCTGCTGCCTGACGCGGTCGCCCTGGTGGAGGCCGCGGAGGAGCTGGTGGCCGACGGTTTCGTCGTGCTGCCCTACACCAACGACGACCCGATCCTGGCGCGCCGCCTCGCGGACGTCGGCTGCGCCGCGGTGATGCCCGCGGGGGCGCCGATCGGCACCGGGCTGGGGATCCTCAACCCGCACAACATCGAGATGATCGTGGCGCAGAGCGAGGTCCCGGTGATCCTCGACGCGGGGATCGGCACGGCGAGCGATGCCGCCCTGGCGATGGAGCTCGGTTGCGATGCAGTGCTTCTCGCATCGGCGGTGACCCGGGCCGCCGATCCGGAGGCGATGGCGACGGCGATGCGCCTCGCCGTCGAGGCCGGGCTCCTCGCGCGCGGGGCCGGGCGGATCCCGCGTCGGCGATGGGCGAGGGCATCGTCCCCGGCCGAAGGGCGGTTGGGAACCGGGGCGCGCGGCGGCGGAGCGCCGCCGCTGGATGGGCGTCAGCGAGCCGGGGCCGACCGTGGCACGGCGTGACCCGGACGACGTCGAGTCGGCCGCGCCGGCCGGACGGGTGCGGCGCGGTGCCCAGATCGGGGGTGTCGCCGTGCGGCACGCGGCGCGCACGGCGGGCACGATGGTCGCCTCCAGGTTCCGCGACGAGCAGGCGGACCGGGACGCGCGCGATGCGTTGATCCTGGCGCTCGCCGACGACCTGGTGACGGTGCTCGGCGGTATGCGCGGCGCCGCGATGAAGCTCGGTCAGCTGCTCGCGGTCATCGACATCGGCATCACGAGTAGCGCTGCGCGCGAGGAATTCGCGCAGCGGCTGCAGCCGCTGTTCTCGTCGGCACCGCGATGGACCGACGCCGAGATGATGAAGCTCCTGGATCATCAGCTCGGCGAGCGTCGTAGCCGGATCGTCTCGATCGAGGGTCCGATCGCGGCGGCGTCGATCGGCCAGGTGTACCGCGGTGTGCTCGACGACGGACGCGCGGTGGCGGTCAAGATCCAGTACCCCCGGGTGCACACGATGGTCCGGGCGGACCTGAAGAACATGCGCCTGCTGATGAAGGTGCTCGGCACGTACATTCCCGCGTCGAACGCCGAGAAGCTGTCGGAGGAGATCTCGCGGCAGGTGATGGCCGAACTCGACTTCGTCGCCGAACTCGGCCACCACCGGTACTTCGCGGATCAGTTCGACGGCCATCCGTCGATCGCCGTACCGCAACCCGTGGACGAGCTGTGCACCGACAGAGTCCTGGTCACCGAATTCCTGGAGGGCAAGCCCTTCGCGGACGCTCTCGACGACGACCAGGCGGTCCGGAACCGGCTGGGAGAGGCGATCTACCGGTTCTACTGCGGTGAGATGTACCGGACGGGGCGGTTCTGCGCGGATCCGCACCCCGGCAACGTCATCGTGCTCCCGGACGGCAGGGCGGGGTTCGTCGACTTCGGCATGACCGTGCACCTGAGCCCCGCCGATCACGAGTTCGAGCGGGAGCTGTTCACGGCTCTGCTGCGCGGCGAGAACGAACGGGTGCACCAGCTCGCCGTGCGGGCGGGATTCATCGGCCGCCCGGACCTGATGACCTCCGCGGACCTCGCCGAGTACATCGACAGGGTGGTCGGCTGGCACATCCGCGACGGTGAGATCACCGTGACGCCGCGGACCGCGCGCGACGCGGTCATCACCGCGACCCTGCCGGCCGGCGGGTTCTTCGACAAGTTCGAGGGCCAGATGCTGCAGGAGGCCCATGCCCTCGGCCGGCGCACCGACATCTCGACGGTCGCGCTGCTCGGCGAGCTACGGGCGACGGCGGCGTGGCGCGACGTGGCGTGCGAGGTCCTCGAGATCACGGGTCCGAGGACCGCCATGGGCGATGAGATCGCAGAGTGGCGTGCGCGCCGGGGGAACCCGTCACGCTAGAGTCTTCAACCATGTCGGAACCGGAGTCGGGAGTGCGCGACGGGTCCAAGCCCCGCCGCGGCAGGCCGCCCTCGGCCGGCCTCGCGGAGCGGCGCCGGGACGAGCTGACCGAGGCGGCGTTCGCGGTGTTCGCGGAACTGGGCTACGAGCAGGCCTCCGTCGCCGACATCGCGAAACGAGCGGGCATGGGGCAGGGCACCCTGTACCGCTACGTCGACGGCAAGCGTGAGCTCCTCGACCTCGTCTTCGATCGCTCCGTGGACGAACTGATGACGGCGATCTCACCCGACGAGGTGATCGAGACGACCGCCACGGGCGATCTCGCGGCCTCCGAGGCGATGGTGGAGGCCCTGAGCCGCAGGCTGTTCCATCTCGTCGACGCGCGGCCCGACATCCTCAAGGTCGTGATGGTGCAGGCGGGAACCGTCGACGAGGAGCTGCGCTACCGGATCCGCGGGCTCTACCAGACCTTCGACGCGATGATGGGGCGGGTGCTCGCGCACGCGCGCGATCGCGGATGGATCGTGACCCGCACCGACGATCCGGAGACGGAGACCGTCGAGTTGGGCCGGTTGCTTCCCGCGCTCGGCGTGCCCGGACTGGTCATGGCGCTCAACGGGGATGCCGATCCAGCACGTCGGCAGGCGTACGTGCGCGTGGCGGTCCGGATGTCGGCGCGTGGTCTCGTCTCCGACGGTGCGCGCGCGGCCCTGCGGTCCGAGCCGCTTCCCTCCGGCGCCGATGCGGACTCCCATGAGGCACGGTCGCACGACGGGGACGCGGGCGGACGATCCGCCGAACTGTTGGACGCGGCGATCGCGGAGTTCGTCGAGAACGGCTACGCCGAGGTCGGGGTCAAGGAGATCACCGAGCGCGCGGGTGTCAGCCACGGAACCTTCTACAACTACTTCGACAGCAAGCGGCACATGCTGTCGGTCCTCATCGAGCGGAATCGCAACCTTCTCCTCGGACGGCTCGAGGGCGTGGCCGCGACCTTCGACGAGCCGTTGACGGCCCGCGCGCTGTACGAGGCGGTCCTCGCGGTCAACACCGGTGCGCTGCAGGACATCGCAGGCAGGCTGGACGAGTTCCGCTTCCTCACCTTCGAGGTGCCGGGCGTCGACGCCGAGGCCTTCGACGACTACCTGCGGCTCTACCGCGAGGGCGCCGATCGGTACGCCGCGATCCTCACCGCCGGCGCCGAGGCCGGCCTGATCGAGGACACGGTCGACATCGCCGTCGCCGCCGAGGCGTGGCTCGGCTACATGCTGGGTGCCGTCGCCGCGATGGTCAGCGAGGTCGACGTGGCCGCGCCCGCCGAGAGCGCACGCGTGGTCACGAACCTCCTGCTCGGCGGAGCACGGCCGGATCAGCCGTGCGGGCGGCCGTCAGCAGGCGGCCGCGGGTAGCGCTCCGAGGTGCGTGCGGACCGCGTTCGCGAGCGTGGTGAGCGCGGCCTCCCCGGAGGCGAGAGCACCGTCGGCCGGGCGGACCGACAGCATGACGCCGGTCGTGCCCCGCTCGGTCTGCACGACGGCCAGCTGCCGCACGACGTACGCGCCGTCGGTGCCCGGGCCCCACCCGCCCTTGACGCCGACCGACTGTGCGCCGCGCAACCCGTAGAGGCCCCACTGCTGGTTCCCGGCGACCTGTTGCATGAGTCCGAGGGCCGTGAGCCCCGCGGGGGAGCAGGGGATCCGGGCGGCGAATCGCGCTGCGGCGTCGTCGGTCCAGAGCGTTTGGCCGAACGCGGAGTACTCGGGCCGAACCTTGCGGGTCTGCACCGTGGTCCGCGCGTCGCCGCCCGCGTGGAGGACGTTCTGCACCGCCGCACCGGCCTGCGCCGGGGTGCCGAGCGAATCCCAGATCGCCTCGGCGGCGTCGTTGTCGGACTGCGTGATCGCGGCGCGCATCCGGTCAGTGGCCTGCTGTCGCCCGGACCGCTCGAGGGCGGCCATCACCAGCGGCACCTTGGAGGTCGACCAGGCCGGGAGCGCGGCGGAATCGCCCGCGGTCACCACTCGGCCGCCGGCCGCGACGGCGATGCTCGCCCCGCCGGGCACCTCGCCGACGGCGCGCGTCAGGGCCGCCTGCAGCGGATCGGCGCGCTGCGACGGTGCCGGTCGTCCCGGACCCGCCGTGGACGGGGCCGTGGTCGGGGCCGTGGCCACCGTCGGCCCCGCGGACGACGGGGCGGCGGCACCGTCGTCCCCGATCGTGCAGGCCGTCGCGCTCAGGGCGAGCACGAGGAGCACTGCGGCCCTAATAGAGGTAGACGATCGCATTGTTCCCTCCCCGGCAGGTCACGACGTTCGACTCGCCGGTGCACGACATCGAGATGGCGCCGAGGTCCGGCGCGCGGGGACTGACCGCCGCCACGGTCCCGGACTGCGGCGCCGTGAACCGGGCGCGGTATGCGGCGACGATCGCGCCGGCGAACTCGCACGAGGTGTAGGGCTCTCCGGCGACGCCGCTGCCCTTGTCGGCAGCGACCGAGGTGAAGGCCTCGCCCGTGCCGGGCGTGCAGATCGTGGTGTTGGCGGGCTGGACCGCCTTGGTCACGGTCGGGCTGGTCGACGGTGCCGCGCTCGTCGTGGCCTCGACGGACGACGTGGTGGGGGCAGCCCTCGTGGTCGGCGAGGAGGACGGACCGCCGGAGGTGAGCAGCACCGCCACGGCCGCGACGAGGGCGACGACCAGGACCACGGCGGCGATCGCGAGTGCGGGCACCACGGACCGCTTCCGCTGCGGCGGCGCGGCCGGCGCGGGCGGGTACGACGCCGGTGGCGCGTAGCTCGGCGTGACGTAGCGGGGCCCGCCGCTCGACCCGGGCGCGCTGCGGGGGTACGAGACCTGCGTCGGCAGCGGAACGGACGAGGGGGGTGCCGGGCGGGGAGCCGACGGTACCGTCGTCGTGGTGCCCCAGCTCTGGGCCGTGCCCTGCAGGGCGGAAACCGCGGCCCGGGCGAGCGAACCGCAGGTCGCGTACCTGTCCTCGGGGCGCTTGGCCATGCCCTTGGCGACCACGGCGTCGAGGGCCGCGGGCAGCTGCCGGGACGCGTCGACCGACGGGCGGGGCGGCGGCGAGAGCAGGTGGTGCCGCATCATCTCCGAGATCGACTTCGCGGCGAACGGGGGCCGGCCGACCAGGAGCTCGTAGAGCACGCACGCGAGCGAGTAGACGTCGCCGGCCGGGGTGGCGCCGCCGCCGTCGAACCGCTCCGGCGCGGCGTAGGCCTGCGAGCCGACGAACAGCCCGGCGGAGGTGAGGCGGTCGGCGTCGCCGGTCACGACCAGCCCGAAGTCGAGGAGGTACGCGAAGCCCGACGGGGTGACCTGGATGTTGGCCGGCTTCACATCGCGGTGCACGAGGCCCTGCAGGTGGGCCGAATCCAGTGCGGAGGCGACCTGGGTGACGAGGTCGACGGCGCGGTCCGCGGGGAGCGGGCCGGCCGCGACGATCTCGGCGAGGTTACTGCCGTCGACCAGGCGCATGTCGAGGTACAGGGTGCCGTCGATCTCGCCGTAGTCGTGGATCGGGATGACGTGCGGATCGGACAGCCGTGCCGCGGTCTGCGACTCGTGGGTGAAGCGCTCGCGGAAGCCGGGATCCTGCGCGGCGCTCGCGTGGAGCAGTTTGAGCGCGACATCACGATCCTTCGTGGTGTCGTGCGCGAGGTAGACCTCGCCCATCCCGCCGCGGCCCAGTAGCCGGACCAGGCGGTACCGGCCGAACGTGCTCCCCGCCCGTGCTCCCGCTGCGTCCCCGTCCATCGCGCTCCTCCCAGAGTCCGATCGTGCCGAGTGTAAGCCGCGCGGCGTCCGGGCGGCTTCGCCGGATGATTGTTAGCGTGAATCCATGATCGAAGTCGCGGGCTTGACCAAGACCTACGGTGCCGTCCGGGCGGTGAACGACCTGTCGTTCGCCGTGCGGCCGGGCCGGGTCACCGGGTTCCTCGGGCCGAACGGCGCTGGCAAATCGACGACGATGCGGTGCATCCTGGGGCTCGACCGGCCGACCGCCGGGGCCGCCACGATCGGAGGCAGGCAGTACCGGACGCTGGAGCGTCCACTCACCCAGGTGGGTGCCCTGCTCGACGCGAAATGGGTGCACCCCAACCGTTCCGCCCGCGACCACCTGCGGTGGCTCGCCGTCGCGAGCGGGATCCCCGCGGCCCGCGCCGACGAGTGCCTCGCGGCGGTCGGGCTCACCGACGCCGCGCGCAAGAAGGCGGGCGGGTTCTCGCTCGGCATGGCGCAGCGGCTGGGCATCGCCGGTGCCCTGCTGGGGGATCCGGGCGTACTGCTGTTCGACGAGCCGGTCAACGGGCTCGACCCCGAGGGCATCGTCTGGGTGCGCACGTTCATGAAGTCCCTCGCAGCGCAGGGCCGGACCGTGTTCGTCTCCAGTCATCTGCTGGCCGAGATGGCGCTCACGGCGGACGACGTGGTCATCGTCGGTCGCGGGCACCTCGTGTGGAACGGGACCATGGCCGACTTCATTGCGCAGAACTCGGAACACTCGGTGCGCGTGCGCAGCCCGCGCGATCGCGAGCTGGCGACCGCGCTGACCTCGCGCGGGTTCGCCGTCGAGGCGGCGGCCGAGCCCGCGCCGGGTGGCGGCGGCCGGACCGTGCTGACGGTGCGCGGCGCGACCAGCGACGTGGTGGGCGAGATCGCCGCCGCAGAAGGGCTGCCGCTCGCCGAGCTCGCGCCGCAGAGCAGTTCGCTCGAGCAGGTCTTCATGCGGCTGACCGGCGCGGCTGTGGAGTACCGGGGAATGGGAGGCATCGGATGATCGTGCGCGCCATACGTGCGGAGTACGTCAAGCTCACCACGGTCCGGGCCGCCAGGTGGCTGCTCATCGGGTCGATCGTGCTCTCGATCGGCATCACATTGATCGTCGCTCTCGTCATGCGGTCGATCCTCCGTTCCGAGGAGGTATCGGACGAGGGGGTGATCGCCTTCGCGCCGTTCACCGGGTTCGGTGGAGTGCCGGGCATCTCGATCGTCTTCGCCGCGATCATCGGCGTGCTGTCGGTGACCACGGAGATCCGGTTCAACACCCTGCGGACCACCTTCCTCGCTGTGCCGAACCGGTGGGCGGCGCTGCTCGCGAAGACCTCGGTCGTCGTCGTGGTCTGCGCCGTCGTGCATCTCCTCGCGCTGCTCGTCGGGGCCGTCCTCTACGGACTGATCGCGCACGGCTCGCCGTTCGCGGCGTTCCGCGCGGGGGACACCACGGTACTCACGTTCCCTCTCGCCGTCGCATTCGCGACGGTTCTGGGCGTCGCCACCGGAGCCGCGCTGCGCAACGGCGCCGGGGCGATCGCGCTGCTGCTGGGCTACCTGTTCGTGGTCGACAACGTGATCGGTCAGATTCCGCAGACCCACGACGCCGCCGCGTTCCTGCCGTTCTCCAACCTGCAGAACCTGCAGGGGGTGCTGTTCACGAGTCTCCCCTGGGGTGCGCCCGTGTCCTTCCTGTACCTGCTGGTGGTCGTCGGGGCGCTGTGGACGGGGGCGGTCGCGCTGCTCGCCCGGCGTGATGCGTGACTCAGCCGACACGGCATGGCTCGCAGGTCACAGGGGTGATGTAAGCATCGCGTGAACGTTCGCCGACGGCCCTGGCCGCCGGGTGGTTCGCAGTGCTACACACAAGGGGTGACCGTTGAGAACGCAGCCCCGCCGACCACGCCGACGTCCGGTCCGGCGGCCGCCGCACCGGGGCGCGTGCGGCGGACCGTCGGGCGGCGCGGCGTGCGGTACCTCGCGGTGCTGGCCGGCGCCTGGCTGCTCGCCGAGGCGATGGGACGGATCGGCGTCCCGGCGCCTGCGCTGCTCGGCGCGCTCCTGCTCGGCGCCGCGCTGCGGCTTGCGATCGGGCGGGAGGTGGCGGTGCCGGCGGAGGTCTCCCGGTGGACGCAGGCCTTCATCGGGGTGATGCTGGGCGGCTACCTCAATCTCGAGGCGATGCGCGCGGTGGGCCCGGTACTGGCCCCCTTCCTCGCGATCTCGGTGCTCACCGTGGTGCTGTCCGTCGTGGCCGCCTGGCTGCTGAGCCGGTGGGTCGCGGATCTCGATCAGCGCACGGCCACACTGGGTCTCATGGCCGGCGGATCGTCGGCGGTGGTCACGCTGTGTGACGAGCTCGGCGCGCGCAAGGACGTGGTGGGGGTCATGCAGTACTCCCGGGTCCTGCTGGTCAGCGTCACGGCGCCCTTCGTGGTGGTGGGCCTCGCCGGCGGGTCGACGGTGCCCGCGAAAGCCTGGTCCCTCGACCTGCAGATCGTGGGGCGCGGCGACCAGGTGGCGGGCCTGTCCACGGCGATCGTGTTCGCGCTGGCCGGGATGTGGCTGGGGCGCCGGCTCCACCTGCCGGGCGGCGGGCTGATCGGGCCGATGCTGCTGGCCGCCGTGATCGGCGGCGCGGAGCTCACCCGTGGGTTCGCGCCGCAGGGCGCGTTCAAGGAACTGCTGCTCATCGTGGTGGGGCTCGAAGTGGGGCTGTTGGTCGACCGGAGGCTGCTCCGCCGGCTGGCGCACCTGCTGCCCGCGATCGGCGGCGGCATCGTCGTGGTGTGCGGGCTCGTGGCGCTTCTCGCGATCGGGGCCGCGCGCATGACCGGGACCTCCGTGGCCGACGCCTACCTCGCGACCACGCCCGGCGGGATCAACGCGGTGGTGGCCAGCGCCACCGGCAGTTCCGCGGCGAACATGGCGCTGATCGCGACGGTCCAGAGCCTGCGACTGATCATCGTGGTCCTGGCGCTGCCCCTGGTGGTGGCGGCGGTGAACCGGCTCTCGGGGCTCAGGAAGTCGCCCGCAACCGCCACGACGCGTTGACGGGGCCGTGCCCCGCGCCGACCGGGTAGGCGGCGGCGAGCGACCTGGTGACCCACTCCTTGCCGTAGGCGATCGCGGCGGGAACGTCGAGTCCGTGGGCGAGGGCGCAGACGGTTGCCGCCCCGAGGGTGTCGCCCGCGCCGTGATCGTGGCGCGTGTCGAGCCTCGGGGCCTCGAACTCGAGGAAATCGGCACCGTCGTAGAGGATGTCCGTGCTGGTCACGGCGGCCCGCAGGTGCCCGCCCTTGACGAGCGCCCAGCGCGGGCCCAGTGCGTGCAGGG
Organism: Tsukamurella sp. NPDC003166; assembly: GCF_040611135.1. Taxonomy (NCBI): domain Bacteria; kingdom Bacillati; phylum Actinomycetota; class Actinomycetes; order Mycobacteriales; family Tsukamurellaceae; genus Tsukamurella; species Tsukamurella sp. NPDC003166. Next base: position 262,158 of record NZ_JBEXNL010000001.1, read on the forward strand.
CGCGGGCCGCGTCGCGCTGCGAGGCCTCGTCGACGACGTCGATGCCGGTGATGAGCCGCACCTCGTCGAGGTTGGGCGTGACGATCCAGGCCAGCGGGAACAGCCGGCGCAGGAGTGTGTCCAACGCCTCCGGGGTGAGCAGCGGATCGCCGTGCTGCGACGCGCAGACGGGGTCGACCAGGAACGGGATGCTGTCGGCGCTGCCGGGGAGGCGCCCGCCGATGCCTAGCTCGATCGCGGTGTCGGCGATGGCGTCGATGATCTCCGCCGTCGCGAGCATGCCCGTCTTGACCGCGCCGACGCCGACGTCCTCGACCACGGCCCGGATCTGGCCGGCGACCGTGGCGGGCGGGATCGGATGGAACCCGGTGACGCCTAGGCTGTTCTGCACGGTGACGGCGGTGACCGCGCAGGTGCCGTGCACCCCCGCGAGCGCGAAGGTACGCAGGTCCGACTGGAGACCGGCGGCCCCGCCCGAATCGGATCCGGCGATGGTCATCACCCGGACCGGGGTCTCGCCGGTGCCGGGAAGGGGCAGGTGCTGCATGGACTTCAGGGTAGCGCCGGGCACCGTTCGGGCCGCCGGTGCCACGCGAGGTGTACCGCGGCCCGTGCATCATTCTCGGGTGCGTCCCGAGTACGCCCGGGCGAACCTCAACCGCCTTGCCGATGAGCTCGAGGCCGCTCGATTCCCTGACGTCCGGGCGTGAACGCACTGCAGTAGCGGTTCGGCGCTGGTGATAATTCCGTTGAGCCGGAGTGGAGCCGCACCTACTCTTGCAGGTCGAGAAGAGGAGGTGCGGAATGAACGCGACTGCTTCCGCACCGCCGGTGCGGGTGTTCAACGCCGACTACAGTCTGCTCGACGTCGTGCACTGGCAGGACGCCGTGGGCATGCTGCTGCGTGAGGTCGCACACGCGCTGGAGCCGCACGATCCCCCGCGGGTGCTGCGGTCCCCGAGCACGGAGATCGAGGTTCCGCGGTCGTTGCTGCTGGTGCGGTACGCGGCGGTTCCCTACCGGCGCACCGCCGACCACGCGAGCCGGTCCGAGATCCTGCGGCGCGACGGCTTCGAGTGCCAGTACGCGGGCTGCGCCGCGCGGGCCGCCACGATCGACCACGTCTTCCCGCGGTCGAGGGGTGGTGGCAACACGTGGTCGAACCTCGTCGCGTGCTGCGCGGACTGCAATCACCGCAAGGCCGACCGCACGCCGGCAGAGGCGGGCATGCGCCTGGTGCGTGAGCCCTTCCGTCCTGCCGGCGTCTGATCCGATTAAACACTGTTACTACCCATCGCGACCTGCGGATTTTCCGTTGGTAACAGTGTTCAATCGGGGAGGGCGACCGCCCAGAGCGGGTTGACGGGGCCGTGGCCGGCGCCGAGGGGGTACGCCCAGCGCAGGCCCTCGGTGACCCAGGCCTTGCCGAACTCGACGGCGGCGGGCACCGTCCGGCCGTGCGCGAGCGCCGCCGTGATCGCCGCGGCGAGGGTGTCGCCCGCCCCGTGATCGTGGCCGGTGGGAACTCGAGGCGCGGTGAACGCGACGAACTGCGCGCCGTCGGTGAGGAGATCGGGGCTGTCCGGGCTCTCCCGCAGGTGGCCGCCCTTGACCAGGGCCCACTGCGCGCCGAGCGCCAGCAGCGCGTCGGCGGCCCGGCGCTGAGAGTCGCCGTCGACGACCTCGACGCCGGTGATCAGCCGCACCTCGTCGAGGTTGGGGGTCACGACGGTGGCGCGCGGGATCAGTTCGGAGCGTAGGGCGTCCAGCGCCTCGGTGGCGAGCAACGGGTCGCCGTGCATCGATGCCGCCACCGGATCGACCACGAGGGGAGTGGCACGGCCGTTGCCGATGCCCTCGGCGTCCGCCGCCGCGGCGACCGCCTCGATGATCATCGTGGATGCGAGCATCCCGGTCTTGGCGGCCTCGACACCGATGTCGCCCGCGACGGAACGGATCTGGGCCCCGACGATGTCCGGATCGATCCCGCGGAAGTCCTGCACCCCTACACTGTTCTGGACCGTGACCGCGGTGATCGCCACGCACGCGTGCAACCCGAGGGCCGCGAACGTCCGCATGTCGGCCTGAATGCCCGCGCCGCCACCGGAATCCGACCCCGCGATGGTCAGGACCCGGTGCGGCGCCGCGCCCCGCGGCGAGGTCGGCAGGCGCGACGGTGCGCCGACGGTCACGACCGTCGGCTCGCCGGCGGCCGCCCCGCGGACCTCTGTCACCGGGCTGCGGTCTCCAGTGGGATGTACACGCGGCCACCGGCGTCGGCGAACTCCTGCGACTTCGCCGCCATGTCGGCGGCGAGCTTGGCGTCGATGTCCTCCTGCGTCACCAGGTTGTGCTCCTGCGCGTACGCGCGCACGTCGGCGCTGATCCGCATCGAGCAGAACTTCGGGCCGCACATCGAGCAGAAGTGCGCGGTCTTCGCCGGCTCCGCGGGCAGCGTCTCGTCGTGGAACTCGCGCGCCGTGTCCGGGTCCAGCGACAGGTTGAACTGGTCCACCCAGCGGAACTCGAAGCGCGCCTTGGAGAGTTCATCGTCGCGGGACTGCGCGCCCGGGTGCCCCTTCGCGAGATCGGCGGCGTGCGCCGCGATCTTGTAGGTGATCACGCCGGTCTTCACGTCGTCCCGGTTGGGCAGGCCCAGGTGCTCCTTCGGTGTCACGTAGCAGAGCATCGCCGTGCCCGCCTGCGCGATGATCGCCGCGCCGATCGCCGAGGTGATGTGGTCGTAGGCCGGCGCGATGTCGGTGGCGAGCGGGCCGAGCGTGTAGAACGGAGCCTCCTCGCACAACTCCTCTTCGAGTCGCACGTTCTCGACGATCTTGTGCATCGGAACGTGGCCGGGGCCCTCGATCATCACCTGCACGCCATAGGACTTCGCGATCTTCGTCAGCTCGCCCAGGGTGCGGAGCTCTGCGAACTGCGCCTCGTCGTTCGCGTCGGCGATGGACCCGGGACGCAGGCCGTCGCCGAGGGAGAAGGTCACGTCGTACTCGCGCAGGATCTCGCAGAGCTCGCGGAAGTTGGTGTACAGGAAGGATTCCTCGTGATGCGCGAGGCACCAGGCGGCCATGATCGAGCCGCCGCGGCTGACGATGCCGGTGACCCGGTTCGCGGCGAGCGGCACGTAGCGCAGCAGCACGCCGGCGTGCACGGTCATGTAGTCGACGCCCTGCTCGCACTGCTCGATCACGGTCTCCCGGAAGATTTCCCAGGTGAGCTTGGTCGGGTCGCCCTTGACCTTCTCCAGCGCCTGATAGATCGGGACCGTGCCGACCGGGACCGGCGCATTGCGCATGATCCACTCGCGGGTCTCGTGGATGTCCTTGCCGGTGGACAGATCCATGATGGTGTCGCCGCCCCAGCGGGTGGCCCAGACCATCTTCTCGACCTCCTCGGCGATGGAGCTGGTCACCGCGGAGTTGCCGATGTTCGCATTGATCTTCACCGCGAAGGCCTTGCCGATGATGGCGGGCTCGAGCTCGGGGTGCTTGCGGTTGGCCGGGATCACCGCGCGGCCGGCGGCGACCTCTGCGCGCACCGTCTCCGGATCGAAGCCCTCACGGGCGGCCACGAAGCGGATCTCATCGGTGATGATTCCCGCACGCGCCCAGGCGAGTTGGGTACTCGCACCGTCGACCGGGGCGGGCCTGGACCAGCCCTCGCGAGTCTTCGGCAGACCCTCGGCCAGGTCGTGCAGCTGATCCTCAGCGGTGTACTGCGTGTACGGACCGGAGGTGTCGTACACGTCGTGGTGATCGCCGTTGGTGAGCGCGATGCGCCGGAACGGGACGTGCAGCTCAGCTCCGCCGTCCGGGGCGCCCGGGAGGGTGCGGTACTGCTTGGCGGAACCCTCGATCGGCCCGACGGTGACGGTGGAGACAGGTGTGAACGACGAAACAGGCATACGGGACTCCTCTTCCCTACGCCGGCATTACCCGGACAGGTTCGTACGGTCGACGCCCGCGCCAGGCGCCCTCTCAGCTCGCTGCGGCGAGCTCCCGATGGTGTGCGTCACCGAGAGTAACGCACGAATCCCGCCCCGTCAGGCAATGCGCACGGCCACGGGCGTTCGCCCCCGACGAGTGCGGCGACAGTAATGACGTTCGGTGATTCGAGATCACGAAACGCGCATCGATCGGGACACGGTCGTGTCGGCAGCACCGACTTGTCGGTGCTGCGGCGTACGGTGAAGTGATACGCATCACGTCACGGAGGTGTTCATGGCAGACATGGTCGAGGTTCCGCCGCCCACGATGGAGCTGTCGGAGTCGTTGCGGTTGTTCGACAATCCCGTCCGCGACCGGTACGAGCTGTGGTCGGGTGACGAGTTGATCGGCGTCGAGGGGTACGAGGTCACCGACCACGGTGATGTGATCCTGTTGCACACGGTCGTGATGGAGAAGTTCGGCAAGCAGGGCTTCGCGCGTGCGCTCGTGTCCGGCGTCCTCGACGACCTGCGCTCGCGCAACCGGCACGCGATCCCCGTGTGCACGTACGTGCGGTCGTTCATCACCCGGTTCCCGCAGTACCAGGACGTGGTGAACGCGGCGCGGACCTAGTTCGCCTGCAGCGCACGGGGTGTTCACGGCGCGGTCCAGTAGCGGTAGCTGTGGTGAGGTGCGAAACCGAGGCCCCGGTACAGCGCCTGCGCGCCCGCATTCGCGTGCGTGACCTCGAGGAACACCTTGTCGGCGCCCGCCCTGCCCGCCTCCGCGCGCAGCGCGCGCACCAGGCGGGACGCCAGGCCCCGTCGGCGGTGCTCGGGTGCGACGGCCATCGAGCCGAGCCTGCCCCACACGGTCCCGGCGGCGTCGGCGGTGAGGGCGAGCCGTCCCGCGGCGATCGGCGCACCGTCGGGCCCCGGAACGGAGGCGAACCGCGCCCGCCCGTCGACGGAGGTCACCAGTGCCGCGTTGGTGCCGGTGAGCGCCAGCCAGGCCGCGCTCGGGACGTCCGCGAGTTCGACGGTGCCCTCGGGCTCCGGGCCGCCGCTGGGCGCGACGAGGACGTCGGTCGGCGTCGTGACGGGGGACAGCTCGCGCGTGCCGCGCAGCAGCCGGTCGGAGAGCGTCAGGTGCACGGGGAGGCCGCGGGCCGCGTACCAGGCACGGACGCCGTCGAGGTGCTCCAGCGACGCGTCGGGGTGCAGCGGCGCGGCGCAGGTGGCGCGGTTGCCGGCGATGCCGGGGGCGGCCCGGCACAGCCAGCCGTCGATCCACTCCCGCTCCACCGACCACCAGGACCGTGCTCGAGCCAGATCGAGCGAGCGGATCTCGCTCGCCCGCACGGGCTTCGGTGGCACGGTCTTGTAGGCGACGATGTCGGACCGGGACACCGTGATCCGGTCCCCGCCGCGTTCGACGACGAGCGGCTCACCGTCGGAGACGAGGGTCCCGATGACGTCCGAGGCCTGCCCGGACGGCAGCAGCCGCCGGACGACGACCCGATCGCCGGGCCTCGGAGGCGGGGGAGTCATGTCGTTCAGTGGCCGAACGGGTCCTCGACGGTGCCGGGCATCCACGTGAGCCCGGGCTCGGTCCAGCCGTTCTTCTTGATCGCCTTCTTGGCCTGGCGCGCGTACCGACCCGTGAGGACGTCGGTGTAGAGGAAGCCGTCGAGGTGGCCGGTCTCGTGCTGCAGCATCCGCGCGAAGAAGCCGGTGCCTTCGATCTCGACCTCCTGTCCGTCGCGGTCGGTGCCGACGACCTTCGCCCAGTCGGCGCGGCCGGTCGGGAAGGATTCGCCGGGGACCGAAAGACAGCCCTCCCAGTCGTCGTCGGGGTCGGGCATGGTCTCCGGGATCTCCGACGTGGTGAGGACGGGGTTGATGACCTCGCCGCGGCGGCGCTCGCCGGCCTCCTCGTCGGGGCAGTCGTAGACGAACAGGCGCAGGCCGCGCCCCACCTGGTTGCCGGCCAGGCCCACCCCGTTGGCGACGTCCATCGTCGCGTACATGTCGTCGAGGAGCGCCACGATCTCGGCCGACGGCTTGCCGTCCGCGTCCAGCTCGACGGGCGTCGTGGGGGTGTGCAGCACGGGGTCGCCGACGATGACGATGGGGAGAACAGGCATGTCTGCACGGTAGTCGGGGGCGGTTCGGACCGCACCGGCGCACCCGGGCGTGGCGAGGCTTCGGCGGCGCGGCGAGCTGCGCGACACGCCCCCGTAGCCCCACGACCGCGAACGCGCCCGTGGTTAGATTGAACCGAACTACAGCAGTGTTATTCCGAATGCGAGGGGAACGCATGGAGGGCGCCGGTGCGGCCGCGCACGACCTGGCCAATACTGACGCGCACGCGGTGCACGAGCGGGGCGACGACGGCCTGACCAGGCGTGAGCACGACATTCTCGCCTTCGAGCGGCAGTGGTGGAAGTACGCCGGTGCCAAGGAGGACGCGATCAAGGAGCTCTTCGGCCTGTCCGCCACGCGGTACTACCAGGTGCTCAACACCCTGGTCGATACGCCGGAGGCGCTCGCCGCCGACCCCATGCTCGTCAAGCGTCTGCGCCGCGTCCGCGCGAGCCGGCAGAAGGCCCGCGCCGCGCGCAAGCTGGGCTTCGAGATCACGTGATCCGATACAGTCGGGTGTCGTGAGCACTCAGAACACCCGCGCCGTGCCGATCCGGACGATCATCATGATCCTGATCTCGGCCGCGATCATCCTCGCGGCGATCGGGGTGCACGGTCTCGTGACCCGCAACGACGACCCGCAGGCCGCCCTGAACGCGCAGGAGGCCAAGCTCAAGGCCGCGGCCGCCGAGACGACCGCCGCCCCGGCCGCCAAGCCGACGGTGTGCCTGCTCGCCGTCGCCCGCGCACCGCTCGCCGACGCAACGGACAGGCTCACGAAGGCGGGCGTCACCGTCCAGCCCGAGACCGAGGTCTGGCCCAACCGCCCGGCGGCCCCGCGCGCCACCACCGTCTACTTCAGCGAGGGCGGCGAAGCGGACGCCAAGACCGTCGCGTCCGCCCTGCCCGGCTCGACGACCGCGGCGCGCCCGGCGGCCCTCGAGGCGTGCGCCGGTGTCCTCGCGGTCGCCGTGGTGAAGAAGTAGGTCGGCCGAGGGGCGACACGGGGTCCTGTCCGCAGCGGCGGCCACCGACCCCGATATGATTCGGGCAACCCAGCCCAGGGCGGCACCGCCCAGGAAGCCGTTCCATAAGGAGTCATCGATGACGAAGCGTCAGTTCCTCGCCCCGCTTGCGATCCTCCCGGTGGCGGCCCTCGCCCTGGTCGGGTGCAGTACCAACGAGAAGCCCGCCGAGAAGGGCACCGGCCCCACCGCGCCGGCGGTCGTGAGTGGCGCGGCCGTCCCGACCCAGGGCCTGGTCACCAGCAACGAGGGCGGCCACGGTGCGGACGCGACCGGCGAGAACGGCCCGTCGGCGGGCTCGGCGGAGGCCTCGCTCGTCAAGCCCGACGGCAGCAGCGCCGGCAAGGCGACCTTCACCGAGAAGGACGGCGTCGTGGTGATCGACGTGCGGGTCACCGGCCTGACCGCAGGCTTCCACGGGATGCACATCCACGAGGTGGGCAAGTGCGAGCCGAACTCGGTCGCCAAGAACGGCGCGCCCGGCTCCGCCACCAACTTCGGTTCCGCCGGCGGCCACTGGCAGAAGGCCGGCGCCACCGGCCACCCCATGACGGGTGACCTGGTGTCGATCTACGTCAACGCCAACGGCACCGGCCAGACGGTGACCAGCACCGGTGCCTTCACCCTCGCGGACATCAAGAAGAACGCCGACGGCAACGCGCTCATGATCCACGCGGGCCCCGACAACTTCGGCAACGTCCCGTCGGCGCGCTACACGAACATCGTTCCGGGCCAGCCCGTTCCGGACGAGCAGACCCTGAACACCGGTGACGCGGGCGGCCGGGTCGCCTGCGGCGTGATCAAGGTCGGTTAGCCATCGAGACCGTCGCCTTCGAGGCGTCGCCGCGGCCGACGATCGGCGTCGAGTGGGAGTTCGCCCTCGTCGACCGGGAGACCGCGGACCTGGTCAGCAGGGCCGGGGAGCTGTTCGACGGTGTCCGCGCGTCCCGTCCGGACATCGCGCACCAGGTGCACTCGGAGATGCTGCGCAACACCGTCGAGGTGGTGACGGGCGTCTGTGCGAACACCGCGGAGGCGATGGCCGACCTGTCCCGCGTGATCGCGGCCGTCCGGGAGACCGCCGACCCGATGGGCGTCGATCTCTTCGGTGCCGGCACGCATCCGTTCGCGCAGTGGAACGCACAGCAGCTCACCGAGAATCCCCGCTACGACGAGCTGATCGCGCGCACCCAGTGGTGGGGGCGGCAGATGCTCATCTGGGGCGTGCACGTGCACGTCGGGGTGAATCATCGCGACAAGGTGCTGCCGATCATCTCGGCGCTGCTCAACCACTACCCGCACCTGCTGGCGCTGTCGGCCAGCTCCCCGATGTGGGGCGGCCACGACACCGGCTACGCCAGCACCCGCGCCATGATGTTCCAGCAGCTGCCCACCGCGGGCCTGCCCTTCCAGTTCGAGCGGTGGAGCGAGTTCGAGCGCTTCGTGCACGACCAGAAGACCACCGGGATCATCGACCACCTCAACGAGATCCGCTGGGACATCCGCCCCGCGTGTCACCTCGGTACCATCGAGGTGCGGATCTGCGACGGCATGTCGTCGTTCGCCGAGCTCGAGGCGATCGTCGCGCTGATCCACTGTCTCGTGGTGTGGCTCGACGCCCGCCTCGACGCGGGGGAGAGCCTGCCCACGCTGCCGCCGTGGCACGTGCAGGAGAACAAGTGGCGCGCGGCCCGGTACGGCCTCGACGCCATCATCATCCTGGACGCGGACAACAACGAGCGGCTCGTCACCGAGGACCTGGACGAATTGCTCGAGCAGCTCGCCCCGGTCGCCCGGCGGCTCGGCTGCTCGCGCGAACTGGCCGCGGTCGCCGAGATCCCACGGCGCGGCGCGTCGTACCAGCGCCAGCGCGCCGTCGCCGGCGGCGTCTGCAGCACGGACGCCTACCGGGACGTGGTCCGGTCCGTGACGAGCGAGCTGATCCTGCCGTAGTCGCTCGCGTCTGCCGGACACATAGACGCATGCCGCTTTGTTAACGAAAATTATTATCGTTAATCTGGCCGCGTGCTCACCACCGTGCCCGGCCGGCGTGCCGGTACCCGGACCTCGCTGCTGGCCGGTGTTCTCGCCGCGGCGCTGGTCGTGTCGATGGCGATCGCGGTGTCCCAGGGCGCTGCGACGGTGCCGCTCGACGACGTGCGCCGGCTCCTCTGGGCCGCGCTGAGCGGCGGAACGGTAGCCCGCGAGGACTATTCGACCTACTCGATCCTGTGGGACCTCCGTGTCCCCCGCGTGCTCCTCGCCGCCCTCGTGGGAGGCGGGCTCCCTCTCGCCGGCGTCGCCTGTCAGGCACTCGTCCGCAATCCGCTCGCCGATCCGTTCATCCTCGGCATCTCCAGCGGCGCCTCCGTGGGGGCGAGCTTCGTGCTCACCACGGGTGTTGCGGCCGGGTTCGGCGTGGCCGGTACCGCGGGTGCCGCGTTCGTCACCGCGGTCCTCGCCTCCGTGCTGGTGTACCAGCTGAGCCGGGCCTCAGACGGTGCGCTCAGTCCGGTCCGGCTGGTGCTCACGGGCGTCGTGCTCGCCTTCGCCTTCCAGGGCCTCGCGGGCGCGATCGTCTTCTTCGACCCGGTCGGCGACGCGGCTCGGTCGGTGATGTTCTGGCTGCTCGGCGGATTGGGCGGTGCGCAGTGGTCGGTGCTGCCCCTGGTCGCGGTGACGGTGGCCGTCTGCGGTGCGCTCACGGCGCGCCTCGCGGGCGTGCTGGACGTGCTGTCCCAGGGAGACGAGGCCGCGGCGGCGCTCGGCCTCGACCCGCACCGCGCCCGACGGATGCTGTTCCTGGTCATCGTGGTCATGACCTCGGTCCTCGTCGCCGTCGCGGGCACCGTCGGCTTCGTCGGGCTCGTGGTCCCGCACGCCGTCCGCATGATCGTCGGCCCGGCGCACCGTCGCGTGCTGCTGCTGGCACCGCTCGTGGGTGCGCTGCTGCTCGTCTGGGTCGATCTCCTGAGTCGCCTGGTGGTGGCGCCCCGTGAGCTGCCGCTCGGGATCGTCACGGCCCTGGTCGGGGTGCCCGTCTTCATCGTGCTGCTCCGGCGGCGCGGCGGGCTGCTGGGCGGTGCGGCGTGAGGGTGGAACTGGACTCGGTCACCGTCGAGCTGGCCGGTCGCCGCATCCTCGACCGCGTGACCCTCGACATCGACGCGGGGGCACACATCGGCCTGATCGGTCCGAACGGCAGTGGGAAGTCGACGCTGCTGCGGTGCCTCTACCGCGCGATCGCGCCCACCTCCGGGTCCGTGCGCGTCGGCGGCGACGACCTCGGAACCCTCCGGCGGCGCGACGGTGCCCGACGGGTCGCCGCCGTCACGCAGAGCGAGTCCGGCCACCTGGGCTTCACGGCGGGGGAGACCGTGATGCTGGCCCGGTTCGCCCACGGCGACGCCGGGAGCGACCGGGCGGTGCGCGCGTGTACGGCTGCGCTCGATGCGGTCGGCGCAGCGCACCTCCGTCGGCGCAGCGTGCTCGGGCTCTCGGGCGGGGAACGGCAGCGGATCCTCATCGCCCGTGCCCTCGCACAGGAAACCCGGTGCTCCTGCTCGACGAGCCCCTCAACCACCTCGACGTACGGCACCAGCTGGATCTGCTGCGCCTGCTGCGGGCCACCACGAAGACCACCGTCACCGCCATCCACGACATCGACCTCGCCGCGCAGAGCTGTGATCGCCTGGTGTTGTTGGACGCCGGGCGGGTCGTCGCCGCCGGAAGCCCGGCGCAGGTCCTGACGCCCGACCGCATCGCGGGCGTCTACGGCGTTCGCCCCACCGTCGCGACGGCCGACAGCGGCTCGCCGCGCATTCGCTTCGACCTGTAGAACCGACCGATCGAGAGGATCGAGAAGATGTACCCCCGTTCCCTGCTCGCCGCCGTCGCTGCGGCGGGCGCCGTGCTCTGCGGCACCGCCTGCGGCGCGCGTCCTGCGGATACCGCCACGGACGTCATCGACGTCACCAACTGCGGTGTGCACCAGCAGTACCGGTCGCCGACCGCGGCCGTTCCCTACGACGTCTCGGCGATCGAGAAGATGTTCGCGCTGGGGCTCACCGACCGCATCCGGGGCATCGTTTTGCCGAAGACCGTGCACGGCGTGATCGCGACGTCGCCGTACCGCGACGAGTACGCCAAGGTGCCGATCCTCAGCGACGGCGTGCTCACCCAGGAGCCGCTCGTCGCAGCCAAGGCCGACTGGGTGTTCGCGGGCTGGCAGGCCGGATTCAGCCCGGCCCGCGGAGTGACGCCGGAATCGTTGGGGAAGCTGCGGATCGACAGCTACATGCAGGAGGAGACCTGCTACAACTACGGCGACAAGCCGGCCGTGCGCGCGGCGAATCCGATGGCGGACACCTACACCGACCTCACCAACCTGGGCGCGATCTTCCGCGTCCCGGACCGGGCGACGAAGCTGGTCGACGGCCTCCGGACGCGGGAGCACACCTTGCAGGAGCGCGCCGACCGGAAGACGGTGAAGCCCTCGGTCTTCGTCTACGACTCGGGGACGGCCGAACCGTACACCGCCGGGCGCCGCGCCGCGGCCGACCGGGTCGTCTCGCTGGCCGGCGGCCGCTCCGTGACCCATGACGTGGACGGGCGGTGGACCACGGTCGGCTGGGAGTCCATCGTGCAGACGCAGCCCGAGGTGATCGTCATCGTCGACTACGACAAGCAGCCGGCGCAGCAGAAGATCGACTACCTGCGACAGTCGTCGCCGATCAAGGACTCGCCCGCCGTGCGGGAGAACCGCATCCGCGTCGTGGACTACGCGGAGCTGGTCGCGGGGCCGCGGAACCTCGACGCCGCCCAGGCCCTGGCGGAGTACCTGGAGCAGAGCGGGACGGCCCGATGAGCGCACCCGGCTCCGCACCCGAAGCCGTCGCGGACGTGCTGGATCTCGCTCGTGAGGTCGCCGAGGACGAGGTGGCCCGCAGTGTCTTCTTCCTCACGCACGGCACCCGGCTCGCGGGAAGCGACCAGCGCTACCGCAACCGCTACGTCCTCGTCCGCGTCGGGGATTCCTTCGGCGCGTGCGCCTTCGAGGAAGGGGAAGTGGATCCCGACGTCGCGGACCTGTCCGGCGAGCCGCTCGCGGCACTGCTCGAGCACGCCGCGCGGCCGCTGCGGATCGCCGCGGCCGACGCCGCGCTCGGCGCTACGGCCCCGCACCGCGAGGATTCGCGCGCCGAGCGTCGGATCCTGCCCACCGGTACCCCCGACGTTCGCGCGGTCGCGCGGGACGCGGCGGTGGCGGAGCTGCTCACCTTCACTCCCGGCGCGCGGGTCGGTCTGATCGGCGTGGTCAATCCCCTGGTGGCCGCCATCCGCCAGCGCGGCGGCGAACCCGTACTCGCGGACCGGAACCTGCAGCGCACCCACTGGGGCGACCCCGTCGCCGATGATCATCGCGATGTCGTCGCGCAGGCGGACGTCGTGCTCGCGACGGGCATGACGCTCGGCAGCGGCAGCTTCGACGAGATCCTGGCGACGTGCCGGGAGCGGGGCGTGCCGCTGGCCGTGTACGCGCAGAGCGGCGCCGCGGTGGCCCGCGCCTTCCTCGGCGCCGGCCTCACGGCCCTCTCGGCCGAGCACTTCCCGTTCTCGCAGTTCTCGGCCGACGCCTCGCCGATGTACCTGTACCGGGGGCACGCATGAGTGCACCACTGGAACGGCCGCTGCCCGACCGGGTCCTCGTCCGCGCGGTGTGGCCCTTGCTCGTCGCCGCCGCACTCGGTCTGGTGCCGTTCACCGTCATGGCGAACTTCCTCGTCGCCATCGCCGCCGACGCGCGCGCGAGCGTCGACGTGATCGGCAGCCTCCGCGGCCTCGGCGGCCTAGCGGCGCTGCTGGTCGGGATCGCCGCCGCGCCGCTGCTCGACCGGCTCTCGCGGTCGGCGGTGGCCGCGCTGGCCCTGGTCGTCCTCGCCGCGGGCTGCGGCCTGTCGGTGCAGGGGACCACGGCCGCGTGGATCGCCTTCTGCCTGCTGATCGGCGCGGGGACCGCGGTCCTCAACCCCGCGCTCTCGGCGATGGCCGCCGACCGGTTCGATGCACCCGCGGCGTCCGCGCGGGCCGCGACCCTGGTCTCGTCGACCATGACCCTCACGGCGGTCCTCGCGGCGCCCGCGCTGGCGGTGCCGGCGGTCCTGTGGGGATGGCGCGCCGACATGGCGGCGACCGCCGTCGTGCTGCTCCTCGTGGCGGTCCTGGTCGCGCGCCGCAGCGACCCGAGCGGCGGGGACACCCGACTGAGCTATCTGGACGCCTTTCGCACCGTCCGGTCGATCCCCGGCGCGATGGACGTCCTGGCGATCTCCCTGCTGCGCACGCTCGCCTTCATGGGCTCGCTCGCCTACATCGCCGCGGCCTTCGGCGAGCGGTTCGGTATCGGGACGGGCTGGTTCTCCCTGGTCTGGGCCACATCGGGCCTCGCCTTCTTCCTCGGGAATTTCCTCGGCGGCCGGGTGATGCAGGACCACAGCACGGAACGGCTGTTCCGCAGCGCGGGGGTCGCGATCGCGATCGCCTCGATCGCGATGGTCGCGCTCTACACCGTCCCGCACATCGCGGTGGCGTGGCCGATGGTGGCGGTCGTCTCGGCCGCGCACGCCGTCATCGCCGCCGCGGTGACGACGACGCTCGTGCGCGGGGCCGGGCCGGTGCGCGGCACCGTCCTCTCGCTCAACGGCGCGGCCCAGAGCGTCGGCGTCTTCGCCGGCGCGACCCTCGGCGGGGTGGCGCTCGCGGCAGGCGGATGGACCGGCGTGGGGCTCGTGCTCGGTGGTGCGACGGCCCTCGCGGCGGCCTTCGTCCTCCGGGCCTCGCGCCGCCTGTGCGCCGAGGAGCCGGCCGCATGACGGGGCGACGCCCGGCGGCCCGGGGCCGGGGCACGGGCCGGAGCACCGGCCACCACGGCGAACTCCTGCAGGGACGGTTCCGCTGTCCCGTGCTCGACGAGTGCCCGGGCCTGGTGACGGTGCCGATCGGCACCGTCGGATCCGTCGCGCTGTTCACCCCCGATGCCGGCGCCGGCGTGCGGATCCGGACCGACGGTGACGCACGGGATCTGACGAAGGCGCGGCGCGCGGCTGAGGCGACGCTCGCCCACCTGCGCGCCGAGGGCGCACCCGGGTTCACCGGCGGCGAGCTGCGCGTGACCAGGACGGCGCCGGTCGGCCTCGGTCTCGGGTCCTCCACCGCCGACGTCCTCGCCGCCGTCCGCGCGGTCGCGGATTGCTGCGGCGTCGAACTCGACGCGGACACCGTCGCGCGTCTGGCGATCGGCGCCGAGGGGGCGTCCGACCCGCTGTGGTCCGACCGGCCGATCCTGTTCGCGCACAGGCACGGCCACGTCATCGAGGAACTCGGCCCGGAACTTCCGCGGATGTTCCTCGTGCGCTGCATGCTGGGCGGCCCCGTCGACACCCTCGCGCTCGCCCCGGCGGGCACGGGGCACGTGGGGGAGTACGAGGAACTGCGCGCCCTGCTGCGCCGCGCGGTCGCCGACGGGGACGCTCCGGGGGTCGCCGCCGTCGCCACCCGGAGCGCGCGGCTCAACCAGAGCCGGCACTACAAGCCCGATCTCGACCGGCTGATCGCGGCGGGCGAGCGCGCGGGCGCACTCGGCGTCCAGGTCGCCCACTCGGGCAATGTCGCCGGCCTCCTCTTCGCGCACACGCTGTCCCCGGACCGGGTGCGGCGCGCGGCGGACTGCGTGCGCGCGGACGGATTCCGGGTGGATGTCGAGCCGCTGCCGATCGGCGGGGCGGTATGAAGACCTACGGTCACATCGCGGAGGCCCTGAGCCGTCCCGCCCTGATCCGCGCCGAGGACGCGCGGTACCTCCTGCGGTTCGAGTCGATGAAGGTCGCCTCGGCCCGCGCGGCGTTGCAGGCGGCCCTGGACGCGGGTCGGGTCCGTCCCGGCGGCACCGTCATCGACTCCTCGTCGGGCATCTACGCCTACGGGTTGGCGCTCGCCTGCCACGAGGCCGGCGTGCGGTGCCGCATCGTGGGATCCACCACCATCGACGAGGGGCTGCGAGTCCAGCTGCTGGCCCTCGGCGTCCATCTGGAGCAGATGCCGCCGTCGGAGTCGCTCAAGCTGGATCAGGACCGCCGCGTCCGCCGGATCGCCGAATTGCTCGCGGAGGACCCGTCGCTGCACTGGATGCGGCAGTATCACGATCCGGTGCACTACCTGGGCTACCGCGACATCGCGCGCAACGCCGCTGCGGAGCTGTCCGCCACCGGCGTGCGGTCGCTGCGCCTGGTCGCGCCGGTGGGATCGGGCGTCTCGAGCGGCGCGTTGCGGCTCGGCTTCGAGGAGGCGGGTCTGCGGGTGCGGCTCGTCGGGGTGCAGCCCTTCGGCAGCATGACCTTCGGCGCCGAACACGTCGCGGACCCCGCGATGCTCATAGCGGGCATCGGTTCGTCGATCCGGTTCGAGAACGTCCGGCACCGCCTCTACGACGTCATCCACTGGGTGTCCTTCGACCTCGCGCGGGGCGGCGCGCACCGACTGCTCGCCGACCACGCGCTGTTCGCGGGTCTCTCGTCCGGGGCGGGGCACGTCGTCGCCGGGTACGAGCAGGACCACGACGACCACGACGACCCCGTCGACGCCACCGTGCAGGTGCTCCCGGACACCGGTCACCGCTACCTGCGCGCGCTGACCGAACCTCTTCCCGCGGAAGCGGAACCGGTGTGGCCGCGCCTCGTCGACGACCCGTCGGACATCGTTCTTCCCTGGTCGCGGATGTCGTGGTCGGGACGGCCCGGCCCGACGTGAGCCGGACGTCGGGAACGGGGCCGCGTCAGTCCCGGGCGCCGGACTCCATGTCGTCGCGGGCGATGGTGCTGTCCCGCAGGCGCTGCTCCTGATAGGCGACGCGGCCCACGCGGTGCGCGACCACGGGCGCGGTCAACATCGCGAACAGGCCGGCCAGTACCAACATCCACACGTCGACCGAATCCGCCATCCGGACGATCGCGCCGAGCAACAGCAGTAGCAGCCCCATGGTCTGCGGCTTCGTCGCGGCGTGCATGCGGGTCAAGGTGTCCGGGAACCGGATGATCCCGATCGCGGCGGTGAGCGCGAATACCGCACCGGTGAGGAACAGGACGGCGGAGACCACGTCGACGATCATCGGGACTCACCGCCCGGGCGGAGCGCGATGTCCGGCGTCTCGTCGGGCTTCGGGGCGAGCCCGGCATCGTCGGGCACGCGGAAGCGCGCCACGGATGTGGACCCGACGAAGCCGATCAACGACAGCGCGACGATCCCCGGGATCACCGACGAGTTGCGGCTGAACGCCGCCCACACCGCGAGGCCACCCATCGCGATCGCGACGAGCGCGTCGACGGCGACCACCCGGTCGAGCGTGTTCGGGCCCACCAGCAGGCGGTAGGCGGTGAGGAAGGCCGCCACCACGAGGATCACGCCGGTCACGGTGTACACGACGGTCATGGTTGCTCCTCGGTCGGTGGGGCCTCTTCGGTGCGACGGTGGGCGATCTCCGGGGCGGCCATCCGCCGGGCGGCGCCGATCCGGTCCGGCCGGGTCGCGACGCGCCGGGCCGCGCCGTCGACGTGGTGGTACTCGTCGTCGTCGATGCCGTGCAGCGGGCTGGCGTGCCACTCGCTGTCGCGCTCGAAGGCGCTGATGAACAGGCGCTCGAGCCGCGCGGTGCTCAGGTAGAACTGCCGCACCGCCTTCTCGCTGCTCACATCCACGACGTGCACGTAGAGCAGCCGGCGCTTCGCGTCGATGTCGAGCACCATCGTGCCGGGGATCAGGTTCATCATGTCGACCAGCAGCGTCAGCACCAGGTCGGACTTGACCGACACCTTCGCGCGCAACACCGCGCTCATCGGCGGCGCGCCCGGGCGGATCGCCAGCCAGGCGACCTGCACCGACGACTTGAACATCTCCACCACGTAGACCACCGCCAGCTTGAGCAGCGAGCCCACGTGGACCCGCCCCTCGACGGGTACCGGTGGCAGCGGCAGCAGGAGCAGGATCGCGAGCCCGATGATCAGGCCACCCGCGATGTTCCCCCAGGTCACGCGGCCCCACAGCATCACCCACACGGCGTCCAGCCACACCAGCTGGCCCACCTTGACCATGACGGCCCGGCGGTCCCGCAGGTCGGGCAGGATCCGGGTCACGAGTCGCTTAGCCATGCGCGCCTCCCTGCGGTCCGGGGGTCGGCGCACCGTCGGGCTGCCCGACGGTGAGCGGTTCGTACGCGTGCCAGCCGGCGTCACCGGCGGGCACCTCGAGTTTCGCGAGGGCCTCGGGGCCGAGCACGGCCTCGACGTAGTCGGACCTGCCGATGAGCTGGTCCGCGGCGCGGTCGGTGATGCCGAACATCGGGCCGGCCCACAGGGCGATGAACAGGCCGACGGCCAACAGGCCGGCCGTCGGCGCGACCATGCTGATCGGCATCCGGCCCGGGTCCTCCCGGTCGGCGAACTCGATCACGTCGGCGTCGTCGAGCAGCGCCTCCGGGCGGGCGCCCGCGAGTCGCCCCTCGGGGGCGTCGGCACGGGCCCGCCAGAAGGCCTTGGTCCACACCCGCGCCACCGCGTACAGCGTGAGCAGCGAGGTGATGACGCTGCCGGCGACCAGCACCCACGCCAGTACCGAACCCTTCATCACACCCGCTTCGATCAGCCCGACCTTGCCGATGAAGCCCGAGAACGGCGGGATGCCGCCCAGGTTCAGCGCCGGGATGAAGAACAGGATCGCCAGCACCGGGCTCGCCGCGGCGAGCCCGCCGAGGCGGCGCAGCGACGCCGCGCCCGCCTGCCGCTCGATCAGCCCCACGACCAGGAACAGCGTGGTCTGCACGAGGATGTGGTGCACCACGTAGTAGATCGTGGCGCTCAGGCCGAGCGGCGTCGAGAGGGCGATGCCGAAGATCATGTAGCCGATGTGGCTGACCAGCGTGAACGAGAGCAGGCGCTTGATATCGGTCTGCGCAATGGCGCCGAGGATGCCGACGATCATCGTGAGCAGGCCCGCGACCATGAGTACGTTGTCCAGCGAGCCGCCGGGGAAGAGCAGCGTGCGCGCGCGGATGATCGCGTACACGCCGACCTTCGTGAGCAGGCCCGCGAAGACGGCCGTGACCGGGGCGGGCGCCGTCGGATAGGAGTCCGGCAACCACGTGGACAGCGGGAACACCGCCGCCTTGATCCCGAACGCCACGAGCAGCACCGCGAAGAGCGTGGTCCGCGTACCGGACGGTAGGTCCTGCAGCGTGATCGCCATGTCCGCGAGATTCAACGTGCCCGTCGCGAAGTACGCGTAGGCGATACCCAGCAGGAAGATCAGCGACGACACCATCGAGACCATCACGTAGGACACACCGGCGCGCACCCGGTCGGCGCTGCCACCGACGGTGAGCAGCACGAAGCTCGCGGCGAGCAGCATCTCGAAGGAGACGAACAGGTTGAACAGATCGCCCGCGAGGAAGGCGTTGCACACGCCCGCCGCGAGGATCAGGTAGGTCGGGTAGAAGATCGACACGGGCTGGTGCTCGTCACCGTCGCGGATACCCTGGCCGACCGAGTACACGAGAACGCCCAGCAGCACGACCGCCGAGACCAGCACCATGAGTGCGGCCAGCTGGTCGGCTACCAGGGTGATGCCGAGTGGGCCGCCCCCGCCGTCCCGGTCGCCCCAGCCGCCGATGTGCAACGCGACGGTGCCGTGGCGGTCGGTGTAGTAGAGCATCGCCGCCGCGACCGCGACGATCACGACCAGCGAGAGCAGCGAGATCGCCCGCTGCAGGCGCGGATGCCGGCCCATCACCATGGTGATCGCGGCGGCCATGATCGGCAGCACCGTCGGCAGCGGGATCAGGGTGTGCATGGTCGATTCGGTCATCATCGCGCGTCCCCCTCTCCGTCGCCGGGCGGCAGTTCCCCTTCGCGCGGCTCCCGCGGAAGCGGCAGGGCGCCGGTGTCGACGGCGTCGAGCCGGGCCCGCTGCAGGTCCTCGCCGGTCAACGGCTCACCGTCGGGCCCGAAGGCGTCGCCCAGGGCCGACGGCGCACCCGTGATCGGGTCGTCCGAGGCGTCGTAGTCCGGCTCCTCGGAGGCGATGTCGCCGTCGCGCTCGAGGACCTTCGCGTCCTCGGGATCGTCGTCGACCTCGTCGTCGGTGTTGATGGTGAAGGAGCGGTAGGCCAGCGCCAGGATGAACGCCGACAGGCCCATGGTGATGACGATCGCGGTGAGGATCAGCGCCTGGGCCAGCGGGTCCGCCTCCGAGGTGCGCCCCTCGGAGAAGTACCCGACGATCGGCGGGTTGCCGGGCGGCGACGCCAGCGCGAGCACCAACAGGTTCACCGCGTTGCCGAACAGGATGATGCCCATGAGCATCCGGGTCAGACTGCGGTCGAGCAGCAGGTACACGCCGGTGGCGATCATGACGGCGACCGCGGCGAACAGCCCGATGTCGATCATCATCGGAGCTCACCTCCCGCGGCGGACTGGACCGGGATGGGCGAGGTCATGTCCGCGGGGGATCCCTCCAGGTCGAGCCGGGCGCCGAGGCTGCGCAGGACGTCGAGGACGAGCCCGACGACGATCAGGTACACGCCGGCGTCGAAGATCAGCGCCGTGACCACCTTGACGTGGCCGAACACGGGCGCCGTGAACTCGAACGCCACCGACGACATCGCCGGCGCACCGAACAGCAGCGAGACGACGGTGCCGGCCGCGGCCAGCAGCAGGCCGGTGCCCAGGATGCGGCCCGCGTCCAGCGGCAGCGCCTCGCCGATCTCGTACCGCCCACCCGCGAGGTAGCGCAGGACGAGCGCGAGGCCGGCGGTGAGTCCGCCCGCGAAGCCGCCGCCGGGCGCGTTGTGCCCGGCGAAGAAGAAGTACACCGACACGACCATGATCGTCGGGAACACGAGCCGGGCGGTGATCTCCAGGACCAGCGACCGATGCCGCGGGTCGCGCAGGGCGCTGCCGATCAGCCAGGTGGTGCCGGGGGAGGCGATCTCCGCCGCGGCGCGCTCGGCACTGACCCGGGGCGCCGCGCCGAACCGTCGATTGCGGAACACCAGCGAGGCCACGCCCGTGGCGGCCACGAGCAGGACCGAGATCTCACCGAAGGTGTCCCACGCGCGGATGTCCACGAGGATCACGTTGACGGTGTTGTGGCCGTAGCCGAACCTGTACGCCTGCTCGGGAAGACGGTCCGCGACGGGTGCTGCCGTGCGGGCCGCGCGCGCCGCGACGCCGACGACGATGACCATCGCCGCGACCGCGACGCCGAGCAGCGCCCGCACGACGCGGGAGGGCCGGCTGCCGGTGATCGGGGCTTCCGCGGGCAGCTTACGGAGGACGAGCACGAAGACGACCAGGGTGAGCGTCTCGACCAGGAACTGGGTCAGCGCCAGGTCGGGCGCCCCGTAGATCGCGAACACCACACCCGTGCCGTAGCCGGTCACGCTGACGACGAGCACCGTCGCCAACCGGTTGCGCAGGAGGACCGCGGTGAGCGATGCGATGCACATCAGCAGCGAGATCGCGAGGAAGAGCGGCGAGGCGTGCAGGTGCAGGTCGGGCCGCGCGCGGCTGCCGACGGCGAGGACGATGACCGGGAGCAGCACCAGCGTGAGCAGGATCGTGCCCTGGGTGAGCGGCAGGGATCCGCGCTGCGTGCTCTGCGTCATGCGCAGCGACAACCAGTCCGCGGTGCGCAGTGCTCCGTCGTAGAGCCGGTCCGCGTTGCCGAGCAGCACGCTGTTCCGGCGGCGCAGCCGGGCGAACGGGCTGTGCGGCTGGGCGATGACGACGCCCGCCCCGATGATGAGCGCCGTCAGCAGGAGCGGCAGCGTGAAACCGTGCCAGAGTGCCAGGTGGTAGGGCTCCGACGCGGGAGCGAAGGCATCGTCGGGATAGCCGGACAGCACCTGGTCCAGCTGCCGGGAGGCGATCCCGTCGATGAGCGAGAGCGCGGCGAGCAGCGCCGGGCCGGCGAGGAACAGCGGGCCGATGGCATGCATCTCGGCGACGGCGCGGGTGGGTGCTGCGTGCCCTTTGCTGCCGAACGCGCCCCACAGGAAGCGGATGCTGTAGGCCATCGTCAGCGCCGAGCCGACGCACATCCCGACGAGCAGCACGATCGGGAGCGGCTCGGGGAGGGAACTGTGCAGCATCGTCTCGAGCGCGGCCTCCTTGCCGACGAAGCCGTACAGCGGCGGGATACCGGCCATCGACGCGGCGGCCAGCGCCGCGATCACCGCGAGCACCTTCTGGCGGTCGCCGAGGCGGGCGAGCCGCCGGATGTCGCGCGTGCCGGTCGCGTGGTCGATGATGCCCACGACCATGAACAGCGTCGCCTTGAACAGCGCGTGCGCGGTGAGCATCGTCATGCCGGCGAGCATGAGGTTCCGCTCACCCCCGCCGACCAGCACCATGAGCATGCCGAGCTGGCTGACGGTGCCGAAGGCGAGGATGAGTTTGAGGTCGAACTCGCGCAGCGCGCGCCAGCCCGCCAGGATCATCGTGAGAACGCCCAGGCCCAGCACGATCACCCGCCAGGCGTTCAGGTGGGCGAAGGCGGGAGCCAGCAGCGCGACGAGGTAGATGCCCGCCTTGACCATCGCGGCGGCGTGCAGATAGCCCGAGACCGGCGTCGGCGCCGCCATGGCGCCGGGGAGCCAGAAGTGGAACGGGACGATCGCGGACTTGCTGATCGCGCCGATCAGGATGAGCACGACGCCCACCTCGACGCCGAGGGAGATGCTCGACGGGTCCGCGACCGCGCGGGCGATCACCTCGGAGAAGAGGTAGCTGCCGTAGTGCTCGCCGAGCTCGACGATGCCGACCAGCATCGCGAGGCCGCCGAGCGTGGTGACCAGCAGCGCCTGGGTGGCCGCGCGGCGGCTGGTGGCGCGCTCGGCGTAGTACCCGACGAGCAGGAAGCTGAGCACCGAGGTGAGCTCCCAGAAGACGTACATCGCCAGCATGTTGTCGCTGACGACCAGGCCGAACATGACGGCCATGAAGGCGACCAGTTCGGCCGCGAAGGTGGGCAGCTTGCGGGTGCTCGACACGCCGGTGAAGTAGCCCGCGCAGTAGACGAGGATGACCGCACCGATCCCGAGGACCAGGACCGACATGATCGCGCCGAGCTCGGTGAGCCGCAGATCGACGTTCATGTGCAGGGCGGGGACCCACTGCAGGGACTCGGTTCGCGCGGGTTCGCCGGCGACGGGCCAGACGGCGATGACCCACACCAGAGCCGCGGCCGGGACCACCGCGAGTCCGAGGAAGGCGCGCGCGCCGAACCGTCCGACTGCGATCGGGGCGGCTAAGGTCGCCAATGACAAACAGATGAGGATGACGAGCAAGGGGCACTCCGTCCTTGGTGATCGGGGCGGAAGTTCATTGCTGATTCTACCGGTGAGGGATGTCGGGAGCTGCATGGACCAGATGACGGATCGTCCGACCACTTCGTTCGGGCCCGCGCGTCGGCGCGTCGGGCCGGCCGTCGCGTCCCTCCTGGCGGCCGCCGGTCTGCTCCTGGGCGCCACCGCGTGCAACGGTGATACCAAGGACGCGCCCACTGCCACGGTGACCCTCCCGGCCACCTTCCCCAAGGGCGATGTGCCGCTGGTCGACGGGAACCTCATCGACGCGGGCGAGCGCTCGCAGGGCGGCGTGACCGTCTTCAACGTGACCGTCCAGGCCAAGCCCGAGGGGTACGACGAGGCGAAGAAGAAGCTCGTCGCCGCCGGGTACACCGCGCTCGGCGACGGTGCCGGGTCTCCCGACAGTCGGTCGGCGCAGTTCTCCGGCAAGGGCTACATCGTGACCGTGAACGCGGCCTCGGCGGGCGCGATTCCCAACGCCGTCTTCTACCTCGTGAGCAAGGGATAGCCCCGGTCGGGTCGGCCGGGGGCGGCGTCTCCGGCGTCCGGCGTGGCTACGAGGTCCGACGGTCCGCGTACGCCTGCAGGTCCGCGACCTGGGCCGGGTCCAGCGACGGCCGCACGGCCTGCCGTGCCGCCTCGACGTCCGCGGCGGTGACGGTGGCCGTGTCCAGATCCCGGCGCATCGCGGTGAGCGCGGCCTCGCGCAGCAGCGCGGTGCAGTCCGCGGCCGAGTAGCCGTCGAGCCGCTCGGCCAGCGCCGGCAGGTCCACGTCGTCGGCCAGCGGGATCGCCCGCGAGCCCGTCCGCAGGATCTCCGCGCGGGCCTCGGCGTCCGGCGGCGGCACGAAGATCAGTCGCTCCAGCCGGCCGGGACGCAGCAGCGCCGGATCGATCAGGTCCGGCCGGTTCGTCGCGCCGAGCACCACCACGTCGCGGAGGGGCTCGGCACCGTCGAGCTCGGTGAGCAGCGCCGCGACCACTTTGTCCCCGACCCCGGAGTCCGAGGACTGCCCGCGCCGCGGGGCCAGCGCGTCGACCTCGTCCAGGAAGATCAACGACGGTGCGCTGCCCCGGGCACGGGCGAACAGGTCGCGGACGGCCTTCTCCGATTCGCCGACCCACTTGTTCATGAGCTCGGCGCCCTTGACCGCGTGCACCGACAGCTGACCCGACGCTGCGAGAGCGCGGACCACGAAGGTCTTGCCGCAGCCGGGCGGACCGTAGAGCAGCACGCCGCGCGGCGGCTCGACGCCGAGGCGCGCGAAGGTGTCCGGGTGGCGCAGGGGCCACAGCACCGTCTCCGTGAGGGCCTGCTTCGTCGAGGCCATGTCGCCCACCTCGTCGAGGGTGATCGAGCCGACCGACACCTCCTCGGTCGCCGATCGCGACACCGGCCGGATCACCGTGAGCGCACCCAGCAGGTCCGGCTGGGTGATCGACACGGAGCGATCGGTCGCTCCGCCGTCGAGGACTCGGGCGGCCGCCCGCAGCGCGGCCTCGCGGCACAGTGCCGCGAGATCGGCGGCCACGAACCCGGGCGCCCGCAGCGCGACCTCGTACAGGTCGACGTGGTCGGTGGGAGCCTCCCGGAGGAGCAGCTCGAGCAGCTTCTCCCGTTGCCTCGCGTCCGGCAGGTCGACGGTGACCGTCCGGTCCGCGAGGTCGGGCTCGCGCAGCCGCGAGTCGACCTCGGCCGGCGCGGAGGTGGTCGCGATCAGCGCGACGCGGGGCGTCGCGACGGCCCGGCGCAGCTCGTCGAGGATCATTGTCGACACGGGTTCGCGGGCGGCCGGCAGCAGCGCCTCGACGTCGCGGACCAGCAGCGCCGCGCCCGCGCCGTTCACCGCGGCCCGGACCCGCGCGACGGCGTCGCGCACCCGCTCCAGCCGCGCCTGCGGTTCCAGCGCGCCGGTGAGGGCACCGTCGACCTCGACGAGCGGGCGCGGCGCCACGACGGCCCGCGCCACGGTGGCCTTGCCGCCGCCGGTGGGCCCGGTGACGAGCACCCCGAGCCGCGCGGGCGCGCCGAGCTTCTCGAGCAGCTCCGGCTCGTCGAGCGCCAGCGACAGCCACTCGGTGAGGCGCTTGACCGCGGTGTCCGCGCCGACGAGGTCCGCGACGGGGCGCACCGCGGGCGCCTCGGCCTCGGGAACCTCCGCCGCGAGCGTCACGATCTCCGACGGTGCCGCGGGCGGCTGCTCGTCCGCCCACAGCACCGCGGAGTTCGGCTGCACCGACACCGGCCCGGGCCCGGGGTCCACGGTCACGACCGTGAGCAGTTCGTTCGTCCACGTGATCCCGACCAGTCGCGACAGCTGCTGGGTGGCCTCCGCGTTCGACGTGCCGGGCCCGAGGTCGCGCGGGAGCAGCGACACGCTGTCGCCGGGCATCATCACCTTGCCGAGGAGGGCCTGCCGGAGGGCGGCACCGTCGAGGGCGTTGCGCGTGAGGGCGCTGCCGCGCAGCAGCACCCGCTTCGCGCCGTGGACGACGGCGGGCGAGATCACGACTTCTCCGTCCTCGCGGAGGCCGCAGTTGGTGATCGTCAGTTCGTCCAGGAGCGCGACCCCGGGCGCGCTGCCCGACGGTGCCGCCGCCACGACCGCCGCGGTGCGGCGCGCGCCGATGAGCTCGATCCCGTCCCATTCGCGCAGGCCGAGCGCTGCGAGGGCCTCGGGGTGGATCCGGACGATGCCCCGCCGCGCCTCGAGGGCCGAGGTCTGCAGACGGACGGTGAGCGACAGGTTCGGCACCTTCGCCAGCTTAATGGTCGGGCACGTCGCGGCGGTGGGCCGTCAGTCCTCGCGGGTGGGGCGGCGCAGGCCGAGGCGGGCGGCGGACCGTCGGCCTCCCCGGCCCGCGGTCGCGGCGCGACGACGGGGCCGCAGCGGCCGCCGCTGCTCGCGCCGGATCGCGCGGCGTTCCGCGGGCTTGCTGTCCCACGCCGACGGGTGCGAGGCCACCCAGCGCTTCGAGCGCCACGCGAAGGGGATGTGCAGGAGGTAGATCGCGATCACCACGAGCAGCGCGACGTACGGGTAGGTGAGCATCAGCGCGACCAGGCCTGCGACCAGCACGAGCACGCCGGCGGCCTTCGCCGGTTGCACGGTCATGGTCTTGAAGCTGGAGGTGGGGATCCGCGACACGGTCAGCGCGGCCACGAACAGCGTCCAGACGGCGACGGTGGGCGTGCTCACCCACCAGCCCGTGCCCCACTCCTGCTGCGCGGCGAGCGGCGCCAGGACCAGCAGCGCGCCGGCGGGCGCGGGCACGCCGACGAAGAAGTCCCTGGTGTACGCGGGTGCCGTCGGGTCGGCGGCGAGGGTGTTGAAGCGGGCCAACCGCAGCACCATCGCGACCACGAACAGCAGCGCGACGATCCAGCCGGCGGGCGAACCCGGGAAGACCACGAAGTACAGGATCAGCGCGGGCGTCACGCCGAAGTTGATCGCGTCGGCCAGCGAGTCGAGCTCGGCGCCGATCTTGGTGGAGGCGCCCAGCAGGCGGGCGACTCGGCCGTCGAGGCCGTCGAGGATCGCCGCGACGACGACCAGCATGATCGCGAGGTCGACCTTGCCGGCCGCCGCGAACCGCACGCCGGTCAGGCCGGCGCACAGCGCGGCGACCGTCAGCACCGACGGCAGGATCATGATCCCGACGGGGCGCGGCTGCTCCTGGCGGGCCGGACTCACGGCTGCGCGACCGGGAGGTGCGCGATCACGGTCTCGGCCGCCACGGCGCGCTGGCCGCTGTAGACGGCGAGCTCGGTACCGGCGGGGAAGTAGGTGTCCACCCGTGAGCCGAACCGGATGATGCCGTAGGTCTCGCCCAGCTCGAGAGTGTCGCCGGGCGCGCAGTCGGTGCGGATGCGGCGGGCGACGAGGCCCGCGATCTGCACGACGCCGATGGGGCCGTACTCGGTGGCCAGGCGCACCGTCGTGCGCTCGTTGGCATCGCTGGCCTCGGGGAGGTCGGCGGAGAGGAACGTGCCGTCGGTGTGCACGACCGAGTCCACGACGCCGGCCAGCGGGGCGCGCTGCACGTGCGCGTCGAAGACGGACAGGAAGATGGACACCCGGGGCAGTGGCGCGTCGCCCAGGCCCAGCTCGCGGGGCGGAACGTGCTCGTCGACGAGGGTGACCTCGCCGTCCGCGGGCGCGACGGCCACGCCCTCCTGCGTGGGCGTCACGCGGGGCGGGTGCCGGAAGAAGGCGGCGCACGCGGCGGCCGTGACCAGTGCGGGCACGCGGATCCAGCCCGTGCGGTACCCGACCGCCGCGACCCCGAGGGAGCCCGCGATGAACGGGGTGCCCGCGGGGTGCAGCGGCGGGACGGTGTGCCGGATCAGCTCGGTGATGTGACCGATACCGGTGGAGTGCTCGGTCAGATGCCCGTCGACCGGCGTGCGAGGTCGGCGCGCCACCTAACGTCCCTTCGATGCAGTGCTCATGTCGGGTGACATCATCGCACCCGACGGTGCGATCACTTGCGTCCGGTGACCAGCTTCACTACGAACAGGAGGACCGCCGCACCTGCGAGGGCCACGAAGAACGTGGCGACCTTGCCGAAGCTCTGGGTATCCGCGTGGAAGACCGTCCGCGCGACGAAACCGCCGAGCCACCCGCCGACGCATCCGACGACGATGTTGAGGAAGATCCCCATCTGCTTGTCGGTGCCCATGAACTTGCTGGCGATCCAGCCGGCGAGGCCGCCGATGATGATCCAACCGAAGGTACCGACACGGGCGAAGTTCCCCGATGCGAGCAGGACGGCGTCTGCGTACTGGGTGATCATGTGTGCCTCCTAGTAGGTGCCGTTCAGGACGATCACGTCCACCGTCGCGCCCTCGGCCAGATGCTCGACCTCGGGCGGTACATCCAGCAGACAATCCGCCTGTGACAACCATCGTAAGTAGTGCGAACCCGGTCCGCCGAGAACCGAGACCGAATCGGAACCGTCGTCCTCGTTCGTCAGGCGTCCGCGCAGGTACTGCCGTTTCCCGGGGATCGAGTCCACCGGCTCGGCGAGCCGCGCGGACCGCCGGGGGCGGTCCGGCAGGCCCATCGCGGCCCGGAGTGCGGGGCGCAGGAAGACCTCGAAGGAGACCAGGGCGCTCACGGGGTTGCCGGGGAACGTGATGATGGGAACACGCGCGCCGCCCAGGTCGACCGTGCCGCAGCCCTGGGGCATGCCCGGCTGCATCGCGACCTTGACGAAGCCGACGCCGCGCGACGCGAGGGCGTCCTTGACCACCTCGTACGCCCCGGCGCTGACGCCGCCGGTGGTGATGACCAGGTCGATCCCGCCCGCCGTGACGCGCTCGGCGAGCCGCGCCAGGAGCGGGTCCACCGAGTCCTCGACGAAGTGCAGCACCTCGACCGTGACCCCGCCCGACTCGATCAGCGCGGCCGCCAGCATCTCGGCGTTCGACTCGTAGATCTGCCCCGGGAGCAGCGGCGTCCCCGGCCGGACCAGCTCCGACCCGGTGGACAGCACGGCGACGCGCAGCGGCTCGAGTACCGGCAGGGCGGTGAGTCCCAGCGCCGCCGCGAGGCCGACGGCGGGCGCGCTCACCCGCTCCCCGGCCCGCAGCGCCACTTCCCCGGCCTCGATGTCGCTGCCCGCGGCACGGAAGAACCGCCCGGGCTCGGGCGCGACGTCGATCCGCACGGCCCGGGTGCCGCCGTCGGTCTGCTCGACGGGGACGATGGCGTCGGCACCGTCGGGCAGGGGAGCGCCCGTCATGATGCGGCACGCCGACCCGGGCGGGAGCGCGGGCACGTCGGTGCGGCCGGCGGGGATGTCGAAGGCGACGGGCAGCACCGCGCCCGCCGGGGCGTCGGCGGCGCGGACCGCGTAGCCGTCCATCGCCGAGTTGGTGAAGGGCGGCAGGGAGATCGGCGCGAGGACATCGCGCGCCAGGACCAGGTCGGGACGGAGCCCGGGTGGCAGGTCGACGGTCCGCGGCGCCGGGATGAGCGCGGCGACCGCGGCCCGGTGCTCGTCGACCGACCTCATGCGCTCGGCGCGTTCGCCGGTGCCGGGGCCTCCGGCGGTGCCGGCGCGAGCCGGGTGAGCAGCAGGGCCTCGGCGAGCGCGGTGCGGCGCAACTCGTTCGGGTCGACGGACTCGTTGGGCGCGTGAATGCGGCACTGCGGCTCCTCGACGCCGAGCAGCGCGATCTCGGCCTGCGGTGCGGCTTTCCGTAGCTGCGTGCACAGCGGGATGGACCCGCCCTGGCCGCTGAAGGCGACCTCGGCACCGTCGTACGCCTCGACGAGGGCGTCGCGGAGGACGGCGTAGGCGGGGCCGGTGGTCTCCGCGGCGAAGGGCTCGCCGACGGCCTCGATGTGCGCGTCGACGTGCGCGCCCCACGGTGCGTTGTTGTGCAGGTGCGCGACGAGCAGCTCGGTGGCCGCGTGCGGGTCGGTGCCCGGGGGCACGCGCAGGTTGAGCAGGGCGGCGGCGCGGGGCTGGATCGCCGCGGCGGCCGTCGCGGTCGCGGGGGCGTCCAGGCCGATGACGGTGAGCGCGGGACGCGCCCACAGCTGGTCGGCGATGGTGCCGGAGCCGAGGATCGCGGCATCGTCGTAGATCGCGGCGTCGGCGGCGAACTGCGCCGGATCGTAGGGCTCCCCGGCCCAGCGGGCCGAGCTGTCGAGCCCGTCGATCGTGGTGTTGCCGAAGCCGTCCCGCAGGGTCGCGAGGAGGGCGATGAGGGCGGCGAGGGCGTCGGGGGCGGCGCCGCCGAAGGCGCCGGAGTGCAGGTCCGAGGTGCCGGTGCTGACCTCGACGCGGACGTTCACGGCGCCGCGCAGCGAGGTGGTCAGCGTCGGCCGGCCGACCGCGACGTTGCCGGTGTCGCCGATGACGATGAGGTCGGCCTGCGCGATCTCGGGACGCTGCGCCACGAGGTCCTCCAGACCCGCGCCGCCGCCCTCCTCGGAACCCTCGATGACGATGCGCACGCCGACCGGGAAGGTCCCGTCCTCCCCGCGGACCGCGCGCAGCGCCGTCAGGTGCGCCACGAGGTTGCCCTTGCAGTCCGCGGCGCCGCGGCCGTACCAGCGGTCGGTGCCGTCGGGGCCCGGACGGGTGGTCAGCGTGAACGGGTCGGACTCCCAGGCCTCGCGCGGCCCGGGCGGCTGGACGTCGTGATGGCTGTAGAGCAGCACCGTCGGCGCGCCCTCGGGTGCGGGCGCATGCCCGACGACCGCGATGGACCCGTCGGAGGTCGTGATCCGCTCGACGTTCCCGATGCCGGCCTCGGCGAAGGCCGTCGCGACCCACGCCGCGGACGCTGCATTGGGCTCGGCACCGAACTCGGGGGAGTCGTGCACCGACGGATGCGCGACCAGCTCGGCCAGGTCCGACCTGGCCCGATCCATCAAGGATTCGACGGTGCGCCGCAGGCTGCTGTCGGTCATCGGTTCACGATAGCGCGGCGCAGGGAGCGGACAAGCGTCCCGTGGTTCACTGAGATGACTCTGGAGGAGGAATCCATGGTGCGAATGTCGATCGCCGCGCTGGGGGCGGCGCTGCTGCTCGCCGGCTGTTCCACAACGGTGGCGGGCACACCCGAGGCCGATCCGTCGGGGATGCCGAGGCCGGACACGGGCTCGTACGCGACGGCTCCGCGGACCGTCGATCCGATGACGGAGAAGGTGCAGGCCGCCGCGGAGGGCTTCCGGATGATGGAGATCATCCCGCTCGCCACCCAGATCGACGGCTCGGTCCGGTACGCGGGGAGGCCGGGCATCGGTCGGATCTCGAGTTCGATCGGGTCCGCCATCGGGGACGGGGTCGCCACGGCGCTCGAGGGCCTGGAAGTGGGGGCGTACACGTCGGCGGGCGACAAGGCACCCGGTTCGACGTCGACCGATTCCGGTAAGGACCTGATCACGGGCGTGTTCCGGTTCAAGGACGAGGCAGCGGCGCGCGCGGCGGTCGGCAATCCGGCCGTCTTCGCCGACGACAAGGGGTTCGCGGGCTCCACGCCGACGCCGAAGGTGCCCGTGACCGTCCCGGGATACGCGGACGCGAAGGCGTACACGAAGACGACCACGTACTCGACCAGCACCGTCGGACTGGTCGCGAGCGGCCGGTACGTCCTCGCCGGCTGGACGACGGGCCCGCTGGACTGGGTCAAGAAGTTCTTCGACCTGCAGATCCCGGCGTTGAAGGACTTCACGCCGACGCCGGTGGACAAGTTCTCCACGTTGACGCGCGACCACGACGATCTACTCAGGTACACCCTCGCCGAATCGACCCCGACCATCTACCAGGCCACGCTGAACGCGCGGACGATGACGGCCATGCAGAACGACATCACCGCTGCCGTCAAGGATTTCGCCGACGCCGGCGTCGACTACGTCGCTCAGGCGGGTAACAATGTGTATCGGGCGCGGGACGCGGCCGGGGCAGCGCTGCTCGCGGATCGGTTCATCACCGAGACGCGGACCTTCTACGCCGGGTCGACCGAGTCGAAACCGCAGGGGGTGCCGGGCGGGCGCTGCCTGACCTATCCCTCGTACTCCGGGTCCAAGGACACCCGTACGTACTGTGTGGCGCCGGTCGGGCGCTACCTGGCGGAGGTCTCCGATACGCAGCAGACACGCGCGAACCAGGCCATCGGCGCGTCGTACCTGATCCTGCAGGGCGTGAAGTGAGAGTCCGCGCGGCACTGGCCGTCGCCGGTACGGCGCTTCTCCTCGCATCCTGCTCGTCCACGATCGCGGGTACCCCGGTCGCAGACCCGTCGGCGATGCCGAAACCGGACGTCGGCTCGTTCCCGACGACCCCACGCACCGTCGGGGCACTCACGGACACGCAGGCCCGCGCGGCCGAGGGCTACCGCATGGCGGAGATCATCCCCATGGCGCCCGATGTCGACGCCTCGCAGCGGTACAACGGGTCGATCTCGGTCGGAAAACCCAGTCTCGGACTGTCGTTCGGTGAGGGAGTGGGCAGTGCGCTCAAGGGCATGGAGGTCGGTGCCTACTCATCGGCGCAGTCGACCAAACCCGGGGTGTCGACCTTCGACACCCCGGGCACATCGCTGCTCATGGGCTTCGCCCGGATGAAGGACGCCGCAGCTGCTGCGGCGGCGGTGGCCGACCCGGCGATCCTGGCGGCCGAGAAGCCACAGTTCAGCACGTCGGAGCCGGCGAAGGAGCAGGTCGCGATCCCCGGCTACGCGACCGCGAAGGCCTACCGGATGACCTGGCCGGCGACCAAGACGGTGTCGACCGTCGCGGTGCTCGCGAGCGACCGGTACGTGCTGTTCGCCTACACCACCCTGACCGCCGACGCGGTGAAGAAGTTCTTCGACCTGCAGATCAAGGCGCTGGGCGGCTTCACGCCCACTCCCGTCGACAGGTTCAGCACCCTCACCAAGGATCGGGACGACCTGTTGAAGTACACGCTGGCGGGCGAGGGCAACCGTGACGTCGTGCTGCCCGCGCGGGCCGCGGTGGTCAACCAGTCGGACATCACCGGGTCGGTGAAGAACTTCGCGGACGCCGGCGTCGATCTCGTCGCCCGAGCCGGCAACACCGTCTACCGCGCCAAGGACGCGGCGGGCGCCCGGCTGCTCGCGGACGCGTTCGTCGCGGAGATCAAGGGCTTCTACGTGGGCAACACGGGTTCCACGGTCAAGGGCGTGCCGGGCGGTCAGTGCCTGACCTATCCGCCGTACAAGGGATCCAAGGACTCCCGGAGCTACTGCGTCGCCCCGGTGGGGCGGTATCTCGTCG
Organism: Tsukamurella sp. NPDC003166; assembly: GCF_040611135.1. NCBI lineage: Bacteria > Bacillati > Actinomycetota > Actinomycetes > Mycobacteriales > Tsukamurellaceae > Tsukamurella > Tsukamurella sp. NPDC003166. The sequence goes on from NZ_JBEXNL010000001.1 coordinate 294,444, forward strand.
AGGTCTCCGGCACCCAGCTGGAGAAGACCAGGCAGGCCGTCGGCGCCTCCTATCTCGTACTGCAGGGGGCGAAGTGACGGCGCGGGCGGCCCTCGTGGTCGCCTCGGCGGCTCTCCTCACAGCCTGCTCGACGACGGTGCCCGGCACCGCCGTCGTGGACCCTGCGGCGGTCCCGAAGCCGGACTACGGCTCCAACCGCATCGAGCCCCGTGACGTCGGGACGGCCGATACCGCACTGGGGCTCGTGCTCGAGGGCCGCCGGATGGCGGCGACCGCGCCGCTCCTGTTCACGATCGACCCCACGATCCGCTACAACAGCCAGGTCGAGACCGGGCGGCTCAACAGCGGGCAGCGCAGCGTGAAGTTCATGATCGGACAGCTCGGTGCCGACGCCTTCCGCGATCACGAGGTCGGCTTCTTCATCGGGGCGAGCGATCAGCAGCCCGGTGTCCGCAGCTCCTCGACCACGATCTCCCGCGGTAGCACGGTCGGGGTGCTCCGCATGCCGTCGCCGGCTCGGGCGGCGGCCGCCGTCACCGTCGGCCTGCGGGGGCGCGAGCCCGATGCGACCGCGGACACCCCGGAGAAGAAGGCGATCGCGATCCCCGGCTACGACACGGCGATCGGGTACTCGCAGGCGTTCAAGACCGGCACACCGAACGTCGCGTTCCTCGCGTACAAGCAGTACGTGATCTTCAGCTACGGCTCCTTCTCGCCGGAGCAGATCCGGAAGTACTTCGACGCCCAGACCAAGGGGCTCGACGGCTTCACACCCACCCCCGTCGACAGGCTCACGACGCTCCCCGTCGACGACTCCGGTGTCGCGAAGTACACCCTCCCGCCGAGCACCGAGGACCCCACGCGCACGGGAACACTGCCGATCGCGGTGGCTCTGCAGAACCAACTCGACGTCACCAGTGCCAAGAAGTCCTTCGACGACGCCGGGGTCGACGCGGTCGGTGTCGGCAACAGCACCGTCTACCGCGCGAAGGACGCGGCGGCGGCGGTCCGGATGCAGAGGTCCTTCGTCGACGACGTCCGGGGCTTCTACTCGACCAACACTCCCATCGCCGCGAAGAACATCCCGGGCGTGGTGTGCATGGTGCTGCCGATGTACCCGGGCAGCTCGATCACGACCAACTGGTGCATCGCGACGGCGGGCCGATTCGTGGTCGAGGTCGCGGCGGGGCAACAGCAACAGGCCGTCCAACGCATCGGCGCCGAATACCTGATCCTGCGGGACGCGAAGTGAGGCGCGTGGCGCGGCACCAGCGCTGACGACGAAGGGCGCACCCGTGTCGGGTGCGCCCTTCGGTCGTGCGGGGGTGGGCTACTTCGCCTCGGCCTCGGTCTTGATGTGGGAGAGGGTCTGCTTCATGCCGACCAGCAGGCCGCGCTCGAAGTCCTCGTTGCCGCCCAGGAGCGCGGCGACCAGGCCACTGCTCAGTGCGGTGGTCTTACCGCCGGCCGCCTCGCGGCGTTCGACGACGGTGGTCGTGTCGCCGTCCGGCACCAGGGTGAAGCTCCAGACGGTGTGGTTCTCGGCCACGCGGAAGGCCACGCGCTCGTTCGGCGTGAACTCGGTGACCCGGGTGTTCGTGGGCCAGACCTTCCAGCCCTGGCGGTTGATGTTCACCATGCGGGTGCCCAGCTTGACCGGGCCGCCGAGCACGAACACCTTCTTGCACTGCGGGCTGCGACGGCCCATCGCCTCGAGGTCGGACACGACGGCCCAGACCTTCTCCACGGGCGCGTCGATCACGACGCTCGACTCCAATACGGGGGTTGCCATGACCGGATCCTACCCACCAGTAGGAACCGCCCGACGGTGCCGTGCTTCCGCTGGGGGCGGAAGGGCCGGGATCGACCTTGCACTCGACCCCGGCGAGTGCTAGAAACGACTTAGCACTCGGATTACGTGAGTGCTAGGTCGGGTAGGTGAGACCGGGCCCTGCGCGCAACCCGCGCAGGTGACACGCCGGGTCGTCCGTCGCGGGCACCGAATCGACCTAGAAGACGTGTCCAAAGTACGGGCCGAACCGGCCCCTATCTGGAGGAATCACTTCGCAATGGCCAAGATCATCGCGTTCGACGAAGAGGCCCGCCGCGGTCTCGAGCGGGGCCTGAACGCCCTCGCCGACGCCGTCAAGGTGACGCTCGGCCCCAAGGGCCGCAACGTCGTGCTGGAGAAGAAGTGGGGCGCCCCCACGATCACCAACGACGGTGTTTCCATCGCCAAGGAGATCGAGCTCGAGGATCCCTACGAGAAGATCGGCGCCGAGCTCGTCAAGGAGGTCGCCAAGAAGACCGACGACGTCGCGGGCGACGGCACCACCACCGCCACCGTTCTGGCCCAGGCGCTCGTGCGCGAGGGCCTGCGCAACGTGGCCGCGGGTGCGAACCCGCTCGGCCTCAAGCGGGGCATCGAGAAGGCCGTCGCGGCCGTCACGGAGCACCTGCTCAAGGAGGCCAAGGAGGTCGAGACCAAGGAGCAGATCGCTGCTACCGCGGGCATCTCGGCCGGCGACCCCGCCATCGGCGAGCTCATCGCCGAGGCCATGGACAAGGTCGGCAAGGAAGGCGTCATCACCGTCGAGGAGAGCAACACCTTCGGGCTCCAGCTGGAGCTGACCGAGGGCATGCGCTTCGACAAGGGCTTCATCTCGGGCTACTTCGCCACGGACGCCGAGCGTCAGGAGGCCGTGCTCGAGGACGCCTACGTGCTGCTCGTCGCCGGCAAGATCTCGACCGTCAAGGACCTGCTGCCGCTGCTGGAGAAGGTCATCCAGGCGGGCAAGCCGCTCGCGATCATCGCCGAGGACGTCGAGGGCGAGGCCCTGTCGACGCTCATCGTCAACAAGATCCGCGGCACCTTCAAGTCGGTCGCCATCAAGGCCCCCGGCTTCGGCGATCGCCGCAAGGCGATGCTGCAGGACATGGCGATCCTCACCGGCGGCCAGGTCATCTCCGAGGAGATCGGCCTGTCGCTCGACACCGCCGGCCTCGAGGTGCTGGGCACCGCGCGCAAGGTCGTCGTGACCAAGGACGAGACCACCATCGTCGACGGTGCGGGCTCGCAGGAGCAGATCGCGGGCCGCGTGGCTCAGATCCGCGCCGAGATCGAGAACAGCGACTCCGATTACGACCGGGAGAAGCTGCAGGAGCGCCTCGCGAAGCTGGCCGGCGGCGTCGCCGTCATCAAGGCCGGTGCCGCCACCGAAGTCGAGCTCAAGGAGCGCAAGCACCGGATCGAGGATGCCGTGCGCAACGCCAAGGCCGCCGTCGAGGAGGGCATCGTCGCCGGTGGTGGCGTCGCTCTCGCGCAGTCCGGTTCCGTGTTCGACGCTCTCGCGCTCGAGGGTGACGAGGCCACCGGCGCGTCCATCGTCAAGGTCGCGCTCGACGCCCCCGTCAAGCAGATCGCCTTCAACGCCGGCCTCGAGCCCGGCGTCGTGGCCGAGAAGGTCCGCAACTCGCCGTCCGGCACCGGCCTCAACGCCGCCACCGGCGTGTACGAGGACCTGCTGGTCGCCGGCATCAACGACCCGGTGAAGGTCACCCGCTCGGCGCTGCAGAACGCAGCCTCGATCGCGGCGCTGTTCCTCACCACCGAGGCCGTCGTCGCCGACAAGCCGGAGAAGGCCGGAGCGCCCATGGGCGATCCGACCGGCGGCATGGGCGGCATGGACTTCTGAGTCCAGCCACCCGGCTAGGGATTTCGGGCCCGGCATCGTCGCGAACGACGGTGCCGGGCCCTTCCTGTTCCTGCCTTCGACGTCAGCGCTGTTCCGCGGCCACCATGGTTCGGGCTGAGGTTCGGGCTGACCCGGACCGCGGTCCACAGAGCGCTTCTGCTTCCTCATAGCGTTGCAGCGTTATGAAGAAGCGGGACCGATCGCTTGAACGGCAGGCGCCGCAGTCCCAGCGGGCGGCAACCCCGTCGCGACGGCCGAACCTCCCGTTGGCAGAATCGATCGGAGCACTCACCGGACGATGAGGAGAACAGAGCGTGACCGCGGAGACCTTGCAGTTCCAGGCCGAGACCGATCAGCTGTTGTCGCTGATGATCCACTCCGTGTACTCGGAGAAGGACGTCTTCCTGCGCGAGCTGATCTCCAACGCCTCGGACGCCCTGGACAAGCTTCGCTTGGAGGCGTACCAGGACAAGGACCTCGAGGCGGACGCCTCGGATCTGCACATCGAGCTGCGCCCGGACCCCGAAGCCCACACGCTGACCATCGCCGATAACGGCATCGGCATGAGCCGCGACGAGGTCGTCGACCTCATCGGCACGCTCGCCAAGTCCGGCACCGGCGAACTCAAGCGCAAGCTCGAGGCCGCGAAGCAGGCCAAGGAGCAGGGCGCCTCGGCGGAGCTCATCGGCCAGTTCGGCATCGGCTTCTACAGCGCCTTCATGGTGGCCGACCACGTCGTCCTCGTCACTCGCAAGGCGGGCGAGGACACCGCCACCCGATGGGAGTCGGAGGGGCACGGCACATACACGGTCACCGACCTCACCGGCGACGACGCTCCCACACAGCACGGCACCGCGATCACGCTGCACCTGCGCGCAGCAGACAGCGACGACAGCCTCCACGACTACGCCTCCGAGCACGTGCTCCGCACGGTCGTGCGCCGCTACAGCGACTTCATCGCCTTCCCGATCCGGCTGGTCCTGCCCGTCGTGGAGGACGGTGAGGGTACCGAGGCCGACGATGCCGCACCGTCCGGCCCGGAGACCCTCAATTCCATGCAGGCGCTGTGGGCCCGCCCGAAGGACGAGGTCTCCGACGAGGAGTACGCCGACTTCTACCGGCACACCAGTCACGCCTTCGACGAGCCGCTGGAGACCATCGCGGTTCGCGCCGAGGGCACCTTCGAGTACCAGGCGCTGCTGTTCATCCCGACGATGCCGCCCTTCGACATGTTCTACCGGAACGCCAAGCCGGGCCCCGCGCTCTACGTCAAGCGGGTGTTCATCATGGACCACTGCGAGGCGTTGCTGCCCCCGTACCTGCGGTTCATCACCGGCGTCGTAGACGCACAGGACCTCTCGCTCAACGTCTCTCGTGAGATCCTGCAGAACGACCGCCACCTGGTCATGATCCGCAAGCGCCTCGTCAAGCGCGTACTGCAGACGATCACGGCGATGCGGGAGAACGAGCGGGAGAAATACGAGACCTTCTGGACGGCGTTCGGCGCCGTCCTCAAGGAGGGACTGCTCGACGATCAGGACAACCGCGAAACCCTGCTCAAGGCATCGTCGTTCGCGTCGACCTTCAGTGAGGACGGCACCACCGGACTCGCGGAGTACGTCTCCCGCATGCCGGAGGCGCAGGACGTGATCTACTACGCGGCCGGCGAGTCGCGGCGCCAGCTGGAGTCGTCGCCGCACCTGGAGGCCTTCGCCGCCAAGGGCTTCGAGGTGCTGCTGCTGACCGACCAGGTCGACGAGCTCTGGACCACCGGGGCGGAGTTCGACGGTAAGCGGTTCGTCTCCGTCGCGAAGGGCGAGGCCGATCTCGGCGACGACGCCCCGGAGGCGGAGGGCTTCGAGTCGCTCACCGCCTGGCTCGCGACGACGCTGGAGGACAAGGTCTCGGGCGTGCGTCTCACCTCCCGCCTGACCACCTCGCCCGCGTGCCTCGTGGGTGGCGAGTTCGACCTCACCCCGCAGCTCGAGCAGATGTACCGGGCCAGCGGCCAGGAGGTGCCGCGCACCCGCCGCACGCTGGAGCTCAACCCGGAGAACGCACTCGTGCTCGCGCTGCGCGCGAAGGTCGGCGACGGCGAGCCCGCCGACGATCTGCAGGACGCCGCCGAGATCCTCTACGGCACCGCGGTGCTCGCCGAGGGCGGTGCCGTGGACGACCCGGCCGAGTTCGCCGCGGTGCTCGCCCGCCAGCTCGCCCGCAACCTCGGCTGATCGACGGCGGCAGGCGTACCGTCGGAGCCATGGACGATGCGACGGCTTCCCGGGACCTGCTGATCGACTCCTTCGCGAGGATCGCCGAGCACGCGGAGGCCGTGACGGACGGGCTCACCACCGACATCGCGGACCGTCGGATCGTGCCGGACGCCAACACGATCGCGTGGCTGGTGTGGCACAGCGCCCGAGTGGTCGACGCGCAGCTCGCGCCGATCGCCGGCGTCGAACAGGTCTGGACCGCGCAGGACTGGTACGGCCGGTTCGGTCTCGATCTGCCCGCGGAGTCCACCGGATACGGGCACAGCCGCGCGGAGGCGGCGCAGGTGCACGGCAGCGACGCGCTGCTCATCGGCTACTTCCGCGATGTCACCGCCATGGCCCGCGCCTATCTGGAGACCGTCACTCCGGGCGAGCTCGGCCGCGTGATCGACGAGGCGTGGGACCCGCCGGTCACCGTCGCGGTGCGGCTGGTGAGCATCGTCGACGACTGCGCCCAGCATCTCGGCGCCGCCGCTTACCTCAAGGGCGCCCTCGAGTCCACGATCTGACTCACTCCGTGCCGGGCCCGAAGGTCTTCACGGCGTGCAGTGCCAGCTCCACGTACACGCGCCGCTCGTCGATCGAGTGCCCGAGCATCTGCTCCACCTGCCGGATCCGGTACCGGACGCTGTTGGGGTGCAGGACGAGCGTCGCGCCCGCCGCCCGCGCATCGCCACCCGCGCCGAGGTAGGCGAGCGCCGTCTCCCGCAGGCGCGCGGCGGAATCGGTCCCGCTGGCGAGGTCGCCGAGTTCCCGCCGGATCAGGGTCCGTGTGCCCTCGGGCCCCGCGATTCCGTGGGCCAGGCAGGCCAGCTCGACGTCCCGGTACGCGACGGTCCGCCGGCCCGTCCGTCGTGCGACCTCCAGCGCTGCGGCGGATTCGTCCGCGCTGGTGCGGAATCCGTCGATCCCGGGGTGCGGCGCGCCGAGGGCGCAGCGCACCGTCGGGGGAAGGTCCGGGGCGTCGGGCACCGCCGCGCCCGTGCTCCAGCAGCGCAGTGACCGCGCCCCGGTCCGCAGGGCCAGACGGTGCTCGCCGCCCACGGCCCGGTGCACCGCGAGGCCCGCGCGCTCGAGATGTCGCTGCACCTCGCCGTCGGGCACGCCCTCGTCCACCCACAGGGTGTACGCCGTGTGCACGAGGTTCACGGGGTAGCCGAGTGCGGCGCTGGCCTCGGTGGGGTCGACGTCCTGACCGGACAGCAGCGCCTCGACGGTGGCGGCCTGCCGGGCGAGCGCGCCGCGCTGCCACTGCTCGCGCTCGGCGACGAAGGTCCCGATCATCTCCTCGATCGATGCGTCGAGCCACTGCGTGGTGCGGGGCCAGAAGTGGAGCAGCACCTCGGAACGGACCTCCGCGTCGGGGATCTCGGCGGCCGCGGTGGCGGTGAACAGATCCCACGCCGCGGCCTGGCCCACGCGGTAGACCGCGAGGAGCACGCGGAGCTCGTGTCCGCGGCGCGCCATGGTGCGGGCCAGGTCGTGGGTCTCCTCGCCGGGACGGATCGTGATCGTCTCGCGGGTGGCGTTGCCGAGCACGCCGCGCCAGTGTGCCCGGGTGCTGGCGTCGAGCTCGGCGCGCAGCAGGGGCTCGTCCATCTCCGGGAGCGCCGCGACGATCGCGTCGTCGACGTCGCGCACCATCGCGTCCAGCGCCTGCTCGTTCTCCCTCGCCCGTGCGAACTCCGCGAGCCACCGGCGGGCGGGCGGCGTCAGTGCCGTCATGACGACGGCGTTTGTTCGGGGGGACAAAAAGTGGGCCGAACGTTGCTCATGACACCAAGAATATGACGATCGTCACACCAGAAGATAGGAGTGTCGAACAACACAGCATCGCCGCCCCGCGAGAGGACACCCCATGAACCCCGGCTTCACCACACCGCGCAGCGCCACCCTCACCGCGGTCGTCGACACCTTCGTGGCCTCGGTGCCCCGCGACGACGATCCCACCGGATTCTGGGCCGTCAAGGGCAGCGACTTGCAGGTCGACTCCGCCGTCGAGCAGTACCTGCTCGCGAACCTGCCCGCCGAGCAGGTGGAGGGGCTCGGGCAGCTCCTCGACGCTGCGGCCGGGATGGGACTGACCGCGGAGGCGCCGCAGGAGGTGCGAGAGCAGATCGTGGCGGGCATCGCCGGTAGCGGCGCGGAGGCGGGCCTCGCCCTCGCCGGCGTGTGCCAGCTGTCCACGATGATCGCCTACGGCCTCATGGACGAGCAGGGCCGCAATCCGCTGTGGGCCGGGATGGGCTACCCCGGTCCGGTGTCCGCGCCGCCCGCCACCCCGAAGACCATCACCGCGATCGCGCCGACCGCGGGCGAGACCCTGACCGCGGACGCTGTGGTCGTCGGCTCCGGCTCGGGCGGCGGTGTGGCCGCGGCCGAGCTGGCCCGCGCCGGCAAGAAGGTCATCGTGGTCGAGGGCGGTTCCTACCGCAACGAGGCCGACTTCGTGCAGAACGAGCTGTTCGCCTACCAGACGCTGTTCCTCCGCGGCGGCTTCTTCCCCTCGTCCGACGGCATGATCATGCTGGCGGCGGGCGGCACCGTCGGCGGCGGCAGCACCGTCAACTGGTCCAACTCGCTCAAGACCCCCGAGATCGTCCGCAAGGAATGGGCGGCGGCCGGCCTCGACGATGCCCTCGGCCCGGAATTCGACGAGCACCTGGACGCGGTCTTCGCCCGGCTCGGCTGCAACGAGGACGTGGCGCTGCAGAACGAGCCGCACCAGCGGCTCTCCGAGGGGGCTGCGGGCCTGGGCTACACCTATCGCAAGGTCGACCTCAACATCGCCCCCGACCGGTTCGACCCGGTGCGCAGCGCGTACAGCGGCATGGGCGATCAGACGGGCGCCAAGCAGGGCACCATGAAGACCTACCTGCAGGACGCCTCCGATGCCGGCGCGCGGCTGCTGCCGAACACCCGGATCGCCACCGTCACCACCGTCGACGCGGCCGACGGTACGCGCACCGCGACCGGCGTCGAGGGCGTCCACACCGATCCGGAGACCGGCGCGCAGACGCCGGTGCGGATCGACGCGCCCGTCGTCGTCGTGTCCGCGGGCAGCCTGGAGACGCCCGCGCTGCTGCTGCGCTCGGGGATCGGCGGCCCCGCCGTCGGGCAGAGCCTGCGGCTGCACCCGGCCACGCTGGTCAGCGGCATCTACGACGAGCCGCAGAACCCCTGGTACGGCCCGGCCATGTCCGGCGTGATGAACGAGTTCGCCGACGCCGACTCGGGGTACGGCTTCCTCATCGAGTCCGTCCAGCACCTGCCGGGCCTGTTCAACAGCGTCGTGCCGTGGCTCGGGGGCGCCGCGCACAAGGAGCTGACCGCGCAGTACGGCAACCGTGCCGACTGGGTGGTGCTGGTCAAGGACCGCGGCACCGGCACCGTCACCATCGGCCCCGACGGCGAGGCCGTCCACGCCTACCCGTTCGACGACGAGCTGGACCGGAGGCACTTCCGCGAGGGGATCGTCGCGTCGATCCGCATGCAGGAGGCCGCAGGCGCCCGACGGATCCACGTAGCCGGCCAGCGATTCGAGCCGTGGACCCGCGGCGAGGATCTCGAGGCGTTCATCGAGCAGGTGAACGCGATCCCGATCGGCCCCGGCGGCACCCCGGTGTTCAGCGCGCACCAGATGTGCAGCGCCCCGCTGGGCGCCGACCCTGCGACCTCGGTGGCGAAGCCCTCGGGCGAGCTGCACGACACCCGGGGTGTGTGGATCGCCGACGCCAGCGGCATGCCCACGTGCTCGGGCGTGAACCCGATGATCACGACGATGGCGCTGGCCCGCCGCACCGCGACCAACCTGTTGGCCGCGAACGCCTGATCGCCGCACGGCATCTCCCGCGGCGACGAATCGTTCCCGCGATCACCCCGGTGATCGCGGGAACACGTCGCTGTCGGGGGAGGGAGACGGGCGGCGGTCCGCTACAGCTCGGCGACCTGCGGCAGCACCTCGGCGCCGATCCACTCGACGTGGTCGAGATCGCTCATGTCCAGCACCTGCAGGTACACGCGGGACGCGCCCGCCTCGGCGAAGACGCCCAGCTTGTCGACGATCTCGTCCGCGGACCCGGTGAGGCCGTTCTCGCGGAGCTCCGGCAGCTCGCGGCCGATGGTTGCGGCTCGGCGGGCGACGGTGTCCTCGCTGGAGCCGCCGCACACGACCTGCGCGGCGGACTTGATCACGGACCCTGGGTCACGGCCCGCGGCCTCGCAGGCCGCGTCGATCCGGCCCCACACCGCGGCCGCCTCGGTGACCGGCACGAACGGGGTGTTGTACTCGTCCGCGAACCGTGCCGCGAGCGCCGCGCCGCGCGTGCGGCCCGCCCCGCCGAGCACGATCGGCACGTGCGCCTGCGCCGGCTTGGGCAGCGCGGGGGAGTCGACCACGGAGAAGTGCTCACCCTGGAAGCTGTACGGGCCCTGAGCCTCCCACAGCCCCGTCACGATCTCGAGAGTCTCCTCGAACCGGGCGAAGCGCTCCTTCACCTCGGGGAAGGGGATGGCGTACGCGCGGTGCTCGTCGGCGAACCAGCCCGCACCGAGGCCCAGTTCCACACGCCCGCCGGACATCTCGTCGACCTGCGCGACCGAGATCGCCAGTGGGCCGGGGAAGCGGAAGGTCGCCGAGGTGACCAGGGTGCCGAGCCGGATCGACGAGGTCTCGCGCGCGATCCCGCCGAGCGTGACCCACGAGTCGGTCGGGCCCGGCGCACCGTCGACGTTCATGGCGACGTAGTGGTCCGACCGGAAGAAGGCGCCGAATCCGGCGGCCTCCGCGGTACGGGCCACGGCGAGCTGGTCGGCGTAGGTGGCGCCCTGCTGGGGTTCGACGAAGATGCGTAGCTCCATGCCCACCACTCTGCCCTATCCCGGCCCGCCCGCGGGGGCGGGCCGGGGAGCTCAGCGGCGCGGGAACATCAATCGACCCGCACCGCTGCCTGCTGCGTCACCGTCGCCACCAGTTCCCCGGACCGGGTGTAGAAGTGCCCGGTCGAGAGTCCGCGCCCGCGGCGCGCCACCGGCGAGTCCGTGGCGAACAGGTGGAAGGCGTCGAACCGCACCGGTCGGTGGAACCACAGCGACTGGTTCAGCGTGGCCGCCGCCACCCGGTCGTAGCCCCAGGACAGGCCGTGCCGCATCACGATCGGGTCCTGCACCGTGATGTCCGAGGCCCACGCCAGTGCGGCGTCGTGGAGCACCTGATCGTCGGGGAGCGCGCCGTCGGCCCGCATCCATACGCGGTTGCCGCCCTCGCCGGCCCCCGTCTCCCGGCGCACCCACGCGGGATCCGACGCGAACCGCATGTCGATCGGGTGCGAGGCCTCCACGAGGGCGCGCAGCTCGCGCTCGCGCCCCGCGAAGGACTCCTGGATCCGAGGCAGCGACTCGGGGGGCGCGACCCGTGGCGCGGGGTCGGCGTGCGTCAGGGGATCCGGGGCGTCGGCCTGGTACGCGAGCGTCATGACCGCGACGATCCGGCCGTCCTGTTCGACGGTGACCTGCCGGTTCGCCGCCGACGGGACGTCACGCAGCGCCAGCACCCGGTAGACGAGGTCCTCGGTCACGGAACCCAGTTCCACGAAATGCGTGTGCGCCGCGTGCAGGGGCAGCCCGTCGACGGTGCGCCCCGCGGCGACGATCGCCTGCGCCAGGATCTGCCCGCCGAAGGTGTGCACGCCGACCTTCGCGGGGTGCCGCCCGACGAAGACGCCCGGCGCCTCGCCGTCGACGAGCCGCAGCACGGCCAGGAGGTCCTCGAAATCCGTGACCTCGACACCGGTCTCGCGCGCCGCGGGCACGGCACGCCGGGCGATGCCCGCCACCGTCCGGCCCTCGAGGAAGTCCCGTGGGCTCAGCGTCCAGCCACGGCGCCGCGCCCGCGAGACCACCTGCAGCGACAGCAGAGAATCACCGCCGCGGTCGGTGAAGTCGTCGTCCGTACCGGTGTCGTCGCCCAGGAGGTCCCGGAAGATCGGCAGCAGTGCCCGTTCCGCGTCCGTCGACGGTGCCCGGTCCTCGCCTGCCGAGGCGGCCGCGGGCGCGGGCAGGGCGTCGCGATCGAGTTTGCCGGTGGCGCCCAGGGGGAACCGCTCCAGCACGACGTACGCGGTGGGCACCATGTGGTCCGGCAGGCGCTGCGCCGCGGCCGCGCGGATCGCGTCCGCGTCGGGGACGGCACCGTCGGACGGCACCAGGTACGCGACCAACCGCTGTTTCCCGGTGGCGTCGTCATCGCGGACCAGGACCGCGGCGGCGCGCACCGAGTCCTGCTGCGCGAGAACGGTCTCGATCTCGCCCAGCTCCACCCGTAGGCCGCGGATCTTCACCTGGTGGTCGCCGCGGCCGAGGAACACCAGGTTCCCGTCCTCGCGCCAGCACACCCGGTCGCCGGTGCGGTACATCCGGGAGCCGCTCGGCCCGAACGGGTTCGCCGTGAACGCCGCCGCCGTCAGGTCGGGCCGGCCCAGGTAGCCGCGGGCCACCGAGGTGCCGGCGAGGTACAGCTCGCCGACGACGCCGACGCCCACGGGGAGGAGGGCGTCGTCGAGGACGTACGCGTCCACGTCCGGATCCGGGCGGCCGATCGGCAGGGGGCCGGGATCGGACGGGTCGTAGCGCCAGGTCACCGCGTTGACGGTGACCTCGGTCGGCCCGTACGCGTTGAACAGGGCCTTGCGGCCCTCGCCCCACCGCCGCGCGAGCGCCGGGTCGAGCCGCTCGGCGCCGACCACGAAGAACACGTCGTCGGGCACGGCGCGGTCGTCCGGCATCGCCGCGAGGAACGACGGCAGCAGGTTGACGCCGGTCACGCGGTGCTCGGCGATGTAGTCCAGCAACTCGTCGCCCGGCAGCCGCACCTCGTCCGGTGCGATGACCGACGTGCCGCCGGAGAGCAGTGGCCCGAGCATCTGCCACACCGCGACGTCGAAGCCGGTCGACGCGAACTGCAGGTAACGCTCGCCGCGCCGCATCCCGACGACCTCCTCCTGCAACGAGATCAGGTCCGGCAGACCGCGCAGCGGGACCGCGACGCCCTTCGGCCGCCCCGTCGTGCCGGACGTGTAGATCACGTACGCCAGCGCGTCCGGGGTCAGGCGCGAGCGCGCCTCCGCCGGGTCTCCGGGGTCGACGGTGCCCTCCTCGTACGCCAGGTGCCAGACGGGGGGCTCCGCCGCGAGCTCCGCGGGGATCTCCACGGAGCCGGTCGTCACCACCAGTGCGGGCGCGGCGTCGTCGAGAATGTACTGCAGGCGATCCGCCGGATGCGCGGGGTCGAGCGGCAGGTACACGGCGCCCGCGGTGAGGATCGCGAGGAGCGCGATCGTCATCTCCACATCGCGCTCGGCGAACACGGCGACGGTGTCCTGCGGCGCCACGCCGCGCCGGATCAGTTCCCGCGCAGCGGTGTTCACCGCGCCGCGGAGCTCCGCGAAGGTCAGGCTCCGGTCGCGGCACACGAGCGCCTCGGCGTCGGGCGTCTCCGCGGTGCGGGCGGCGAGTTCGTCGAGGATCGGCCCGCGGCGGTGGGACGAGGGCACGCGCCCCAGGTCCAGGACCCGCCGCTCCTCGTCGCCGGGCAGGTGCCGCAGGCGGCCCACCGGGAGATCCGGCGCCGCGACCAGGGACTCGAGCAGCCGCGTCAGCCACCGCGCGTAGCCGCGCACCACGGATTCGTCGAGCAGCTCCGGCCGGTAGCCGAAGCCGATGCGGATCGTCTCACCCGGCAGCACGATCAGCGTGAGCGGGTAGTGGGTGGCGTCGGCGATGTCGACGCCCGTGAGATCCAGGTCCGCCGTGATCGATTCGGTGTGCCGGTCCGACATCGGGAAGTTCTCGGTCACCACCATCGTGTCGAACAGCTCGCCCACGCCGGCCAGCCGCGTGATCTCGGTGAGACCCGCGTGGTGGTGGTCGGCGACGGCGAGCGAGCGGGCGTGCACGTCCGCGATGACGGTCGCGGCCGGGGTCGCCGGTGTGAAGCCCACGCGCACCACGATGGTGTTGCCGAGCTGCCCGACCATGCGGCCGACACCGTCGACCTCCGGCGGGCGGCCGGACACCGGACAGCCGAAGGTCACGTCCCGGCGGCCGGTGAGCCGCCCGAGCAGTACGCCCCAGGCCGTGTGCAGCACCGAGGTCAGTGTCGCGCCCTGCGCGCGGGCCAGGGCCTCGACGCGCCGCGTGAGATCGGTACCGAGGTCGGCGTACACGCGCTCTGCGGCCTGCGCCGGGCCCGCCGGCCGGGCGGGCACCAGGTGCGTCCCCGCGTCCAGACCGGCCAGTTCACCGCGCCACGCGGCCCGCGTCTCCTCGTCGTCGCGGTCCGCGAGCCATCGGAAGTACTCGCCCAGCGGTTCCGCGGCCGGGGCGACGGGGCCGCCGCCCAGTTCCGCGTAGAGCGCGAGCAGCGTGCGGCCGACGATCGGCATGGACCAGCCGTCGAGCAGGCTGTGGTGGTTGGTGATCGCCAACCGGTGGGTGTCGTCCCCGGTGTGGCACAGCAGGAATCGGATCAGCGGCGGCTCGGTGGGATCGAAGGGGCGGGTGCGTTCGGCGAGCGCCTCGGCCTCGAAACGGTCGGGCGCGGAGCGCAGGTCGACGAACCGGAACACCGGCGCCGGCTCCGCGGGGATCACCTGCACGACCCGGTCGTCGGTGTCCGCGGCCTCGACGTGGGCCAGGTACGCGCGCAGCGCGGGCGTGCGGCGCAGCAGCTCCTCCGCGGCCCGCCGCATCCGATCCGGGTCGACGGTGCCCGACAGGTGCGTCGCCGCCTGCACCACGTAGGCGTCGGCGTCGCCGTCGGCGGCGAGCATCGTCTGGTACGCCAGCCCCACCTGCAACGGTGTCGCAGGCAGGACGTCGACGATCGCACGATCGCCCTGCAGCACGTCCAGCTCCGTCTGCGGGACTCGCACCAGTGGAACATCGGACGGCGTGAGAGCGCCCCGGCGCCCGCCGAGCGACCGCGCGTACGCAGCGAGCGCGTCGAGGGACCGGGCCCAGAGCTCCTGCAGCTGCTCGACGGTGCGCTCGGGCACCGCGCGGGACGCCGCCGTCCACTCCGTGCGCAGGCCGTCGCCCACGCGGAAGCAGTTGATCGCCAGTACCTGCTCGAGCGCCTTGGCGGGCGGGTCGAGCAGACCGAAGGGCTCCTCCTCGGGGAGTCGCCAGCCGGCGTGGGGCGTGTCCGCGAAGCGGCCCAGGTAGTTCAGCACGATGTCGGGTGCGGATTGCTGCGCGCCGCCCGGTCCGTCGCCCGGCACGGCTCCGTCGTCGGGGAGCAGGCCGTAGCCGATGCCGCCGTCGGGAACCGCGCGCTTGGACTCCTTGACCGCCCGCAGCAGCCGCCCCGCAGCGGATCCTCCGCGCAGCGCGTCGGCGAGTCCGCCTGCGGACGGATCGCCGCCCGCGACCGCGTCGAGAGGGAGCCGTAGCGGGAACTCGGTGGTGAACCAGCCGATGGTACGCGCCAGATCCGCACCGGGCGTGAGCGGTTCGCGGCCGTGGCCCTCGACCGTCACGGTCGCGGCCGCGGGAACGGCACCGCGCGCCCCGTGCGACCACGCGGCGATGGTGAGTGCGAGCGCGGCGAGCAGGACGTCGTCGACGCCCGCGCGGAACGCCGCGGCCAGGTCGTCGAGCAGCGCCGTCGTGACGGCCGCCGTCTCGGTGTGCGTGATCCGCGCCGTCGCCACGGTGTCGACGCGCGGGTCGAGTCGACGGTCCGCGATCCGGAGCACCGCGGCGTCCGCGGCCTCCCACAGCGCGGTCTCTGCGGGGCGCGGCGGGGTACCGGCCAGGGCCAGCGCATGGCTGCGCCAGCTGGTGGCCGCGGGCGCGATCGCAGCCCCCGCGTAGGCGGCCTCAAGGTCGGGCACCAGGATCCGCCACGAGACCCCGTCCACGACGAGATGGTGCGCGACGATCACGAGGCGGTCCTCGTCGCTGCCGGTCCGGACGAGCTCGGCGACCAGCATCCGGCCCGCCCGCGGGTCGAGCCGGGCGCCGAGGCGCTCCGCGACGGACCGGGGGTCGGCGGCACCGTCGGACACGCTGACCACCGGGGTCCCCTTCGAGTCCGAGGAGGGTGCGGGCGGCACGACGAGCACGCCGTCGTCGCCGACCTGGAGCCGCAGGGCGTCGTGGGCGCGCAACGCCTCGTCGAAGGCCGCCGCGAGGGCGGCCTCGGACAGGGCTGCGGGGACGCGCAGCGCGGTCCACTGCGCGTAGCCCGCGATGACATCGAGGTCGGCGGCGGCCGCGAGGAGCGACCGCACGATCGGCGTCGGCGGGACCTCGCCGAGCGGCTCGTCGGGCGGCGCGGCCACGGCGTCGGCGGTTCCCTGCGCCGCGGCCGCGAGCGCGGCGAAGGTCCTGCCCGACAGGAACTCCCGCGGACGGATCTCGAGGCCCTCGGCGCGGAGCGCGCTGCTCACGGTGATCGCGGAGATGCTGTCGCCGCCGATCGAGAACAGGTCGTCGTCGATCGACACCGATTCGAGGCCGAAGGCCGCCGCGACCACTGCGACCATGGTGCGCTCCGCGTCGGTGCGCGGGGCGCGGCCCTCGGAGCGCAGCTGCGGCGCGGGCAGCGCGGCGCGGTCGAGCTTGCCGTTGATGGTGACGGGCAACTCGTCGAGCACGACGACCGCGCTGGGTACGAGGTGTTCCGGCAGCCGGTCCGCGAGGTCGGCGCGCACCGCGTCCGCGTCGACGGCGCCCGTCACGTAGCCGACCAGGCGGGGGCGACCGCCGTCGGTCCGTACGATCACGGCGGCCGCGGTCACGCCGGGGACCTCCGCCAGGGCGGTCTCCGCCTCGCCGAGCTCGATCCGGTATCCCCGGATCTTGACCTGGTCGTCGCTGCGGCCGAGGAACTCGAGGCCCCGGGCAGCGCTCCAGCGCACTCGATCGCCGGTCCGGTACATGCGGGACCCGGGTGCGCCGTGGGGGTTCGCGACGAACCGCTCGGCCGTCGTGCCCGGCATACCGAGATAGCCGCGGGCCAGGTGCGGACCCGCGAGGTACAGTTCGCCGGTCTCGCCCTCCGGCACCGGCTCGAGAGCACCGTCGAGCACCATCGCGGTGGTGCCGGCAACGGCTCGTCCGATGGTCGGTGCGGCCCCGGTGATCGGCGCGACGGTCGCGTCGACGGCGGCCTCGGTGGGGCCGTACAGGTTCAGCGCAGGGACCCCGCTCGCTGCGACGGTGCGCCACAGCGCCGGCGGGGTCGCCTCGCCGCCGAGGAGCAGCAGCGCCGGCGGGTGCGCGGAGGTCAGCAGCCCGGCGTCGAGCAACGGCTGGACCATCGACGGGGTGGTGTCCACGACGTCGATGCGGTCGGCGGCGTACGCCGCCGCGAGCGCCTCGGCATCACGACTGATGCCGGTGTCGTAGAGGTGCAGCTCGTGCCCGTCGAGCAACCACAGCAGTTGGTCGAGAGAGGCGTCGAAGGAGAAGGAGTAGGTGTGCGCGGTCCGCAACCGCCCCTGCCGGGCGATGCCCTGGGCGGGAGGAGGGGACTCCGTGTGCGCGGTCCGCAACCGTTCCTGCCGGGCGGCGTGGGGCTGCAGCGTGCGACGGTGGTGCCGCAGCAGGCTCGCGAGGCCGCCGACCCGGCCGAGCACGCCCTTGGGGCGGCCCGTCGAGCCGGAGGTGTAGATGACGTACGCCAGATGATCCGGGTGGCGGGGCGATGAGAGTTCGTGGGGTGCAAGAGGTTCTGCCGAGTGGCCGGACAGCTCCGCGACGGCCCCGTCGAGGTCGACGACCGGGACGGCGCCGCGCCACGGTTCGCCCGCGTGTGCGGTATCGGTGAGGATGAGGGCGGGTCGGGCGTCGGCCATCAGGTCGCGCAGTCGCGCGTCGGGGTGGGCGAGGTCGAGGCACACGTAGGCGGCACCCGCGTCGAGGACCGCGAGTAGCGCGACGATCAGGTCGGCGGAACGGGGGAGCGCGATCGCGACCACGTCGTCGGCGCCGACCCCACGGGCACGCAGGAGTCGCGCGAGACGGTGCACGCGGGCGGTGAGGTCGCCGGCCGTGAGGCGTTCCGTGCCCGCGACGAGGGCCGGGGCCGACGGGTCGAGCGCCGCGAGCGCGTCGATCGCGGACGGCAACGGCGCGTCGTCGGGCGTGTGCCAGGCCTGCAGCAGGGCCGCGGACTCTGCGGCGCCGCGGAGCGGGACCTGCCCCACCGCCGGGCGGTGCTCCGCGGTGAGTCCCTCGATCAGGGCCAGCATCGCGGCCATACGGCGGTCGACGCGGTCCTGGTCGGCTGCGCGGGAATCCACCTCGAAGCCGAGCAGGAGACCGCCCGCGCCCCCCTGATCCGGCCCGCTCCCGGCGTCGCCGGTGGGAATGACGCTGAGTCCGTAGTCCTCCGGCGGCCCGCCGGCGACATTGCGCATGACGCCGGACGCCCCGCCGAACGTGAGGGTGAGGTCGAAGGCCTTGAGGTTGATGCCGCGGCCGTGCAGGATCGCGCCGGCCCCGGGTGCGCCGAGGTCGCGGGGGAGGTCCTCGCCGCGGTAGCGCTGGTGTGTGCGCATCTCGCGCATGGCCTCCGCGACGCGGGCGCTGAGCTCCGGCAGCGTGTCGCCGGCGTCGACGCGCACCCGCAGGGGCAGCACGTTGACCGCCATCGCCGGGGTGCGCAGCGCGACGGAGCCCGTGCGGCACATGAGGGGGAGTGCGAAGACCACGTCGGAGACGCCGGTGCTGCGCTGCAGGAACGCCGCGTAGCAGGCGATCATCGCCTCGCCCCAGGTGGTCCCGGACTCGCCGGCCACCGCGGCGAGGCGCTCGCGGACCGCGGCGTCGACGATGCCGCGCGCGCTGAGGGTGCCGGCCGCGGCACCGTCGACCTCGCTGCGCGGCGGGATGTCCGGGAGCGGCGTGAACCGGTCCCGCCAGTAGGCCCGGTCGGCGTCGTGCTGCTCACCCGCGCGGTACTGCGCGTCGTCGGCGATCAGCTCGGCGAAACTGCCGAACGGACTGGGCCGCAGTGCGGTTCCATCGACGGCGGCGGTGTACCGCGCGGCCACGCGGCGCGAGAGCATGGCCGCGGAGTAGCCGTCGAAGACCAGGTGATGGCCGAGCTGGGTGTACCAGACCTCGCCGTCGGCGAGGACGAGCACGCGGTGCGCGAACAGCGGCCGGTCGGTCATCGCGCGGCACTGCGCCGCGATCCGCGTGCGCTCCGCGAGGACGGCGGCCTCCGCAGCGGCGTGCGGATCGCTCTCCCCGCGCAGGTCCAGGACCTCGGGGAGGGGCGTCGGCTCCGTCGAGATCCACTGCCGCGGACCGTCGGCGGTCTCGCGGACCCGCACTCGGAGGCTGTCCGCCTCGTCGACGGTGTCGGCGATCGCCCGGCGCAGCGCGGCGGTGTCGATCGCGGAGCCCCCGCCGATCTCGATCACGTCGCCCACCACGTAGAAGGGCGAATCCGGTTCCAGGCGTTGGGCGTTCCAGATCCCCAGCTGCGCCGCGGTGAGCGGGAGCAGCGCCTCGGGGGAGTCGGTTTCCGCCCGGCCCGCATCGTGGGGAGCGTCGAGATCGGCACGGGTCACGGGCGCAGAGCCTCCTGGAGTGAGAGCGGGCGCAGGTCGGTCCACGTCGTCTCGACGTGGGCGAGGCATTCGGTGCGGGCGGCCGGCCCGAACACCGGCCGCCAGCCGTCCGGCACCTCGGCGAACGCGGGCCACAGCGAGCGTTGGTCCTCGTGGTTGACCAGCACGAGGAAGGCGCCGTCGGTTTCGTCGAACGGATTCACTCGGCCAGCCCCAGCAGCGCGTGCCAGTGGCCCAGCTCCGGCTGCTCGGCGAGGTCGGGGAACTCGACCGCGGCGCCGGCGGTGCGCCAGCGCTCGATGAGCGTCATCACCCGCACCGAATCCAGGCCCAGGTCGAACAGGTTGTCGTCGAGCGTGATCGACGACGGGTCGCTCTGCAGCAGCTCGGCGACGTCGGCGCGGACCTGCGCGGCGGTGAGGGTGGGGGCGGTCATGAGTGCGTACTCCTGAAGGTCGGCGAAGGGTAGTGCATGCCTATCCAAAACTAGGTTAGTCTACCCTGACCTACGGACATCCTCGAAGAAAGGTCCCCCGTGAAGAGACAGTTCCGTACCCTCGCCGCCGTCGCGTGTGCGGTCGCGTTGGTCGCAGGCTGTGGCGACTCCGGCGCGAAGGACGCGCCGGCGGACACCGCGACCCGCACGATCAGCACCGTCAAGGGTGACGTCACCGTGCCCGCTGCCCCCAAGCGCGTGGTGCTGCTGAACTACTCGCTGGCGGGCTACGCCTTCGACCTCGGCCTGCCGATCGTCGCGATGACGCCGGAGGCGACCGACAAGACCAGCGTTCCCCGCGACGCGTGGAAGGCGGACTTCGACAAGGCCGGAACCACGTTCCTGCCCTGGCCCTCGACGGGCTTCGACATCGAGGCGATCACCGCGCAGAAGCCGGACCTGATCCTCGCGGGCGGCCTCGCCTTCCCGTTCAAACAGGCCAGCGACAGCTATGACAAGCTGAGCAAGATCGCGCCCACGGTGCTCGTGGACAACAAGCTCGACACCTGGCAGAAGCAGTTCAAGTGGATCGCGGACTCCTTCGGCGAGCCGGGCGTCTACACGGACGCCGTGAAGCGCTACGACGCCCGTATCGAGCAGGTGAAGGGCAACATCACACTGCCGCCGAACCCGGTCTCGTTCCTGTCGATGACCGCGGACAAGCGGCCCTTCGTGCTCATCGAGAACCGCGGCCTGCCCGCTGAGTTCGCCCGCCTGGGCTTCACGACCGACCCGCTGTTCGCGAGCGGAAAGTACAAGCCCTACCAGGCCGGCGGCGACTCCTTCGAACTCAGCAGCGAGCTGCTGCCCTCGGTGATCACCCAGCCGACGGTCTTCATCATCGGCTTCAACCGCGACACGTTCGACGTGGCCAAGCTGCGCAGCGAGCCGGTGTACGCCGCGCTGCCCGCCTTCGCCGCGAACCACGCGTACGACCTGCCGTACTGGGTGCAGCGCCCCGATTTCGACCGGGCGATGGACACGCTGGACGTGGTGGAGAAGACCTTCCACAAGAAGTAGGAAGCAGAACGGAGTGCAAGCGTGACGTGGAACGATTTCGTCCTCACCACGACCGGTGTCTCGCAGGTCGCCCGGAACCTCCTGCGCCTCGAGTTCGAGGTCGGCGGGGGATCGGGCGAGGGCTACACGCCCATCGTCCCCGGGGACGAGGCCATCGCGTTCTACTTCTCGCCGGACGGCGCCGAGCTGCGGGCCGTACCGTCGGACGATCCGAAGGCGCTGGGCGGCTGGGAGATCGACGACGAGGCCCGCAGCCTCGGTCACCGCAACTACACCGTGCGCAGCTACGACCCCGACACCCGGCGGATGGTCGTGGACGTGGCCGAACACTGCCACGGCCCCGCCATCGACTGGTTCCGGGCGGCGCAGCCCGGTTGGCGGCTCCTCGCCGCCGGGCCGCGCTCCTGGTACGAGCCGCCCGCGGACGCCGTCCGGCACGTGCTCGCGGGCGACCTGGCGGCGCTGCCGGCGCTCGCCCGGATCCTGGAGGGTACTGCGGCGGGCATCGAGGTCACCGTGATCGCGGAGGTGCTGGACCGCAGCGAGATCGACTACCTGCCCCACCGCCCGGGGACCGAGATCATCGAGGCGATCGGGACCGGCAACGGCGCCGCGCCCAGCCGCCTGCCGGAGCTGCTGCGCACCGTCGACCTGCCCACCGACGCCTACCTCTGGCTCGCGGGCGAGGCGGCGGACACCCGCGCCGCCAAGAAGCACGTGCGCGGGCTGGGGTGGGCGCGGGACCGCGCCGATGTCGTCGGCTACTGGCGGTTCGACGCCGAGGAGTGGACGAAACGCTTCGAGGCCGCGGGCGAGGACAGGCTCCGCAGCGTGTTCGCCGACGCCCTCGCCGCGGGGCTCTCCCGCGACGAGGCGACGGATCTCTACGAACAGGCCCTCGAGGCCGCTGGGTTGTAGCCGTGTCAGCGAACGGAGTCGGCGGCGGCCTTGAGCAGCGGTGTGTAGCGCTCGAGCAGCCACGGCATGTTCAACGCGTTCGGCGAGCTCACGGCGAAAACCAGTGGCGGATCGGTCAGCGGCACATAGGATTTGAGCTGCACCGCGGAGAGGCTCGCGAACACCGGGTTGGCCTCGACCGCCCGCTGCGTCTCGGGCGCGAGGTACCACGCCGTGAGGACGTCCGCGTTGTACTGCGAGACCTTCTCCCAGCTGACCGGCACCGCGAACTTGCCGGCCGGCGACTCCTCGCGGAGCTTCGCCAGACCCGGCAGCGGGGTGAAGCCGAGACCCTGCAGCAACTGCACGCGCGGATCGGTGTCGAAGTACAGGTTCAGGCTGTCGGTGGTGGTGGCGCTGGCCGCCGCGACCGTCTTCCCCGCGAACTCCGGGTGCGCCGTCTTCGCCTCGCCGATGCGTCGCTCGGTGTCGGTGACCAGCTGCTTCGCCTCGGTGTCGCGACCCAGCGCCTTGCCGACGATCGTGGTCTGATCCTGCCACGAGGTCTGCCAGGCGCGGCCCGGCGGCGCCACCGTGGGGGCGATCCGGCTCAGCTGCGCGTACTGGTCCGCGGTGAGTCCGGACTGCACCGACAGGATCACATCCGGCTTGAGCGCGGCGATCTCCTCGATCGGGACCGCCTTGCTGGTCTCCTGCAGCAGAACCGGTTTCGCGTCGCCCAGCCGGTCCTTGACCCAGGGCAGGATCCCATCGACGGTGCCCGAGTCGGACTTCATGTCGCGCATGCCCACCGGTGTGACGCCGAGCGCGATCGCGGCCTCGGTGCTGCCCCACCCGAGGGTCACGACGCGCTGAGGCCGCCGCGCGATCTCGGCCGTGCCGAGGGGGCTGGTGATGCTCACGGGGAAGCCGGCGTCGTGCTGCGCGTGGTCCTCGCCGCCGGGTGTGGAGCCGCACGCCGCGGTGCCCGCGAGAAGTGCTGCGGCTGTGGTGATGACCAGCGCCGATCGCGCGAGTCGGGGTCGGAAGAACACGGTTTCTCTCCTGGTTCGCCGGGGCTGTGGCACTGGACACAGCGGATGGATCGACTGGCGAACCGTACCGCATTTCAGGTATGCCTATCCTATCTAAGTTGGTCGGCACGAGGGAGACACATGGCACAGCAGCACGCGATCGTCGACGTGATCGGGATCGGAGCGGGCCCGTCCAACCTGGGCCTGGCCGCCGCCGTCGACGAGCGCAACCGCACCGGCCTGCCCCCGATCTCGATGACCGTGCTCGAGCGCAAGTCGTCCTTCGCCTGGCATCCCGGCATGCTGCTCGACGGTGCGACCATGCAGATCGCGTTCCTCAAGGACCTTGTGACCCTGCGCAATCCGCGGAGCCCGTTCACCTTCCTGAGCTACCTCGAGGCGCGCGGTCGGCTCGTGGACTTCATCAATCACCAGACCTTCTTCCCGACCAGGGTCGAATTCACCGACTACCTCTCCTGGGTGGCCGAGACCGTCGCCGCGCGCATCGAGTACGGCACCACGGTCACCTCCGTCGAGCGGCTCGACGGCATCGCCGGCGACGGTGCGCGGTGGCTCGTCCGGTACGCCGGCCCGGACGGTGCGGGCGAACTGCGCGCCCGCTCCGTCGTCGTGGCGACGGGGCTGCGGGAGCGGCTTCCCGAGTGGGCGGAGCCCGGATCCCGGCTCTTCCACAACCACCGGCTGCTCGAGCACCTCGCGGCGGCGGATCTGGATCCTGCGGCGCCGCACCGCTTCCTGGTCGTCGGCGGCGGGCAGAGTGCGGCCGAGGTCGCGCAGTACGTGCATCGCAGCTATCCGGCCGCAGTGGTGGAGAGCGTCTTCAACTCCTACGGCTTCCAGCCCGCTGATGACAGCCCGTACGCCAACAAGGTCTTCGATCCCGCCGCTGTCGACGACTTCTACGATGCTCCCGCCGAGGTGCGCAGCGAGCTGATGACGCGGCACGCCACCACCAATTACGGCTGCGTGGACCTCGAGCTGATCAACGAGCTCTACGCCGTCGAGTACCAGGAGAAGGTGTCCGGCCATCGCCGCCTGGTGATGCGTCCCGCCACGGTCGTGACCTCGGCGGTAACGTTCGAGACGGGCGTGCGGGTTACCTTGCGTGATCGCATCGCCGACGCGACCAGCGGCCAGGACTACTCCGCCGTGGTGTGCGCCACCGGTTTCCGCTCGATCGGCGTCTCCGACGTGCTCGCCGGATGGGACGTCGCGCCCGAGCGGCTGGGCGTCGGCCGGGACTACCGCCTCACCCTCGACGGCGAGGCGCTCGACGGCCTGTACGTGCAGGGCGCCACCGAATCCACCCACGGCCTCGGGTCGACGCTGCTGTCGAACGTCGCCGTCCGGGCCGGCGAGATCCTCGACGGGATCGTCGCCGACACCGTTCTCACCACCGTCGCGAAGGGAGCATGATGCGCGTCGTCACCTTCGGCTTCCAGACCTGGGGCCACCGCACGCTGTCCGCCGTCCTCGACGCGGGCCACGAGGTCACCCTCGCGGTGACCCACCCCGTGTCGAACAACCCGTACGAGATGATGTGGAACGACTCGGTGGAGCAACTGGCCACCGACCGCGGCGTGCCCGTGCACCTCGCGAAGAAGCCGGACGACGCCCTGTTCGAGGCCGTCACGGCGGCCGAGCCGGACATCATCGTCGCCAACAACTGGCGCACCTGGCTGCCGAAGTCGATCTACGACATGCCGCGCCTGGGCACGCTCAACATCCACGACTCGTTGCTGCCGCGCTACGCTGGCTTCTCGCCGCTGATCTGGGCGCTGATCAACGGCGAGACCCATGTCGGGGTCACCGCGCACGTGATGGACGACGGGCTCGACACCGGCCCGATCATCGCGCAGGAGTCCGTCGCCGTCGGGCCGGCCGACCGCACCGTCGACCTGTTCCATCGCACGGTGGACCTGATCGGTCCGCTGGTCGCGCGGTCCCTCGGCGAGCTGGAAGCCGGTACCGCGCAGCCGATCCCGCAGGACCCCGCCGCGGCGACGTACTTCCACAAGCGTTCCGACGCCGACAGTGCGATCGACTGGTCCTGGCCGGCCGACGCGATCGAACGACTGATCCGCGCGCAGTCCGACCCGTATCCGAACGCGCACACCGTCTTCCGTGGTGAGCGACTGGCGATCACCGCCGCCTCGGTCTCCACCAAGCGGTACGGCGGCACGCCCGGTCGGGTGTGCGTCCCCGACGGCGAGGGCATCGCCGTCGTCGCCGGCCCCGACGCCTGGCGCGGTGGCAACCCCGCCCTCGTCGTCGAGCGCGTCCGGACCGCCGATGGTGCCGAGTACCCCGCCGCGAAGATCCTCGGCGACTCCGGCGCTTACCTCGGCGCCTGACCCGCCCGTCGCGACCACCAGCCCAGCCCAGCCCGACGAACAGGACCACCGACATGGCACGACCGGATCACCGCGCCCGACACCACGAGCGGATAGGAGAGGTACTCGGCGGTGCGACGGAGGGCGCCGAGCGCGTTCCCTATCCGATCGGCCTGCGCGAGTTGGAGGTCCGCGGCACCCGACGGGTCGGCGCGGGACTGATCCGCGTGACCCTCGGCGGTCCCGAGCTCGAGGGCTTCCAGACCCATGCCGCCGACGACCACATCAAGTTCCTCTACCCCGACGAGAGCGGCGAGCTCAACCTGCCCCGCAAGGAGGGGCTCATGCTGCACTGGCCGCGCGACCCGCGGCCGATCAGCCGCGAATACACCGTGCGCCGCTACGACGCCGCCGCGGGCGAGCTCGACATCGACATCGCCCTGCACCCCGGCGGCCTCGGCTCGGACTGGGCCGAGGCGGTCGCTCCGGGCGCGCGGATCCACGTGGCGGGCCCGCCCGGCGGCGTGGTCGTGCCCGCTCGCTACGACAGGTACCTGCTGGCCGGCGACATCACCGCGCTGCCGGCCATCGACCGCTGGCTCGAGGAGCTGCCGCGCGACGCCGCCGGCTGGGCGCTCATCGAGGTGATCGACGCCTCCGAAGAGATCCCGCTCGACCCGCCGCCGGGCTTCCAGGTCCGCTGGCTGCACCGCGGCGAGCTCGCGCCCGGCACCTCCGACGTGCTGGAACGCGCCGTCGCCGAGCTTCCGCAGGAGGTGCCCGACGGTGAGCGGTGGTACTGCTGGCTGGCCGGCGAGGCCGGGGTTCTCAAGCCCCTGCGCCGCTGGGTCGCCGACGCCTGGAAGCTGCCCAAGCACGACCAGGACATCACGGGCTACTGGAAGCTCGGCGTCGCCGACTTCGACGAGGACGACCACTGATGCACGCATTCGTGACCGGCGCGGCGTCGGGGATCGGCGCCGCGACCGCCCTGCGGCTCGCGCGGCGCGGCCCCGTCGCCCTCGCCGACCGTGACGCCGACGGCCTGGTCGCGACCGCCCGCGCCGTCTCCGCCGCGGGCGGCACCGCGTCCTCCCACGTGGTCGACGTCAGCGACGGCGCCGCCGTGCTCGCCGCCCTCGACGCCGCCGAGCGCGCGGGCGGGCCGGTCGACGCCCTCGCGCACTGCGCCGGCGTCCTCGTGGCCGGGCCCGTGCTCGACGCGTCCGCCGCCGACATCGCCGTCGCACTCGGCGTGAACCTCACCGGCACTGCGAACGTCCTCACCGCTGTCGTCTCCCGGATGGCCGAGCGCGGAACGGGTTCCGCAGTCGTCGTCGGGTCCAACGCCGGCAACGGCCCGCGCGTGGGCCTGGGCGTGTACGGCGCCTCGAAGGCCGCGGCGCACAACCTCGCCCTGACCCTGGCACTCGAGGTGGCGGGCAGCGGCGTGCGGGTCAACGTGGTCGCGCCGGGCTCGACCGCGACGCCGATGCAGACCGCGTTCGGGGGTGCCGCGGCCGCGCAGGCGGCCGTCGCCGGCGACCTGTCGCGGCACCGCCCGGGAATCCCGCTGGGCCGCATCGCCGATGCGGACGACATCGCCGGGGCGATCGAGTACCTGCTCTCGCCCGACGCGCGCCACGTGACCGCGCAGGTACTCACCGTCGACGGAGGAGCCACCGCATGACCAGCACCGAGACCCGGTACTTCCCGCCCGAGTTCGCGGAGCGCTACCGCGCGGCGGGGTACTGGAACGGCGACACCTTCGCCGGCTTCCTGCCGGAGGCCGCGGAACGGTTCGGCGACGCCGAGGCCCTCGTGGGCGAGGACTGCACGGGTGATCCGGTCCGGCTGACCTACCGCGAACTCGACGCCGCCGCCGCGGTCACCGCGGCGGGGCTGGTCGCCCGCGGCATCGGCTCGGGCGACCGCGTCGTGCTGCAGTTGCCGAACACCGTCGAGTACGTCTCGGTCCTGTTCGGGCTCTTCCGGATCGGCGCGGTCCCCGTGTTCGCGCTCCCCGCGCATCGTCGCAGCGAGCTCACCCACTTCGTGTTGACGTCCGGGGCGAAGGCCCTCGTCACCGCCGCGTCGATCAACCGGTTCGACCACCGCGGCCTCGCCGCGGAGGTCGCTGCGGAGACCGGCGTGCGGGCGTTCGTGGTGGACGACGAGCCCTTCGGCGCCGGGAACGCGGATGGGACGCCCGTCACTGTCGCCGGGAGCGCAGCGAGCGGGACGCCCGTCACCGTCGAACCGGAATCCCTGGCCTTCCTGCAACTCTCGGGTGGCACCACCGGCGTGCCGAAGCTGATCCCGCGCACCCACGCCGACTACCTGTACTCGGTCCGGGAGTCCGCGAGGATCTGCGGGCTCGGACCCGGTACCCGGTTCCTGGTGGTCCTGCCCGTGGCGCACAACTTCCCGATGAGCAGCCCGGGCATCCTCGGAGTGCTGTGGGCGGGCGGCGCCGTCGTGCTGGGGACCGATCCGGCACCGTCGCGGGCCTTTCCGCTGATCGAGGCCGAGAAGGTGACCATGACCTCCCTCGTGCCGCCGCTGGCGATGCTGTGGTTGCAGGCCCGGCCCACCGCGACCGCGGACCTGTCCACCCTCGAGGTGTTGCAGGTGGGCGGCGCCAAGTTCACCCCCGAGGCCGCGCGCCGCGTCGAGCCCGAGCTGGGCTGCCGGCTGCAGCAGGTCTTCGGCATGGCAGAGGGCCTGGTCAACTACACGCGTGCCGACGATCCCGAGGACCTCGTGCTCGGCACCCAGGGGCGGGCCATCTCGCCCGACGACGAGGTGCGGGTGCTCGACGAGGACGGCCTCCCCGTCGCACCCGGCGAAGCCGGCCTCCTCTGGACTCGGGGCCCGTACACGATCCGCGGCTATCTGGGCGGCGTCGACGCCGAGTCCTTCGACGCCGAGGGCTTCTACCGCACCGGCGACGTCGTCCGGCGGCTGCCGAGCGGGCACCTCGTGGTGGAGGGGCGCGCGAAGGACCAGATCAACCGCGGCGGCGAGAAGATCGCCGCGGAGGAGGTCGAGAACCACCTCATCGCGCACCCCGCCGTGATCGACGCGGCCGTCGTGGCGATCGCCGATGACTTCCTCGGCGAGCGGACCTGCGCCGTCGTCTTGACCGCGGGCGCGCGGCCGACCGTTCCCGAATTGAAGAAGTTCGTCCGCGCCCGGGGCGTGGCCGAGTACAAGGTGCCCGATCGCATCGAGTTCGCCGACGCGTTCCCGACCACGGGCGTCGGCAAGATCAGTCGCCGCGAGCTGCGGCGCACCCTGGCGGAGCAGCTCTCCAGGGCGGACCAGGAGGACCAGCAGTGAGCCTGCCCAAGAGCATCGTCTACGACCTGCCCGGCATCGAGTGCGCCGACACCGTCGACTGGGCCGTCGAACCCGGCCGCGCCGCGCTGCTCATCCACGACATGCAGGAGCACTTCGTCGGCCCGTTCCGGCGCGATGCCGAGCCCCTGCGCACCGTCGTGCCGAACATCGTGGCCCTGCGCGCCGCGGCCCGCGCCGCGGGAGTACCGGTCGTCTACACCGCGCAGCCGGGCGACCAGGACCCCGAGGAGCGGGCGCTGCTCACCGACTTCTGGGGGCCCGGGCTGGCGACCGCGAACCAGGACATCATCGCCGAGCTCGCCCCGGCGGACGACGACGTACTGCTCACGAAGTGGCGCTACAGCGCCTTCGCCAAGTCCGATCTCGCCGAGCGGATGCGCGCCTGGGGCCGCGACCAGCTGGTGATCGCAGGGATCTACGCCCACATCGGGATCATGACCACCGCCCTCGACGCGTTCATGCGCGATGTCCAGCCCTACGTGGTCCGCGACGCGGTCGCGGACTTCTCGGTGGAGGATCACGAGCGTGCACTCACCTACGTGTCGACGCGATGCGGCAGAGTGGAGAGCACGGATCGGGTATTGGAGGCACTGCGATGACTCAGGAGAGCGAGCATCCGCACTTCCTGCTGACCGCCGCGGGGCGGTCCCACGCGGGGAGCGGCGTCCGCGCGGTGTTCCCGGACCCGCATGCGGCGGCCGCGGCCCTGCGCGACGGTAGCGCCCCCGTCGTCGTCGGTGCCCTGCCCTTCGACCTGCACGATCCCGCCGCGCTGACGGTGCCCGTGCGATTCGGTGCCCTGTCCGTGCGCCCCGTCGCGGAACTGCCGACGCTGACGCTGACCGCGCAGCACCCCGAGCCCGCCGAGCACGTCGAGCGGGTCGAGCGGGCCGTCCGGCTCATCACCGGCCCCGGGGACCTGCGCAAGGTGGTCCTCGCGCGCGCGGTCGATTTCGAGGCCGCCGAGCCGCTCGATCCGCTCGCCGTGGCCGCGGCGCTCGCGGACCGCGATCTCGAGGGCAATGCCTTCGCCGTCGACCTCGCGGCGGCGGGCGACGCGTTCCGCGGGCGTGCGCTGGTCGGCTCGAGCCCCGAGGTGCTCGTCGCGCGGATGGGCGACACCGTCTACTGCCACCCCTTCGCGGGCACCGCGTCGACGCCCGAGGGCCTGCTGGATTCCCCGAAGGACCGTGAGGAGCACGCCTACGTCGTCGACGAGATCGCGGCCGCGCTCGCGCCCCTGTGCGCCGAGCTGGACGTGCCCGGCGCACCGTCGGTGACCCGGGCCGGGCCCGTGTGGCACCTCGGGACCAGGATCGCCGGGACGCTGCGTGACCCCTCGACCACCGCCCTCGACCTGGCGCTGGCCCTGCATCCGACCCCGGCTGTGTGCGGCTTCCCCCGCGCGAGCGCCGCCCGCGCCATCGCCGACATCGAGGGCGAGCGGGGCTTCTACGCCGGCGCCGTCGGGTGGACCGACGCGAGCGGCGACGGGCACTGGCGCGTGAGCATCCGCTGCGCCGAGGTCGCCGGAACCGCGCTGCGGGCCTACGCGGGCGGCGGTATCGTCGGCGCGTCCGACCCGCGGGCCGAGCTCACCGAGACGCACAACAAGCTGCGCACCGTGCTCGGCCCCTTCCTCGTGACCGAGACCGCCCGGAGCTGACCCGATGACGGATTGGACCGGCAGTCGCCTGCCGGTGTTCTTCGAGGCGCCCGAGCAGCAGCCGGACCACCGGCCGATCGAGGTCGACGACGACACCACGCCCCGCACACTGGTGCTGCGCACCATGTTCGGCAGCCCGTCGCGCACGCTCCCCGCGGGGCTGCTCATCGTCGGGCACCAGGTGGGCGAGGCGCTCGTCCCCGTCGTGATGGGGCTCGCCATCGACCGCGCGATCAAGACCGGCGACTGGGGTTCCACGGTGCGCTGGGTCCTGGTACTCGCCGTGCTGTTCGCCCTCCTGTCCTTCAGTTTCCGGTTCGGCTCACGGATCGGCTTCCTCGGCATGAACACGGTGCAGCATCGGCTGCGCACGCAGGTCACCGACCGGATCCTCGACCCGCGGGGACTGGGTGGCGGGCACCCGCCCGGCGTACTGCTGTCCATCGCAACCTCGGACGTGCAGCGGCTGGCCATGTCGGTAGCGCTCGGCCTCTATCCGGTCGGCGAGCTGGCGGCGATCGTCTTCTGCGGCGTCGTGCTGCTGTCGATCTCCTGGCAGCTCGGCCTGCTCGTGCTGCTCGGGGCCCCCGCGATGCTGTGGTGCCTCGACAAGGCGGGTGCCGCGCTGCGCGCCCGGAGCGAGGCCGAGCAGCGGGCGGCGGGCGAGGCGGCGGGCTCCGCGGCCGACCTCGTCGCCGGGCTCCGGGTGGTCAAGGGCATGCACGCCGAGAGGGAGGCCGATCGGCGTTACCGCTCGGCGAGCGCCCGCGCCCTGTCCGCCGTCATCCGCGCCCGCCGTTCGGAGGGCGCCTACGTCGGCTCGATGGAGGCCGTCGCCGCGGTCTTCGTCGTGCTCGTGGGCGTGCTCGCCGGGGTGCAGGCGGTGCACGGTGACCTCAGCGTGGGGCAGCTCATCACCGTCGTCGGCCTGACCCAGGTGGTGATGTCGCCGCTGCAGGCGATGGGCACCAACGTCGGCAAGGCCTGGGTCGCCGGCAACGCCTCCGCGAAGCGCGTCCTCATGGTGCTGCAGGCCCCGTACGCCCGGGACGCCGGCACCGTCGCCGAGCACGACGGTGCCGTGCCCGTCCGGATCACGGGCCTGCCGGTGGACGGAGGCACCGTCGACCTGGAGCTCCCGCCCGTCGGCGTCACCGCGATCGTGTGCGCCCCCGGGACCGCGACCGTTGCGACGACCCTGCTCGCCCGGACGGGCGCCCCGGCTCCCGGCCGGTCGGTCACCGTCGGGACCACGGACCTGTACAGGCTCGACGAGCCGGCCGCGCTGCGTGCCGTGCGTGTCGCGCCGCACGCCACCACCCTGTTCGAGGGCACCGTCGCCGACAACGTGGGCGCCGGCGCGGTGCCCGACCGGGTGGCGGCCGCGCTGCTCGCCGCCGCCTGCGACGACGTCCTCGAGGTGCTCCCGAACGGGCTCGAGACGCCCGTCGGTGAGGCCGGCCGGCTGCTGTCCGGCGGCCAGCGGCAGCGGGTCGCGCTGGCCCGCGCGCTGGCGACCGAGACCCGCACTCTCGTACTCGTCGACCCCACGAGCGCCGTCGACTCCGTCACCGAGGCCGCCATCGCCGAGCGGCTCGGCCCGGCCCGCGCGGGTCTCGCGACGGTGGTGTTCACGCAGTCGCCGACGCTCATCGCCGCGGCCGACACCGTGCTCACGCTGAGCCGCGACGGCGAGATCGTCACGGCCGCACCGGAGGTACGCGCATGACCATCGCCACCGACACCGCTGCGGGCGCCCTGCCCGTCGCCGGTGGACGCGAGACCTTCCGCTACGCCCGCGGGCTGCTCGCCGGGAAACGCGGGCCGCTGCTCGTCGTGTTCGCGGTCCTGCTCGTGGGCGCCGCCCTCGGCCTCGCCGTGCCCTGGGGATTCGGCGCGATGGTCGACATCGCCATCGACGGCGGCGGGTACCTCGAGGTACTGCGCATCGGCGGCCTCATGGTGGTCGCGGCCATCGCGTCGGCGGCGTTCACCGGCATCGGGATCGCGCTCACGGCCCAACTCTTCGAGACCGCCCTCGCGCGGCTGCGCGAGTCCATGGTGGGCGCCGCCTTCCGGCTCCCGCAGGCGCGTGTCGAAGAGGCCGGTTCTGGCGACCTCGTCTCCCGCGCCACCGACGATGTCAGCGTCGTCAGCCAGGCGATCTCGCGGGGTGTGCCCGCACTCGCCCGGTCGGGCTTCTCCGTCGTGGTCACCATCGGCGGCTTCGCCGCGCTCGACTGGCGGTTCCTGCTCGTGGTGCTCGTGGTGCTGCCCGTGTACGCGCTGGGCGCCCGCACGTACGTGCGCACCGCGCCCCCGGTCTACCGGTCCGAGCGGGCGGCGATGGCCGTGCGGGCGCACCACATGCTCGGCTCGATCCGCGGCCTGCCAACGGTGCACGCCTTCGACCTCATGGAGCGCTCGAGCCTGCGGGTGAGCACCGCGTCGTGGGGCGTCGTGCGCTGGACCATGCGGGCGCGGATCGTGCAGAACCGGCTGTTCGGCCGGGTCAACCTCGCCGAGTTCGTCGGCATGGCCACGATCCTGCTGCTCGGCTACGTGCTGGTCGACCGCGAGCTCGCGACCGTCGGCGCCGTGACCACCGCGATGCTGCTGTTCCTGCGGCTGTTCGGGCCCATCGGCGCGCTGCTCATGGTGATGGACGACATCCAGTCCGCGGGCGCCTCGCTCGCCCGCATCGTGGGCGTCATCCGACTGGCGGACGGGGAGGCGGCACCGTCGGGCGCCGTGGACCGGACGGACGGGCGGCCCCGCGTGGAGGTCGACGCCGTCGCCTTCGGGTACGGCGGCGGGCGCCGCGTGCTCGACGGGGTGAGCGTCGTCCTCGAGCCGGGGGAGACGGTGGCCGTCGTCGGTACCTCCGGCGCGGGCAAGTCGACGCTCGCCGCGCTCATCGCCGGGGTGCACGTGCCCGACGCCGGCGCGGTCCGGATCGGCGGCGCCGACGTCGCGACGCTCCCCGAGGACGCCGCGCCCGTGCTGCTCACGCAGGACGTGCACGTCTTCGCCGGGACCCTCGCGGAGGACCTGCGGATGGCCGCGCCCGACGCCACCGACGAGGACCTGCGCGCCGCACTGGACCGCGTTCGCGCCCGGGAATGGGTGGAGCTGCTCGACGACGGACTCGACACCGTCGTCGGGGCGGGCGGGCACGCACTGACCCCGAAGCGCGAGCAGCAGCTGGCCCTCGCCCGACTCGTCCTGCTCGACCCCCCGGTGGTGATCCTCGACGAGGCCACCGCCGACGCCGACAGCGCCGACGCCGACGTCCTCGAGGACGCTGCGCAGGCCGCGCTCGCCGGGCGCACCGCGATGGTGGTGGCGCACCGTCTGAGCCAGGCGGCGCGGGCCGACCGGATCCTGGTGATGGAGCACGGTGCCGTCGTCGAGGAGGGCACGCACGAGAGCCTGCGCGCCGCGGGCGGACGGTACGCCCGGCTCTGGGCCGCCTGGTCGCGGCACCGGTGACGTGGCGGCGGACCGTCGCCTGGCGGACCGTCAGGCGCCGTGGAAGGCGCGGTAGACCGCCGAACCGTAGAACGTGCCGATCCCCTCCGAATCGCCGCGCCAGGAGGCCGGCGCGTCGTCGGGACGATCGGCGAGCATGGATCGCACGGCCGCCTCGCAGACCGAGACGAACAGCTCCATCAGCATCGGCAGCTTCTCGTCCAGGCCCTGCATGTCCCACCACCGGGTGAGCGCGGGCCGGATCCATTCCTCCGCCTGGTGCGCCAGAGTGGCGCGGGCGGCCACGACGCGGTGCACCACCTCCGGGTCGGTGACGCCGGAGAACAACAACTGCCAGGTGTCGGCGCGTTCGTTCACCGCGTCGAGCAGGCCGCGCATGCCGATGATGAAGGCCTGCTCCGGATCCTCCCCGTGGGCGCTGTGCAGTGACGCGAGGACGAAGGTCATCATCGTCTCGGTCTCGCGGTCGAGCAGCTCGGTGATGAGCGCGACGCGGTCCGGGAAGCACGAGTAGATCACGGGGCGCGTGACCTGCAGGCGGTCGGCGACGGTGCCGATCGTCACGGCACCGAGACCGTCGCGCGCGGCGATCTCCAGCGCGGCGTCCAGGACCTGGGGGCGGCGACGCTCGGGACCGAGGTGTTCGGCGCGGCGGCGTCCGCGGTTGGCGGTGGTAGGCATCACGGCGGAGTTTACGCGGGTCGGAGGCACCCCGCGTTCATGCGACGTTCACCCGCCGGTCCGGACCTGCCCGTACGCTTCCGGCCGTGATGGATCTCGACCTGCCCGTGGGCATCGACTTGAGCGCGGTCAGCGGCCGCGAGGCGCTGCAGAGGATCGTCGACCTGCGGGCGACCGAGGGTTTCTCCGTGAACGACGACGATGACGACGACCCGGTGCTGCTCACTCCGGAGCGGCACGTCGTGGACACCTGGCGCGAGGGCTACCCGTACTCCGAGCGGATGGCGCGCTCGGAGTACGAGCGGGACAAGCGGCTGCTGCAGATCGAGCTGCTCAAGCTGCAGCGCTGGGTCAAGGACACCGGCCAGCGCCTGGTCATCGTGTTCGAGGGCCGCGACGCCGCCGGCAAGGGCGGCACCATCAAGCGGTTCATGGAGCACCTCAATCCGCGTGGCGCGCGCGTGGTGGCGCTGGTCAAGCCCACCGAGCGCGAGGCCGGCGAGTGGTACTTCCAGCGCTACATCGACCACTTCCCGACCAAGGGCGAGATCGTCCTGTTCGACCGCTCCTGGTACAACCGCGGCGGCGTCGAGCGGGTCATGGGTTTCTGTTCCGACGAGCAGCACGAGCGCTGGACGCACCAGGTGCCGCTGTTCGAGAAGATGCTGGTCGAGGACGGCATCGACGTGACCAAGTTCTGGTTCTCCGTGACCCAGCTCGAGCAGCGCACCCGCTTCGCGATCCGGCAGATCGATCCCGTGCGGCAGTGGAAGCTCTCGCCGATGGACCTCGCGTCGCTGGACAAGTGGGACGGCTACACCGCGGCGAAGGAGGAGGTGTTCGCGGCGACGGACACCGACTACGCGCCCTGGACCGTGGTCAAGAGCAACGACAAGAAGCGCGCCCGCCTCAACGCCATGCGCTACATCCTCGACAAGTTCGACTACGACAACAAGGACATGGAGGTCCTCGCGTCGGGGCCGGATCCCCTCATCGTCGGGCGCGGCCGGGACCTGATCGGGGACTGACGGTGCGCCGCGCGGACCGGTTCGCGGGGCCGACGGTGCGCCGAGCGGACCGGGGCCGACGGCACCGTCGAGTACCGTTGTCGCCGTGCGTTCTCTGACGGCCCTCCTCCTCGTTCTGGTGGCGATCCTGGCCACCTTCGTGGCGGTCCCCGCCGTCTGGGCGAAGAACACCGTGCTCGACCGCGGGGCGTTCATGACGCTCATGGAGCCGCTGGGGCACGACCCGGCGGTGCAGGACGCGATGGCGCAGGAGATCTCCCAGCAGGTGCAGCGGCTGCTCACCGAGCAGGGCGACGCCCGCCCGCCGCTCGCCGCGATCACGCCCTATGTCTCGGCCTACACCCACGGACCGCAGTTCCCGGGCGCCTTCAAGGAGGCGATCGGCCAGGTGCACACGTGGCTGCTGGTGCGGCCCACCGCCGAGCAGCGGTTGCGCGGCGCGACCACCGCGGAGATCGACCTCGCACCGATGATCCGCGACGTGGCCGCCGCGAACAACGTGAAGGTGACGGTCCCGGAGCGGGTCACGATCGATCTGTCCGGCACAGGGGCCAACCGGGACCTGTTCCGGGCCGGACGGTACGCCGACATCGCCGACAAGCTGCGGCAGGTGGCGTGGATCGCGCCGCTGGTGGCGGTGGTGGCCGCGCTCCTGGCGCTGCTCGCCGCGCACCGTCGCGGATTCATGCTGTTCTACCTGGGTCTCGGCGGCGCGGTCGCTGCGGGCGTGACCTGGATGCTGTGCGTGGCGGCACCGTCGTACGTGACGGGCCGCAGCGGCACCGGCGGACTGAGCCCGGTCATCGACGCGGCGCTGGGGCAGGTGACCGCCGACCTGACCCCGTGGATCGCGACCGAGGCGGCGGTCGGCGGCGCGCTCGCCCTGTTGGGGCTGATCTTCGGCGGGCTCGGCGCCGTGGCGGCGCGTCGGGCGGATCGGCGGGACTGGTGAGGTCCACCGCCCGGCCGACCGTCGCCACGCTGACGTACAAGGACGGGACCACGAACCCCGTCCGGATCTTCCGCGGGCCGGATCCCACCGCGCCGGTGCTGATGATCTGGCCGGGCGTGAACGTGCCCGCCGGGTACTTCGACGACTTCGGGCGCGGCCTCATCGACGCGGGCTTCAACGCGGTGGTCTCCGAGCTACGGGGGCAGGGCGATTCGCGGCCGCGTGGTGCCGGCGGTTCCCATGGTTTCCAGGACGTCGTGCTGGAGGACTATCCGGCGGTCTCCGCGCTGGCGCGGCAGAAGTTCCCCGGTGCGCCGCGGATCCTGGTGGGGCACAGCCTCGGTGGGCTGATGGGCGCCATGTACGCCGCGCGTGCCCGGCGGAACCTGGCCGGGGTCGCGCTGATCGCCTGCGGCACGGGCTATTACAAGCTCGACGGTCTCTCCGGCACCGCCCGCCGGATCGGCACCTCCGTCGCCGCGCGCGCCGCGGCCCGACGGGGCCACTGGTCCGGCCCGGACGGGCTGGGTGAGGTGCCTGCCGGGATCGTGGCCGATTTCGACCATCTGGTGCAGACCGGCGACTTCAACGTCGCCGGGGCCGATATCGATTACGAGGCCCGGATCGCGGCGACGAAGACCCCGGTGTTGACGCTGGCGATCGCCGGCGACGAGCTGGTGAGCGACAAGCAGTCCCGGTTCGTGGGGGAGAAGTTTCCCGCGTCCGTGCACCGCCGGATCGCGGAGCCGCTGGGCCACAACCAGTGGATCCTCTCGCCCGATGCGGTGATCCCCGCGCTGTCGGGGTGGATCGCGCAGGCTCTGCCGCGCGGGTGAGGGTGGTCGGCGCCGGGTAGGTGTAGTCGGTCGCGGAGGCGATGCGTCCGACGCATACCCGATGAGATTGCAGGTCAGAGACGTTTCTGCGGATTCTGGTGATGCGCGAGACGCATCGCCGCTCCGTCGGCGTGGGCGGCGCGGCCCTCGTCGGTAGCGGGTGCGTACCCGTGTTCGTCCCACGCGCGACGCCGATCCGCGGTCCCGCCGTTCGCTCCCCCGTCGGAAGCCGTGCGTGCGGTAGGGGAGCGGCCTACCCCCGCGCGGCGTTCGGTCCCCTACGGGGCGCCGGGCGCCGGGCGCCGTCGATCGTGGTGCTGGAGGGTCAGCTCGCGAGACCGGTGACCAACACCGGGTTGTGCGCGGGCGCCAGCCACTTGAGCAGGGTGATCATGCCGTCGCGGCTGATCGCGACGCAGCCGAGCGTGGGCTTGCCGTCCGTGACGTGCAGGAACATCGCGCCGCCCTTGCCCGGCGTGTGGGCCGGGTTGTTGTTGAAATGTACGGCGTAGTCGTAGACGGGACCGGCGCCGTAGAGGTTCTCGCTGCCCGGACCGGGGCTGATGGCACGGGTGACCATCGTGTCGTAGGTCGGTGAGCTCTGGTTGCCGTCCCACCACTGCTGGTCGCCGACCTTGGTGTACGGCAGCGTCGTGCCCGGGTTCTCCTGCCGGCCGAACGCCTGGTCCAGCGCGAAGACGCCGAACGGGGTGCGGGGGACATCGTCCTTGCCCTCGCCGATGCCCTGCTGGCCGACCTTGCCGGGGACCGGCCCGTAGACCTTGGTCCAGCCCGTCTGGAGCAGCGCCCACGCCGAAACCTGGACGTCGGTCGAGGAGAACGACGGTGCCGCCACCGTGATGACCTCACGTGCGGTCGGCGCGGCCGCGACGGCGGCGTCGAGCAGCGCCTTGTCGGCGTCCGCCGCGGCGGCGTGCGGGACCGTCAGCGACGCGGCGACCGCTGCTACCGGTACAGCAGTCAATCCCAGGAGCATCTGACGCCTCTTGAGCAACATGTGTCTCAGTATGGCAGCCCTGGCTGAGAGCGGGCTGGTAACTAGGCCCGGTCGTTGCGGAGGTGCCGTTCCACCCGCTCCACCTTGGCGGTGAGCTGGCCGCTGTGGCCCGGGCGGATGTCGCACTTGACGACGAGCGAAACGCGGGGCGCGGTCTCGGCGAGGCGGTCGACGCACGCCTTGATCACGCCCATCACCTCGTCCCACTCGCCCTCGATGGTGGTGAACATCGAGGTGGTCTCGTTGGGCAGACCGGAGGCGCGCACGATGGCGACGGCCTCCGCCACCGCCGCGGCGACGCCGCCGTCGGGGCTCTGGTCCCCACCCATCGGGCTGATCGAGAACGCTGCGAGCATGTCTCCTCCTCAGGTTCGGTCGGCGTCGGCCGACGGTGCCAGTTCCCGCCACAGGAACTCGTAGGCGAGAGCGGATTTGAAGGCGGCCTGCTTGTTGTCGGCCGCGCCGCCGTGGCCGCCCTCGATGTTCTCGTAGTAGTCCACGTCGATGCCGCGGGCCTGCAGCGCGGCGACGAACTTGCGGGCGTGGCCCGGGTGCACGCGGTCGTCACGGGTGGATGTGGTGACCAGCAGTGCGGGCAGATCGCCGGGCGCGCCGGCGGTTTCGGGCAGGTTCTGGTACGGCGAGTACTCGCTGATGTAGGCCCACTGCGCGGGATCGTCGGGGTCGCCGTACTCCGCCATCCACGACGCCCCGGCGAGGAGCTGGTGGTAGCGCCGCATGTCCAGCAGCGGAACCTGGCAGACGATGGCGCCGAACAGTTCCGGATACCGCGTGTACATCACGCCCATGAGGAGGCCTCCGTTCGACCCGCCCTGCGCGCCCAGCTGCTCGCGGGTGGTGATGCCGCGGGCCACCAGATCCCTCGCGACGGCGGCGAAGTCCTCGTAGGCGCGCAGCCGGTTCTCCTTCAACGCGGCCGTGTGCCAGTCGGGTCCGTACTCGCCGCCGCCGCGGATGTTCGCCAACACGTACACCCCGCCCCGCTCGATCCACGCCGCGCCGGACACCGCGGCGTAGTCCGGCGTGAGCGAGACCTCGAAGCCGCCGTAGCCGTAGAGCAGCGTCGGCTTGGGGGAGGCGGAGCCCGACGGTCCGCGTTTGCCTACGACGAAGTAGGGGATCTGCGTGCCGTCGTCGCTCGTGGCGAAGAACTGCTCGGCGGTGACGCCCGCGGCGTCGTAGAAGGCGGGCGCCGACTTCAGCGGCTCTACCGACCCGCCGGCCGTGCCGTGCAGCAGCGTGGGCGGCAGGGTGAAACCGCTGGCGGTGGCGAAGATCTCGTCGCCCTCGCGGGGATCGGTGTAGTAGACGCCGATCTCGGCCAGCTCGGGGAAGCCGCGGGTCTCGCGCTTGTCCCAGGTGCCGGGCTCGAGGGTGTGCAGCTCGGAGCGCACGTCCCGCATCGTCGACAACAGCAGGTACGACTTGGTCCACGCGTACCCCGCGAGGGCCGTGTGCGCGTCGGGGGTGAAGACGGTGCTGTACTCGCGCGATCCCGCCCGGTAGGCGTCGAAATCGAAGGCCACCAGCGCCCCCGGCGGCACAGTGCCGGTGGGCAG
The DNA here is from genome assembly GCF_040611135.1 of Tsukamurella sp. NPDC003166. Taxonomy (NCBI): domain Bacteria; kingdom Bacillati; phylum Actinomycetota; class Actinomycetes; order Mycobacteriales; family Tsukamurellaceae; genus Tsukamurella; species Tsukamurella sp. NPDC003166. The sequence goes on from NZ_JBEXNL010000001.1 coordinate 334,415, forward strand.
CTCCCACGCGGACTTCGGGCGCACCAGCAGCCGCGACTCGTGCACGTCCGCATCGGCATCGGTGGGCACGTCGATCCGCTCGAGCGCCAGCGTCTCCGGCTCGAGCAGGTAGATCTCGCTGTTGTAGAAGTCGATCGCGCGGGTGACGAAATGCCGTTCGTAGCCGGGGGTGTCGTCGTATCCGGCGCCGATTGAAACGTCGGAGTGGTGGCCCTCGTACACCAGATCCGCGTGGCCCAGCGGGGTGCCGCGGCGCCACCGCTTCACGAGCCGCGGATACCCGGAGTCGGTGAGCGAGCCCGGCCCGAAGTCGGTGCCCACGTACACGGTGTCCTTGTCGATCCACGAGATCCGGCTCTTGGCCTCCGGGAGGGAGAAGCCACCGTCGACGAACCCGCGGCGCGAGATGGAGAACTCCCGCACCACCGTCGCGTCGGCGCCGCCGCGCGAGAGGGAGACGAGCGCGCGGTCGTACCGCGCACCGTCGGGCGACTCCGCGCGGAGGACGGCGGCCCCGCCCCACACCCAGTTCTCGCCCTCGGCCTCGCGGAGGGCGTCGACGTCGATGACGACGTCCCACTCAGGGCTGTCGGTGCGGAAGGACTCGAGCGTGGTGCGGCGCCACAGGCCGTACGGGTGGTCGGCGTCGCGCCAGAAGTTCCACAGGTACTCGCCGCGGCGGACCGGGTAGGGGATGCGCTGGTCGGTGTCGAGGATCGCGAGGACGCGCGACTCGAGGTCGTCGAACCGTGGTCCGGTCAGGCGCGCGGTGCTCGCGGCACCCTGTTCCCGGGCCCAATCCAGGGCAGTGGCGGATTCCACTTCTTCGAGCCATGCGTACTGGTCCATGGACTCCACACTAGGGCTAGGCTGAAAGCCGTGGCTGATCACTTTGACACTGTTGTTCTCGGCGCCGGCCCAGGAGGCTACGTCGCCGCTATTCGCGCCGCCCAACTCGGGCAGAAGGTCGCGGTCATCGAGGAGAAGTACTGGGGCGGTGTGTGCCTGAACGTGGGCTGCATCCCGTCGAAGGCGCTCCTGAAGAACGCCGAGCTGGCGCACACCTTCACGCACAAGGCGCAGCTGTTCGGCATCTCCGGTGACGTCTCGTTCGACTTCGGGGCCGCGTTCGACCGCAGCCGCAAGGTGTCGGAGGGGATCGTCAAGGGCGTTCACTTCCTGATGAAGAAGAACAAGATCACCGAGATCAACGGCTACGGCACCTTCGTCGACGCCAAGACCATCCAGGTCGGCGACCAGACGGTGACGGGCGACAACATCATCATCGACACCGGCTCGACGGTGCGCCTCCTCCCGGGCGTCACGCTGTCGGACAACGTGGTCACCTACGAGGAGCAGATCCTCACCCGCGACCTGCCCGCGTCGATCGCCATCGTCGGCGCCGGTGCCATCGGCATGGAGTTCGCATACGTCCTCAAGAACTACGGCGTGGACGTCACCATCATCGAGTTCCTCGACCGCGCGCTGCCCAACGAGGACGCCGACGTCTCCAAGGAGATCGCCAAGCAGTACAAGAAGCTGGGCGTGAACATCCTGACCTCCACCAAGGTCGAGTCGGTCGACGACCAGGGCTCGCAGGTGGTCGTGAAGTACACCGGCCCCAAGGGCCCGGGCGAGATCACCGTCTCCAAGGTGCTCATGTCGATCGGCTTCGCGCCGCGCGTCGAGGGCTTCGGCCTGGAGAAGACGGGGGTCGCCCTCACCGAGCGCGGCGCCATCGCCATCGACGACTACATGCGCACCAACGTGCCCGGCGTGTACGCCATCGGTGACGTCACCGCGAAGCTGCAGCTGGCGCACGTCGCCGAGGCACAGGGCGTCGTGGCCGCCGAGACCATCGCCGGTGCGGAGACGCAGGCGCTGGGCGACTACCGCATGATGCCGCGCGCCACCTTCTGCCAGCCGCAGGTCGCCTCGTTCGGCCTCACCGAGCAGCAGGCCCGCGACGAGGGCTACGACGTGAAGACCGCGACGTTCCCCTACTCGGCGAACGGCAAGGCCCAGGGCCTCGGCGACGCGGTCGGGTTCGTGAAGCTGGTCTCCGACGCCAAGTACGGCGAGCTGCTCGGCGGCCACCTCATCGGCCCCGACGTCTCCGAGCTGCTGCCCGAGCTGACCCTCGCGCAGAAGTGGGACCTCACGGTCAACGAGCTCGCTCGCAACGTGCACACGCACCCGACGCTGTCGGAGGCGCTGCAGGAGTCGATCCACGGCCTCGCCGGCCACATGATCAACCTGTAGGAAGCGCACCCTCGTCGGCCCGGCATCGTCTTCGACGGTGCCGGGCCGACGTGCTTTTCCCTTCGAACTGAGGAGTTTCGACGATGTTCCGCGCCACCCCCGGAAAGCTGCCCGCCGCCGACACCGCCGAGGTCGGGGGCGTCGCCCTGCCCGCCGGTCGACTCGTGACCGCAGAGGAGGGGGACGGCACCGTCGTCGCCTGGATCAGCACGGAGATGCTGGCCGCGGACCGGCTCGACGGGCTGGTCCGCGAGCTCGCCGCCGCGTTCCCGCGGACCGGGCTCTGGCCGCTGCAGGCCAAGGGACTCGAGGACGACGACCTCGCCCGACCCTGGGGCGACGGCGAGCTGGAGGGACCGTCCGGCCGCGAGGTCCCGGACGCCCTGGCCGCGCTGACCCGCGCGGGCGTCGACGGCGCCACCGACGACCCCGACGACGAGGAGGACGAGCCGAGCGTGCCGCCGGTGACCACGCTCGCGCCGGCCGTCCCGGGCGCCGACCTCGGGGCCGGATCGCTCGCGACGGGCGGCGACGGCGGCCTACTGCTGGTGCCGGTCGCGCGGCCCGCGGACGTGCCCGCCGCGCTCGGCTGGATGGGCGCGGTGAACTACGACATCTCCGGTGAGGATCACGCGGCGGTGCTCCGCTCGTGGGAGGACCGGTTCGGGGCGGTGCTCGTCGGCATCGGGTTCGACACGCTGCTCGTGCAGGTGGGGCACCTGCCGGAATCGGCGGAGCAGATCGACGGGCTGCTCCGCGAGCACTACGCCTATTGCCCCGACAACATCGACCAGGGCCTGAGCGCCGACGACTACCGCGCCGGCCTCACCGAATGGACGCACTGGTCGTTCTGGTGGGACTGACCGGCTGAGTTGGACACTCGTCCCGGACCCTGGCAGGGTCGGGTGCGCGGCGTGGCGATGCCACGGCGCCGGGTCGAGAAGGGGCATCGGTCACCGTCGGACGTCCGCGCCGTGAGGCAGCAGTGGAACGCACTGCACGGACGGAAGGAATCGATGAACCACGCAGCGACGCTCACCGACCACTACCCGACGCGCGTCGACACCAGTGAGATCCACGACCGACCCGATCCCGTCGTCTGGCCCGGACGTTCCGGTCCCTGGTCCGACGATGCCGTCGCCCACTTCGCGGCGCACGGCTTCCGCGCGGTGGAGGGCGTGCTCGATGCCGGTGACATCCGCGAGGTGCGCTCGGAGATCGACGCGGTCACGGCGGGGCTCGGGCCGGACGAGCGGGTGATCCGCGAGACCTCCGACGGCAGCGTGCGGTCGGTCTTCGCGGTGCACGAGCTGAGCGAGAGGATCGCGTCGATCATCGCGCGCGAGGAGATCGCCGGCGTCGCCCGGCAGCTGCTCGGCGACGAGGTCTACGTGCACCAGAGCCGGGTCAACCTCAAGCCCGGCTTCGCCGGCGGACCCTTCTACTGGCACAGCGACTTCGAGACCTGGCACGCCGAGGACGGCATGCCGACGCCCCGCGCCGTGAGCGTCTCGCTGGCGCTCACCCCGAACACGTCCTTCAACGGATCGCTGATGATCATGCCGGGATCGCACCGTCGGTTCGTCTCGTGCGTGGGCCGGACGCCGGGCGAGTACCACCGCCAGTCGCTCAAGTCCTACCGCCCGCCGTTCGGTACGCCCGACGAGAGCGACATCGCGGCGATGGCCGACGAATACGGGATCGAGCAGGTCACCGGCGGTGCGGGCAGCGCGCTGTACTTCGACTGCAACTGCCTGCACGCCTCCGCCGGGAACATCTCGCCCTATCCGCGGTCCAACCTGTTCGTCGTGTTCAACGCCGTGTCGAACGCGTTGGGCGAACCCTTCGCCGCCGACGCCCGTCGACCGGAGTACCTGGCGGCGCGGTAGTAGCTCACGAATTCGGGTTCCGGGGCGTCACGTGTGCGCCGGCGCACGTGTCATGCCCCAGAACCCGACATCGTGAGCCGTCAGTGCGGGTGGCCGACCACGTTGACCACCGTGCCGTCCGGGGCGCGGACGAAGAACCGGCGCGGCCCCCACTCCTCGCTGGTCAGCGGGTGCACGATCTCGTAGCCGGAGGCCTGTGCCTCCGCCCACGCCGCCTCGACGTCCTCGGTCATCACGGAGATGTCGGAGTCGATCTCCGCAGTCCGGTCGCCGGTCACGAGTTGCACGCCGGCGGCGTGGTCGGGGGAGGAGAAGCGCGCGACCCAGCCGAGGTTGAACTCCTCGTCGGACAGGCCCAAGAAGTCGGCGTAGAAGCCGCGGGCGGCGTCGATGTCATCCACCGCGATGTTGGTGATCACCCTGTGCACCTGCACGATCAGGCCTCCAGCTGGTGCAGTTCCGCGGCCAGGTTGGCGCGCGCCGCGTCCTCCCACCGGGCCCGCCCCGTCGCGGTGTGGAACAGGGCAGCGTGGGCGAGGAGGTTCCGCAGCACCGCGGCGCGGCCCGGCCGGAACAGCTCGTCGGGCACCGTCGAATACTCCGCCCGGACCGCTGCCGCGTAGGCGCGGTACCGCTCCGGCGGGGAGGCGAGGATCGCGAGGTCGGCGTCGCACAGGGCCGCGGCGTCGGGGTCGCCAGCGGGGACGTCGTGGTCGGCCGTGACCCGCACCAGCCGCGCGACCTCGGCACCCAGCTCGCCGTCGAGCATCTGCTCGGCAAGGAGGGCCGACTGCTCCTCGTTGTCCGGGGCGCCGATCACGTACACGGCGTCGTGGAACCAGGCTGCGAGCTCGACGGCGTCGCGGTCGAAGGCGGCGCCCGCCGCCGCGAGCTCGTCGAGGCCGCGCAGCACGCCGGCCAGGTGGTCGACGGTGTGGTACCTGCGGTGCGGCTCGTTCCAGCGTGCCAGCAGGTCGTCGCGCTGGGCGGCGGTGAGCAGGGCGGTCGACGGTCCCGTCACCGTTCCGGCTCGATCCCCAGGACGTCGATCGTGGTGGCCAGGCCGTCGTAGTTGGTGGCGAGCAGGACGATCTCGACCAGCCGCCGCTCGTCGTAGAACTCGGCGAGGCGGGCCCAGGCATCGTCGGACACGGACCTGTCCTCGACGATCTCGGTGACCACGTCCAGCAGCGCGGCGCTGCGCTCGTTCCAGCCCGAGCCGTCGAAGATCCGCTCGAACTGGGTGGCGGTGAGGCCGGCACGGGCGCCGATGCGGCGGTGGTGGCCCAGCTCGTACGCGTTCTCCCGCAGGTGTGCGACGCGGACGATGACCGTCTCGGATTCCGTCCGCTTGAGCGCGCCGAAGGGCATGAGCATGCCGGAATAGCCGAGCCAGCCGAGGAACAGCCGCTTCGTGCGGCCGAGGGTGGAGAACAGGTGCATGTCGTCGGCGCGAATGGCCTTGGCGCCGACGCGGGCGATCGCGTAGTTGATCGGGCCGGCCGCGCGGAGGCCCGCGGGGCGGACGCGAGGGGACGTGGACATCAGCGGCCTCCGAGAGTGCGGGCGAACAGGGCTTCGAGTTCGGTGAAGTGCCGCTCCGAGCCGGCCTCCTGGTAGTTCGGGGTGTCCGCCATGGTGTAGCCGTGCGGGGCGTCGGGATAGATCGCGTTCGTGGCCGTCAATCCGGCGGCGGCGAGTGCCGCGCCGAGTCGTTCGACCGCCTCGGGCGGCATCGACGCGTCGTGGTCGGCGTGCCCGTAGACGAACTCCGCCCGCGCCCGGGGAAGGCCCAGGTGGATGCTGTCGGGCTCGTCCGTGGCCAGGCGGCCGCCGTGGAAGCCGCCGCACGCCACGACGGTGTCCGGGTGCGCGATCGCCGCGAGCGTGGCCAGCCGGGCGCCCATGCAGTAACCCGTGACGCCGACGGGGCCGGTGACGCCGGGCCGGGCGAGGAGCGCGGCGAGGTAGGCGTCCGTGTCCGGTCCCGACTTGTCCGGGGTGAGGCCCATGACGCGGCCCATCGCCCCGCCCATGAACCGCTCGCGCGCCTCCGGGGTGTCCAGCGGCTCGTCGGGGGACGTGGCCGCGGCGTCGCCGTCGCGGTAGAAGACGTTCGGCGCGAGGACCGCGTACCCCCAGGAGGCGATCCGGTCGGCCAGCGAGGCGATCTGCGGCCGGAGCCCGATCGCGTCGATGAACAGCAGCACTCCGGGTACGTCCCCGTCGGTCTGCGGGCGGGTGAAATAGGCGTCGGCGATCCCCGACGGGGTCTCGATCTTCACGCCCGCCGAGAGTACGCCACCGGGCCCGACGGCGGGCGCACCGTCGAACCCGGGACGGTGACGGACCTACCGGACGAGGTAGGGGCTGACCGTGGAACGGTGTTCGTCGATGTCGAGACTCTTGCCGATGGCTGGGAAGGCGCGCTGGGGGCAGCCGGAGCGCTCGCAGACGCGACAGCCGGCGCCGATCGGGGTGGGGTTCGGCTCGTTCAGGTCGAGGCCGCGCGCGTAGACGAGACGGTGCGCGTGCCGCAGTTCGCAGCCGATGCCGATGGCGAAGGTCTTACCGGGCTGGCCGTACCGCGCGGCGCGGCGCTCGACGGTGCGCGCGACCCAGAGGTAATTGCGGCCGTCGGGCATCTCGACGATCTGCGTGATGATCTTGCCCGGCCACGCGAAGGTCTCGTAGACGTTCCACAGCGGGCACGTGCCGCCGGACGCGGAGAAGTGGAACCCCGTGGAACTCTGCCGCTTGCTCATGTTGCCGGCGCGGTCGACGCGGACGAAGGACAGGGGCACGCCGCGCAGGTTGGGGCGCTGCAGCGTGGAGAGCCGGTGCGCGATGGTCTCGTAGCTCACGGAGAAGAACGCGGACAGCCGCTCGATGTCGTACTCGAACTCCTCCGCGGCGCCGTGGAACTGGGTGTACGGCAGGACGACGGCCGCGGCGTAGTAGTTCGCGAGCCCGAGCCGGGCGAGGCGACCCGCCTCCTCGGAGCCGAACCCGGCACCGTCGACCATCGCGTCGATCTCCCGGCCGCACTCGAGGTAGGCGAGCTCGGCGGCCATCTTGAAGACCTGCTGTCCGCCCGACAGGTGGCGGTTGATCTCCAGTACGCGGGTGCGGGGGTCGTAGCGGTGCAGCACCGTCTCCCCGAGGTCGACGCGGCGGCGGATGGACACGTTGTGCACGGCCTCGAGGCGGGTGACGATCTCGGTGCGCACGTCCGCGCTGTGCATGCGCATCCGGGCGGTGAGCTCCTCCGCGGCGGTATCGAGCTCGTGGAAGTAGTTCTGCCGCTGGTAGAAGAAGTCCCGCACCTCCTCGTGCGGGTTCGGGATCGAGCCGCGGGCGCCGGGGTCGTTGCGGCCGTCGGTGACCTGCGCGAGCTGGTCGGCGGCGCCGAGGTAGCGGCGGTGCAGCGCGACCATGGCGCGGGCGAAGCCGGGGTGGTCGCGGGCCAGCTCGGACAGCTCGTCGGTGCTGGTGGGTGCGTCGACGTCCATCGTGACCTCGCGCAGCTCCGCGATGAGCCGCGTCTGGTCCTGCGAGTTGAAGAACGACGTGTCGACCCCGAAGACGTCGGTGATCTTGAGCAGCACCGGCACGCTGAGCGGCCGGACGTCGTGCTCGATCTGGTTCAGATAGGACGGCGAGATCTCCAGCGCCTCGGCGAGGGACGCCTGTGACAGCCCGCGCTCCTTGCGCAGGCCCCTCAGGCGTGCACCCACGAAGGTCTTGGACATGCAGCGAATATTAGTCGTGGAAGCCCAGCTACCGATGCGTTCCGGGCGCGATACCCCGCCTTCGCAGTGAAGTGCGTCACACAACCGGTCCGACGGTGCGCGGCCCGGCTGCGGCGGACCGTCGGAAACGGCCTCGGGGGGCCGGGAAGCCGGGCCCGCAAACTCCCAGTACGGACGTACTTTTTTCTGCGAACCGCGCGAGGATCCTTCGCAGGATTAGCACGATCTCCCTGATTTCATGGCTTGCTTTGGCATCGTCGACGGCCTTGGCCTGCGGCTTTAGGTGTGGCACAGTGGCGTCAGGCGCAACGCCGGTGCAGTGAAGCGGGTTAGCGATCAGCCTCTCGCCCGCCGCCGGTGGCCGATTGAATCTTTATCGACTAGAGCGAAGAACGGGGAGCCAATGAGCACCGTCGGACAGCCGAGGACCGCCGCAGAGATCCAGCAGGATTGGGACACCAACCCGCGCTGGAACGGCATCAAGCGCGACTACACCGCCGCTCAGGTGGAGGAGCTCCAGGGCTCCGTCGTCGAGGAGCACACGCTCGCCCGCCGCGGCGCCGAGATCCTCTGGGACGGCGTGACCAAGGGCGACGGCTCGTACATCAACGCCCTGGGCGCCCTCACCGGCAACATGGCCGTGCAGCAGGTGCGCGCCGGCCTCAAGGCCATCTACCTCTCCGGCTGGCAGGTCGCCGGTGACGCGAACCTCTCGGGCCACACCTACCCGGACCAGTCGCTGTACCCGGCCAACTCGGTTCCGGCCGTCGTTCGCCGCATCAACAACGCGATGCTCCGCGCCGACGAGATCGCCAAGGTCGAGGGCGACAACGCCGTCGACAACTGGGTCGTGCCGATCGTCGCCGACGGCGAGGCCGGCTTCGGCGGCGCGCTCAACGTCTACGAGCTGCAGAAGGCCATGATCGCCGCGGGTGCCGCCGGTACCCACTGGGAGGATCAGCTCGCCTCGGAGAAGAAGTGCGGCCACCTCGGTGGCAAGGTGCTCATCCCCACCCAGCAGCACATCCGCACCCTGACCTCGGCGCGCCTGGCCGCGGACGTCGCGAACACCCCCACCGTGGTGATCGCCCGTACCGACGCCGAGGCCGCCACGCTGCTCACCACCGACGTGGACGACCGTGACAAGCCCTTCCTCGACGGCACCCGCACGTCCGAGGGCTTCTTCGGCATCAAGAACGGCGTCGAGCCCTGCATCGCCCGTGCCAAGGCCTACGCGCCCTACGCCGACATGATCTGGATGGAGACCGGCAAGCCCGATCTCGAGCTCGCCAAGAAGTTCGCCGAGGCCGTCAAGGCCGACTTCCCGGACCAGCTGCTGGCGTACAACTGCTCGCCGTCCTTCAACTGGAAGCAGCACCTGGACGACGCGACCATCGCGAAGTTCCAGAACGAGCTGGGCGCCATGGGCTTCACCTTCCAGTTCATCACGCTGGCCGGCTTCCACGCCCTCAACTACTCGATGTTCGACCTGGCGCACGGCTACGCCCGCAACCAGATGTCGGCCTACGTCGACCTGCAGGAGCGCGAGTTCGCCGCCGAGGAGCGCGGTTACACCGCCACGAAGCACCAGCGCGAGGTCGGCGCCGGCTACTTCGACCGCATCGCCACCACCGTCGACCCCAACACGTCCACCGCGGCGCTGAAGGGCTCGACCGAAGAGGGCCAGTTCCACTAGGAATTGGCGGGGAGATGCCCGGTCTCGCGTCGCGACGAGCGCGTGAGGTGAGACGAGGGTAATCCCACTGGGGTACGCCCAGAACGTGCCCGAATACCTGACAGGCGGCCCGCAACGCGACGTTGCGGGCCGCTTGCATATCGGCAGAATTTTCGGAGAGGCGGAAGAGTTCTCATGAGTGAAGCTGTATCCAGGGTCGGTGTCGTGGGCGCCGGCCAGATGGGCGGCGGTATCGCCGAGGTGTCGGCCCGTGCCGGCGCCGACGTGCTGGTCTGGGAGGCCACCGAGGAGCTCGCGGCCGGCGGTCGCGCGCGCATCCTCAAGTCGTTGGACCGCGCCGTCTCCAGCGGTAAGATCACCGAGCGGGAGCGGGACCAGGCCGCCGAGCGGCTGACCTTCACCACCGACCTCGCCGACTTCGCCGACCGTCAGCTGGTGATCGAGGCCATCGTCGAGAACGAGGCCGTCAAGGCCGAGGTGTTCGGCAAGCTCGACGCCGTGGTCACCGACCCCGACGCCGTGCTCGCGTCCAACACCTCGTCGCTGCCGATCCAGCGCATCGCCGAGGCCACGAAGAACCCCGGTCGGGTGCTGGGCCTGCACTTCTTCAACCCGGTGCCGGTGCTCCCGCTGGTGGAGGTGATCAGCTCGCTGTCCACGTCCGACGGTGCCGTGGCCCGCGCCGAGCAGTTCGCGTCCGAGGTGCTGGGCAAGCAGGTCGTGCGCGCGACCGACCGCTCGGGCTTCATCGTCAACGCCCTGCTGGTGCCGTACCTGCTCTCGGCGATCCGCATGTACGAGTCGGGATTCGCCACGGCCGAGGACATCGACAAGGCGATCGTGCTGGGCCTGGCGCACCCGATGGGCCCGCTCAAGCTGACGGATCTCATCGGCCTGGACACCGTGAAGTTCATCGCCGACGCCATGTACGAGGAGTACAAGGAGCCGCTCTACGCCGCGCCGCCGCTCCTGCTGCGCATGGTGGAAGCCGGCTACAAGGGCAAGAAGGCCGGCCGCGGGTTCTTCGAGTACCCCGCGAAGTAGGCGGGCCAGTCGCTGAACCGGCAAGGGAGCGGGAACGGTCCCGAGTCGACGCGGAGCGCGCTAGCGTGGGCCGCATGACCGGCGCGATCGACCGGGTCGAGGCGATGCTCGACCCCACCCGGCTCGGCCGCGAGCCGGACCGCACCCACGGCTACCTCGACGTGCTCGCGCCCGAGAGCGCGAAGCCGACGGGGCTGAGCAACGCACTCATGCACAACCCGGCACTGGCCGCTGTCTACGAGAAGGCGTGGCGGCCGGCGTTCACCCGGTTGTTCAGCCTCGGCGGCTCCGGCACGCTGAGCCGGCAGGACCTGCTGCTCGAGGACCTCACGGGGCGCGGCGACCAGAAGATCCTCGACGTGGCCTGCGGTCCGGGCCTGTACACGAAACCGTTGGCGCGCAAGCTCAGCGGCGACGGCGTGGTCGTCGGCCTGGACGTCTCCGACGCGATGCTGCAGCGCGCCGTTCGCGACAACGCGGGCGATCGCGTCGTCTACGTCCGGGCCAGCGCCCTCGAGCTGCCCTTTCCCGATGGCGCCTTCGACACCGTCGTCTGTCTGGCCGCGCTGTACCTGATCCCGGCACCCCGGCTCGCGGTCCGCGAGATCTGCCGGGTGACGAAGCCGGGCGGCCGGGTGGCGCTGTTCACGTCGCTGCAGACGCCGCTCACGTCCGTCCTCGGTTCGTCGACCGCGGAGCGGGTCTCCGGTTTCCGCTGGTTCGGCAAGGACGAGATCACCGGCTGGCTGCGCGAGTACGGGCTCGTCGACGTGCAGCAGACCGTCAGCGGGCAGGGGCAGTTCGTGACGGCCAGAAAGCCTGCCTGACTGCGCGAGGACGCGGACGCGCCGGATTCTGGGATACGTCGGACGTGCGTCGTACCATCGATGCATGGGCGAGTACGTGGCGGTGGAACGGTCCGGTCCGGCGATCCGGGATGCCCTCGCAGTTGTGGCTCCGGAGGAACTTCCCGAATTCGAAGCACAGTTCCGCATCGCCCTCGCGGAGGCCGACGACGACTTCGACCTCTCCCGGGTCGAGCGCGTGGTGAACCGGTGGTGGGGCGTCGCGCATCTGCGACTCAACCCCCCGACGGATGACGAGCGAGCGATCATCGAGCAGGTCGCACGCGGCGACTTCGCCGGTCTCGCGACTTCACCGCAGAGTGCCGGGTAGATGGCGCTCTACTCGCCGGTGTGGATGGAGATCGCGAGGGTCCAATACGCCGAGCTCCCGGACGACCTGAAGGAGTCCTTCGATGCCGTGTTCGCTGCGATTCTCGACGATCCGAAGGGCGGTGGGAGCTACGACAAGTCCACCGACCAGTGGACCGCCGTATTCGGCGACGGGCGCGGATTGCTGACGTACGCGGTCAACGATGACTTCGTGAAGGTGATCGTCTTGAGGATCGTCAGCTGAGCCATCAGGCCGGGGGATAGGTCGCGAGGAGCGCGGCGCGGACCGGATCGGTGGTGTGCGGCAGCCACAGCGCCTGCACCGGGACCTGCGGGGCATCGTCGAGCTCGAGGACCGTGACCCGGCCCCCGAACCGCTCCCCGGGCGGACCGGTCACGAACGCCGCGGCGTGCGGCGCGGCGAGCACCGCCGTCGCCGGCGGCGTGCCCTGCACGTGGTTGATCAGCAGGTCCGGCTCGAAGCCGGCCCGACGGCACTGCGCGACCAGGAAGTCCGTGTAGAACGAGGCGTGCGGCGGCGCCCACACCACGATCGGCGACGCCGCCAGCTCGGCCAGCGCGAGGCGCTCGCGGCCGGCCAGCTCGTGGTCGCGATGCAGGGCGACCCGCAGCGGGTGATAGACGAGCGTCCCTCCCGCCACCTGGTCCGGTAGCGCTGCGCCGCGCCGGAGCACCAGGTCGACGGTGCCCTCTCGCAGCTCGGCCACCATCGCCGCCGGGAACAGCTCGCGCACCGTGATCGACGGCGGATCATCCTGTGCGATCAGCGGTTCCAGGATCTCGTAGGCCTCGTCGGCGGTCACCGCGGGGCTGCGGCCGACCACGAACGGCGGCCGGCGCTGCGCCCCCGCGTCCCGGGTGCGCGCCGCGAGCAGGCGGGCACCGGACAGGAGGGACGGCGCACCGTCGTACAGGGTACGGGCCGCGGCGGTGGGGGCGAGGCGGCGCCCGGAGCGCGTGAACAGCGGCGTGCCGAGCTCGCGCTCGAGCTGGCGGAGCGCGGCGGAGAGCGCCTGCTGACTCAGGTGCAGACGGGCGGCCGCAGCGGCGAGCGAGGGCTCCTCCATCGCGGCGACGAACTGCTCCAGGCGGCGGAGGTCGGGCGTGGTCACCGGGCCAGTCTATTCACAAACAATAGTGGTGAATAGTCCGATAACATTCGATTGTCGGTTGTCGTTTCCGTGTCTACGTTGGGTGCTGCACACACGGATGCGGACAACGAGGGAGAAGACATGACGAAGCTCGCAGGGAAGACGGCGGTCGTCGCCGGTGGCGGTAAGAACCTCGGTGGCCTGGTCAGTCGCCATCTCGCCGGCCTCGGCGCGAACGTCGTGGTGCACTACAACAGCCCGTCGTCGCAGGCGCAGGCGCAGGAGACCGCGGCCGCCGTGGAGGCCGCGGGCGGGCGGGCCCTGCTGTTCCAGGGCGACCTGACGGCACCGTCGACCGTGACCGAGCTGTTCGACGCGGCCGTGGCCGAGTTCGGCGGCGTCGACGTGGCGGTGAACACGGTCGGCAAGGTGCTGCGCAAGCCGATCCTGGAAACCTCTGAGGCCGAGTACGACTCCATGCTGGACATCAACGCCAAGGCCGCCTACTTCTTCATCAAGGAGGCCGGTCGCACGCTGAACGACGACGGCATGCTCATCACCATCGTCACGGCGCTGCTCGGCGCCTTCACCGACGGCTACTCCACCTACGCGGGCGGCAAGTCGCCCGTCGAGCACTTCAACCGCGCCGCGGCCAAGGAGTTCGCGGGCCGCGGGATCACCGTCAACGCCATCGCGCCCGGGCCCATGGACACGCCCTTCTTCTACGGCCAGGAGACGCCCGAGCGCGTCGAATTCCACAAGTCGCAGGGCATGGGCGGTCGCTTGACCCTCATCGAGGACATCGCCCCGATCGTCGACTTCCTCGCGACCGACGGGCACTGGATCACGGGCCAGACGCTGTTCGCCAACGGCGGCTACACCACCCGCTGAACCGGGCGGGCGGAGGGCGTTCGGCGCGCCTACGATGAGCTTCGTTCCGTGGGGTTGCGACGAGGGAGACGCGAGTGAGTGAAGCACCGCCGGCGATGCGCCGCAGATTGATCCCGATGTCCGGGCGCGACCCGCACGAGGAGGGTCGGACGGCCACCACGCTGGAATTGCTCTTCGACCTCACCTTCGTGGTGGTCTTCTCCCTCGCGGGCGTGCAGCTGGCCGACGCGCTCGCAGAGGCGCACTACCTGGCTGCCTTCCTCGGCTTCGGCTTGTGCGCGTTCGCCGCGATCTGGGCGTGGATCAACTTCACGTGGATGGCCTCCGCGTTCGACACGGACGACTGGCTGTTCCGGATCGTCACCGCGCTGCAGATGATCGGCGTCTGCATCATGGGCCTCGGCGTGGAGCCCTTCTTCGCGTCGGTCGCCGCCCACGAGCAGCCGAACAACACGGTGCTCGTGATCGGTTACGTGGTGATGCGCGTCGCGCTGCTCGCGCAGTGGACCCGCGCGGCGGTCTCCTCGCCGCGGTACCGCACGGCCGCGATCACCTACATCATCGCGATCACGCTCGCGCAGATCGGTTGGGTGTTCAGCGCTTTCGCGCCGCTGACGCTCACCCAGTTCCTGCTCATCGGCGTGGTCCTGTTCGTCATGGAGCTCGGTGGGCCGTACATCGCCGAACATCGACAGCGGACACCGTGGAACCCGCACCACATCGCCGAGCGCTACGGCCTGCTCACCATCATCACGCTCGGCGAGGGCGTGGTCGGCACCGTCGTCGCCCTGCAGGCACTTCTCAAGGCCCAGGGCTGGAGCCCCGACATCGCCGTGCTCGGTATCGCGGCGATGGTGCTCAACCTGTCGCTCTGGTGGATCTACTTCTCGATCCCGGTGGGGGAGGCGCTCGTTCGTACGCCGAGCAAGTGTTTCGCGTGGGGCTACGGCCACATCGTCATCTTCATGGGCGTCGCGGCGTTCGGCGCAGGGTTGCACGTCGAGGCGCTCGGCATCTCGCACGAGGCGCACGTGAGCAACGTGGTGGTCTCGACGGCGTTCGTCGTGCCGCTGGCGGTCGCGGTCCTCGGGATCGGCGTCATGGACGCCTACCTCACCGGCTTCGACGGCCACCGCGCCCTCGCGGTGTGCGTCACCCTCGCCCTGCTGGGCGCAGGCGTCGCGGCCGTGGCCGCGGGTGCCACGCCGCTCGCCGCCCTGGTGTGGAGCGCGATCGCCCTGCTGGTGCAGGTCGTCGTCGAGGAGTTGTGGTCCGGCAAGCGCCGGGCCGCCCGCCTCGCGTAGCCCGACGGTGCCGGGGCGATGCCGGCCGTGACATCGGGGTCGCGGGGCGCGGGGAGGTGACCATGTCACGTCGGTGAGCGATGCGTGCCATGCATACCGCTATCGACGCAGGTCAGCTACGGTTTCCGAGGCTATGGCTATGCGTCCCGTGCATATCCTGCCTCGGTGCCAGGACCCATCCAGACACCGTGGCCTGCGCGGATCCCGACAGGCGGCAGCCGCCGCGCCGTCGTCCCCCGCGCCGCACCGTCGTCCCCCGGGCCGCGCCGTCGTCCCCCGGGCCGCGCCGATCCGCGGCTCCGGCGTTCGAGCCCCCAACAGACGCCGCGCTTCCGGTGGGGGCTCGGTTGTCCCCCGCGCGGCGTTTCGTCCCCCACCCCGGCCCTACCCGGCGCCCGGCACCGTCGGCGCGGGCGGGCGGGCACCGTCGGACCGGTGGGCGGGACGGTCAGGCCTCGGCGAGGCGGGCCTTCTCGTGCTCGACGTCGAAATCGGCGGGCGGCCAGTCCAGTCCGAGGCCTTCGAGGGCCTCGATCAGCAGCTCGGTGATCGCGAGCCGGGAGAACCACTTGCGGTCGGCGGGGATGACGTGCCAGGGGGCACCGTCGACGCTGGTGCGGTCGAGCATGGCCTGGTAGGCCTCCTGGTACTTCGGCCAGTAGCCGCGCTCGTCGATGTCGGCGGGGTTGTACTTCCAGTACTTGTCGGGACGGTCCAGTCGCTCCTGCAGTCGCTTCTTCTGCTCGTCCAGCGACACGAACATCGCGGCCTTGACCACGGTGACGCCCGACGCGACCAGGTCCTCCTCGAAGCTGTTGATGATCCCGTAGCGCGGCTCCCACACCGACTGCGGCACCAGGTCGTGGACGCGGACCACGAGCACGTCCTCGTAGTGCGAGCGGTCGAAGACGCCGATCTGGCCGCCCTTGGGGACCTGCTGGTGGATGCGCCAGAGGAAGTCGTGGGCCAGCTCCTCCTCGGTGGGCTTGCCGAACGAGGCCGTCTTGACGCCCTGGGGGTCGACCATGCCGATCACGTGCCGGACGATGCCGCCCTTGCCGGCCGTGTCCATGCCCTGCAGCACCAGCAGCACCGAGCGGTGATCGCCCGCGCGGCCGTTCGCGTAGAGCAGCTCCTGCAGCTGCGAGAGCCGCTCCCCGCGCTCGGCGAGGAGCGCCTCGCCCGCCGCCTTGTCACCGTCGAAACCCGGCTTGCCGGAGGTGTCGATGTCCTGCACGAGGCCACCGGGGCGCCACCGCAGGGCCTCGGAGACGGAACCGGACCAACCGCTCTTCTTCGCCATGGGGTCACCCTATCCGTCGGACGTCCGGATCTTCGGGCAAGATCGACTCGTGACGGTGTCATCCCCGGCGGCCACCCCGCTCGCCCCGCAGGCGAGCCCGTTCGGCACGCCCGACGAGCGCAAGCGCCGAGACCTGCGGAAGATGAAGGCGCTGGCCCTCTCCTTCCTCATCGGCGCGGCCATCATCTACCTCATCTGCGAGTACCTGGACACCAAGGGCGCGCACCTGTCGATCGCCGGGCCGTGGGTCGGGTACGTCAAGGCCGCGTCCGAGGCGGGCATGGTCGGCGGCCTGGCGGACTGGTTCGCGGTGACCGCGCTGTTCCGGCATCCGCTGGGCCTGCCGATCCCGCACACCGCGATCATCAAGCGCAAGAAGGACCAGCTGGGCGACGCGCTCGGCGGGTTCGTCGAGAGCAACTTCCTCACCCCCGACGTGATCGCCGACAAGGTGGGCTCGCTCGAGCTCAGCGGCCGCGTCGCCAACTGGATGGCCGACCCCGACAACTCGCAGAAGCTGGGCGCCGAGGCCGCGAAACTGGTCAAGGTCATGAGCGAGGTGCTGCGCGACGAGGATGTCGAGGCGGTGCTCAACTCCACCATCATCAAGCGGCTCGCCGAGCCCGAGTGGGGGCCGCCCATCGGGCGGCTCGTCGAGACCCTGCTGCAGGAGCAGCGCCAGCTGCCGCTGATCAACCTGCTCGCCGAGCGCGCGCACCACTGGGCCCTGGGCAGCCAGGGCGTCATCGACAAGATCGTCGACACCGACGGTCCGCAGTGGTCGCCGAAGTTCGTCAACTCGCTGCTGGGGGAGCGCATCTACCGCGAGCTCGTCGAGTTCACCTGGAAGGTGCGCAGCGACCCCGACCACGAGGTGCGGCACGCCATGAGCACCTTCCTCTGGGACTTCGCCTCCGACCTGCAGCACGACCCCCGGACCATCGCCAAGGTCGAGGACGTCAAGGCCGAGCTGATGGGGCGCGAGGAGGTGCGCACCGCGGCGCAGGCGGCGTGGCGCGCCGCCAAGCGGATGATCGAGGCGTCGGTGGACGACCCCGATTCGACGCTGCGGGAGAAGTTCAGCGAGTCCGCCGCCCGGTTCGGCGTGCGGCTGCGCGACGATCCGGCGCTGCGCGGGAAGGTCGACTTCTGGGTCGATCGCTCGGTGCGGCACCTCGTCGAGAACTACGCGGGGCAGATCACCTCGATCATCACCGACACCGTTGCGCGCTGGGACGCCGACGAAGCGTCGGGGAAGATCGAGCTCGCGGTGGGTCGGGACCTGCAGTTCATCCGGATCAACGGCACCGTCGTCGGCGCGCTGGCCGGCCTGGCGATCTACACGATCACTCAACTGTTCTTCTGACGGCGCGCGGGTCGTGTCAATGATCAGAATCACACTGCTAACCAAATGCTTGCAACAGTTAGCACTAGCTGTTAGCGTGGTGTCAGCCGCGCAGACGGGAGGCCGGACATGACGAGCAATGAAGAGCCCGAAGTGAATTCGGGATCCGACATTGGAGCGTTCATTCGGTCGCAACGTCTTGCGGCGGAGGTGTCCATCCGGCAACTGGCGGAGAGGGCGGGGGTTTCCAACCCGTATCTCAGCCAGATCGAGCGGGGGCTCCGCCGACCGTCGGCCGACGTGCTGGGGCAGATCGCCAAAGCGCTGAGGCTCTCGGCGGAGGTGCTCTACGTGCAGGCCGGGATCCTCGAGGAGCGTCCGGAGTCCCCGGTACGCGACGCTCTGATCGCGGACACTGCCATCAACGAGCGGCAGAAGCAGGCCCTACTCGACATCTACGAGAGCTTCCGCCGCGAGAACGAGACCGCATTGAAGGAGAACGTGCCATGACCGAGCAGAACACCCTCGACGACCTGAAGACCCCCCTGTTCGCCGCCCTCGGCGCCGGTGACTACGCCTACGAGGCCGTGGCCGAGGTCGTCGAGAAGCTGCGCGCCGCAGCCACCGACGCGTCGAAGGACTTCCAGACCAAGGTCGAGGAGGCCCAGGCGAAGGTCGAGGAGGCCGCCGATTCCGCGCAGGCCAAGCTGACCGAGGCCAAGGACGGTCTGCCCAAGGACGTCGATGAGCTGCGCGCCAAGTTCACCCCCGAGGAGCTGCGCAAGGTTGCCGCCGCCTACATCCAGGTCGCGACCGACATCTACGAGTCGCTCGCCGAGCGCGGCGAGAGCGCCTTCGAGCGCATCAAGTCGGGCTCCGTGATCGAGGACGCCACCGAGCAGGCCACCAAGGCCTACAACCAGGCCGTCGAGCTGACCGAGTCCTCGCTGGGCCAGGTCGCCTCCGCCACCAAGCAGGTCGGCGAGCGCGCCGCGAAGCTGGTCAACCGTGCCGGTGACGAGGCCCAGGCCGCCGCCGACAAGGTCGAGGCCACCGTCGAGGAGACCACGGAGAAGGCTGCCGCCGCCGTCAAGAAGGCTGCGCCCAAGGCCGACGCCTGATCGTCACACCCCTCAGCTCCACCCCGGGCGCCCGGCGGCACTGCCGCCGGGCGCCCGACCTTTAGGCTGGTGCCATGGAACTCCTCGTCATGGGCTACGGCACCGTCACGTTCTTCGTGACCCTCGTCCTCACGCTGGCGCTGCTGGGCGCCGCGATCTTCGCGATCATCCACGCGGCCCGCACCCCCGAGGACGCCTTCCGGGCCACCGGGAAGTGGCAGAAGAACTACTGGCTCATCACCCTCGTGGTCTGCGCGCTCGTGATCTTCCTGCCCGGCTTCTTCGGCATGGTGATCGCGGCGGTGGGTGTGCTCGTCTACCTGCTGGACGTCAAGCCGAAACTCGATGAGGTCCGGCGCCCGCGCTATTGAGTATTAGTTAGTAAGGTTGGTCGCATGAAGATCTCCAGCAAGCTCGTCGTCGGTGCGCTCGGCGCCCTCGGAGCCGGTGCCGCGGCGGTCGCCGCCGGCGCCACCGCCTACGCGCTGTCGTCGCCGACGGAGCCGGCCAACGCCAAGCTGATCGAGGACTACGACGGCCCGCGCGAGGACGGCACCGTCGTCTCCGGGGACGGGACCCGGCTGCACACCCGCGTCTGGGGACCCGCCGACGGCCCGCTCGCGGTGCTGATCCACGGCTGGACCTGCAACGTGGCCAACTTCCCGCGCCAGGTCGAGCACCTCGTCGCGCGCGGCTACCGCGTGATCGGCTACGACCAGCGCGGCCACGGAGAGTCGGAGGCGGGCGCGTTCGCGTTCTCCACCGGCGTTCTCGCCGACGACCTGCACGCCGTCCTCGACGCCCACGTGCCGGACGGGAAGCAGGCGCTGCTCGTCGGCCACAGCATGGGCGCCATCACGATCATGGCGTGGGCCGGCAAGTACACCGACGAGGTCGCCGCGAAGGCGCACCATGTGGTGCTCAGTTCCACGTACGCCCGCGACGCGGTGCCCGGCTTCGCCGGCGCCACCCCGCTCGCCGCCCTGCCGCGGATCGCGCCGCGGTTCACCGAGAAGCTCGGCGACGCCGTGCTCGGCGCCCCGGTGAAGTTCCGCCGCAACCGCCTGCACACGGCTGTGATCCGCTACACGGCGCTGTGCGGCTACGCCTCGTACGGTGCGGTGACCTACACCGAGGACATGGTCGCCACCTGTCCGCCCGACGTCCGCGGCGAGTGGGGCCACGTGCTGGCCGGGCTCGACGTGACCGACGGCCTGCGCAAGCTGAACGTCCCCACCTCCGTGGTGGTCGGCCAGTACGACCACCTGACGCCGCCGTCCGATGCCGATGTCATCGCGGGCGAGCTGCGCGTCTCCGGGCACCTGGACCGGTTCGCCGTGATCCGCGACTCCGGCCACATGCTCCCGCTCGAGCAGCCGGAGAAGCTCAACGCTCTCCTCGACTCCATCCTCGACGGACGCCCCGTCGCCTCCGGGGCCCCGGAGTAGCGCACCGTCGAACCCGGAGTCAGGAGAAGACGACGGTCTTGCGGCCGTGCACGAGCACCCGGTTCTCGAGGTGCCAGCGCAGGCCGCGGGCCAGCACGACCTTCTCGATGTCGCGGCCGCGGAGCACCATGTCCGCGGCGGCGTCGGCGTGGTCCACGCGGGCCACGTCCTGCTCGATGATCGGGCCGGCGTCGAGGTCGGCCGTCACGTAGTGGCAGGTCGCGCCGATCAGCTTCACGCCGCGGGCGAACGCCTGGTGGTACGGCCGGGCGCCGACGAAGCTCGGCAGGAAGCTGTGATGGATGTTGATCGCCCGCCCCGCCCACGCCGCGCACAGATCCGCCGGCAGCACCTGCATGAACCGGGCCAGGACCACCGCGTCGGGGTCCAGCGCATCGGTGAGTTCCGCGACGCGAGCGAACGCCGCCGACTTGTCCTCGCCCGGACCGGGGAAGGGCACGTGGTGGAACGGGATGTCGAGACGCTCGGTGAAATCGCGCAGGTCCTCGTGGTTGCCGATGACGGCGGCGATGCGCGCGTTCAGCTCACCCGTCGCGACCCGGCCGACGATGTCGTGCAGGCAGTGCCCCTCCTTGCTGACCAGCAGGACGATGTCCTTCGGCTCGGCGCTCGAGGTCAGGCGCCACTCCGTCTCGGGGCCGAGTTCGGCGGCCACCTCGGCGGCGAACCGCGCGCGCAGCTCGTCCAACGACAGTGAGACGCTGTCCGCTCGGACCGCCTGGCGGGTGAAGAACCAGCCGGAGTCGGCGTCGGAGTGGTACGCGGCCTCGACGATCCATCCGCCGACGTCGGCGAGGAAGGTCGAGATACGGGCGACGATGCCGGTGGTATCGGGGCAGCCCAGGGTCAGGACATAGCGGGTATCGCGGGTCACGGACGGTATCGTCTCAAACGTGCTCACACGCTCCGAAGTCGCCGCCCTCGTCGATCACACCCTGCTCAAGCCGGAGGCCGCCGAGGCCGCCGCCGCTGCGGCCTACCAGGAGGGGCTGGACCTGGGGGTTTACGCCGTCTGCCTGTCCCCGTCGATGCTGCCGCTGCGCGTCGCGATCGACGCGCAGGAGGTACACGCGGCCGGTGGGCGCTGGGCTCCCCGGACCTGCGTCGTCGCCGGCTTCCCGTCCGGTAAGCACCACACACTCATCAAGGCCGCCGAGGCGCGGATGGCCGTCGAGGAGGGTGCGCACGAGGTGGACATGGTGATCGACGTCGGGCTCGCCCTCGCCGGCGAGCTGGACCGGGTCTTCGCCGACGTGCTGACCGTCCGCGAGGCGATCGGCGCGGATCCGGTGCTCAAGGTCATCGTCGAGTCCGCGGCGCTGCTCGAGTTCGGCGACGCCGACCTGCTCACCGAGGTGTGCAAGCGCTCCGTCAAGGGCGGCGCGACCTTCGTCAAGACCTCCACGGGCTTCCACCCCAGCGGTGGCGCGTCCGCCGACGCGGTGCGGATCATGCGCGCGGCCGTCGGGCCCGATGTCGGCGTCAAGGCCTCCGGCGGCATCCGCACGGCCGAGGCCGCGCAGGAGATGATCGACGCCGGCGCGAACCGCCTTGGACTGTCCGGCTCGCGCGCCGTGCTGGCCGGCTTCCCGGAGTAGGCACCGTCGGGCGGCCCGACGGTGCGCGAGCGCTCAGGCGAGCCGCGCGGGGAGCGCCGCGTACCCGTACAGGGTCGAGAGCCCGCGGTGCCGCGCACCGTCGGACAGGGCGACCGCGGGGTAGCGCTCGAACAGCCCGGACAGGGCGACGGTGCCCTCCATCCGCGCCAGCGCGGCGCCGATGCAGGCGTGGATGCCGTAGCCGAAGCTCACGTTCTTCTTCGCGTCGGGCCGGGTCACGTCGAACTCGTTCGGCCGGTCGAAGACCTTCGGGTCGCGGTTGGCGCCCGCGAGCTGCAGGGACACCATGGTCCCGCGCCCGATGCGCACGCCCGCGACCTCCACGTCCTCCCGCGCGACGCGGGCCGTGCGCTGGATGGGGCTCGAGAAGCGCAGGACCTCCTCGACGGCGTTCGGCCACAGCTCCGGCCGCTCGCGCAGGATCGCCAGCTGGTCGGGGTGCGCCAGCAGGTCGACGATGCCGTTGCCGATCAGGTTGACGGTGGTCTCGAAGCCCGCGCCGATGAGCAGCGCCGCGTTCGCGATCAGTTCCCGGTCCGACAGCTCGCCGCTCGAGGCGAGGAGGGCGAACGGGTGGTCGGCGTCGGGGTCGGCGCGCACCCGCGCGAAGTGGGCGGCGAGGTACTCGCGCAGCCCGGTCAGCGCGACCTGCGAGCGCCGGTAGACGGGCCACGCCAGACCCGGATCGAGCAGCGGCGCCGCGGCCTCGCCCCACTCGAGCATGTAGTCGTCGTCCTCCTCGGGCAGGCCGAGGAGTCGCCCGATCATGGTGACCGGCAGCCGCGCCGCGAAGTCGCGGACCAGGTCGGGCGCGGGCGCCTCCGCCATCGCGTCCAGGAGCGAGACGGTCACCGTCCGAGCGCGGCCCGTGAGCTGTTCGATGGACCGGGGCGTGAAGGTCCTCGCGATCGGATGCCGGTAGGCCGTGTGCGCGGGCGGCTCGCTGACCAGCATCGACGGTGGCTCGACCGGATTGGGCAGCTGCGGGTCGGTCAGCTCCAGGATGCGCAGCAGCGGGCCGGGGAAACCGAAGTCGGCGGTCTGGACGGTGCCGAAGCGCGCATCGCGCAGGATCTCCCGGCAGACGGCGTGATCGGCGGTGGTGGCGCCGACCTCGCTGCGCACGAGCGGCCCCTCCGCCCGCAGCGCGTCGAAGACCTCGTACTGCGACCCGGGTTCGCCGTAGCCGAGCAGCATCTGGGCCATGCGGTCGCCGCGTTCCGCGCGGCGCGGCAGGGCGCGCCGGGGGAGGCCGTGCATGATCCCCCAGCGCACCCGGGTCGCCAGAGCCGCCGGCAGCATCGTCAGAGCACCGAGCAGTTGGTGGCGCCCACGTCGTTGCCGCTCTCGATGTCCTTGGGCAGCACGTTCTGGCCCGAGTAGCGCAGGCTGACGGCCTGGTCGGTCATCTTCAGGTCGCTCGCGGTCAGCCCGTTGGGCGTCGGGATGTCGGCGATCGCGGTGATCGCCTGCTGCGCCAGCTCGTCGGGTACGCCGAAGCCGAGGATGGACGCCTTGCTCGCGGTGAGGACGACCTTGTTGTCCTTGATGGACGGCGTGAGGTTGATCGTGATGAGCCCGGTCGTGATCTCGATCCGGTTGGCGGACGGGTTCAGGGTGACCTTCGGGTCGGACAGGAGGGGCACCTGCGCGACCTTGTTCTTGATGCCGTCGGCGGTGAACTCGCCGAGGATGGTCGCGTCGTCGATCCTGTTGTCGCCGCTGGGATCGACGCCCTTGAGCAGGATGCGCACGTTGAGACCCGAGGTGCCCTGCAGGCCGTCGATGGTGATATCGATCGACGACATCTTGCCGCTCGCGTTCTGGATCAGCATGGGCGTCTTGGCGAAGGAGACCGAGACGTCGTTGGCCTTGGCGCCGCTCTTGATGTTGTCCGCGAGGCACCCCTCGATGTGGTTGCGGACGTACAGCTCGATGCCGACGAACGCGATCACGACGAGCGCCACCACCCCGGCCGCGATCAAACCGATCAGCTTGCCGGTGGAGCGCTTCGCCTTCGGGGGCTTGCCGGGGCCGCCCGGGCCCACCGGTCCCGACGGTCCACCGGGCGGGACCTGGGCGGGCGGCACCGGCGGCTGCTGGCCGAGCTCGGGTCGCGCGTGCGCGCCCGAGGGGCGCGCCGCCGACTCGATCGGCCGCGTCAGGCCGTCCTGCGGGCCGGCGTTCTGCGGGGCCGGGTGCTGCGGGCCGGGGTTCTGCGGGGTGTTCGGGTTCGTATCCATCGTCTGCGATTGTTCCTCATCCCTGGGCGGAGACGGTGAAGTCCCTACGGTTGGCCAGCACGGGCAGCGCGGCCCGCACCTCGTCGAGCCGGTCCAGCGGCAGGTCGACGACGATCTGTTCCGCGGCGGCGCCCGCGGTGGCGAGCACGGCACCGTCGGGCCCGACGGCCAGCGAGCCGCCCACACCGCGCGGCGCGCTGCCGGGCTCGGCGTCGGAGGGCCGCGCCTGATCGACGGCGACGACGAAGGTGGTCGAGTCGAGCGCGCGGGCGCGGGCGAGCGTGGTGAAGGCGTCGAGCTTGCCGGGGCCGTCGCCCCACGACGCGGGCGCGACGATCACCTGCGCGCCGGCATCGGCCAGCGCCTGATACAGGGTGGGAAAGCGCAGGTCGTAGCAGGTGCTCAGGCCGACGGGGACGCCCCCGACCTGCACGACGACGGCGCGGGCGCCCGGTTCGACGGTGCGCGACTCGGCGAAGCCGAAGGCGTCGTAGAGGTGCACCTTGTCGTAGTGGTCGGTCGTGCCGTCGGGCGCCGCGGACAGGAGTGTGTTGCGGACGCGGCCGTCGGAGCCCGGGGTGAACATCCCCGCGACGACGTGCACGCCGGTCTCCCGTGCCGCCGCCGCGACGCGCGTGGCCCACGGACCGTCGAGCGGCTCGGCGACCGGCTTCAGCGACACCCCGAACCGGCACATCGTGGCCTCCGGGAACACGGCGAGCGCCGCGCCGGCGTCGGCGGCGCGGCGCAGACCGTCCTCGACCAGCGCGGCATTGGCCGCGGGATCGGTGGTGGCCTCGATCTGCGCCAGCGCGACGGTCAGCGATGTCATGCGCACCACACTACTGATCTCCGCTCGATAGGGCGGCGCGGCCGAGGGCGGAGCGAGAGGCTCACGATGTCGGGTTCTGATGCCTCGGACGTGCGCGGGACACCTCCGAGGCATCGGAACCCGACATCGTGAGCGGCTACGGCGCGACCAGGTCCCAGTCGACGGTGAGCAGGTTGTCGCGGACGGGCCGCCGGGGCGGGCGGGCGGCACCGCCGGTGCGCTGGGCCAGCAGTGTCCCCGCGGCCCGCCAGCGCACGCGGTTGCCGTACGGTGCGTAGCCGGCGGCCTCGTCCCAACAACGATCCGCCAGCGTGAGCAGCGAGTGGATACCGTCACCGGGCGTGTTGTGGTGGATCAGGGCCTTCGGCAGCCGCTCCGCCAGGTCCGACGGGTGATCGCTGTAGCCGGGATGCCAGGCCAGGGTCAGCGTGCTCGGCACGGGCACGACGCCGGGCGGAGCGGCACCCAGGGTGAGCCAGCAGCACCGTCGGCCCAGCTCGTCGCACGTGCCCTCGATGAAGACCCCGCCCGGGGCGAGCCGCGAGGTCACCGAGGCCCAGGCGTCGGCCACCTCGGCCTCGTCGTACTGCCGCAGCACGTTGAAGGCGCGCACCAGGTTCGGGCGCAGTCCCGCGAGCTCGAAGCCGCCCCGGGCGAACTCCACGCCGTCGCGGCCCGGGACCACCCGCGCGGGGTCGATCTCCAGGCCCGTCACGCGGACCGTCGGCGACATGCGCCGCAGCCAGGACGCCCACTCGAGGGTCGTGTTCGGGCGCGCGCCGTAGCCCACGTCGACGGCCAACGGCGACGGCGAGCTCAACGCCGCGGCCACGAGCGGCGAGTGCACCGACCAGCGATCACTGCGCCGCAGCCGGTTCAGCCCTGTCGTGCCGCGCGTGATCCGGCCCTGCGGCGCGGCCACGGGTCAGTGCTTGTCGACCCAGTACTTGAGGTACTCGGCCTCGGCGCGGAACAGGTCCACGAGGTTGATGAGGATCAGCTGCTCGAGCTTGGTGCCGACGAAGGGCACGAACACCTTGACGACGCTGGTGTAGCGCATGGTGCAGCCGGTCTCGGTGTTGAACAGGTCGGCCTCGCCCTTGAGTGAGCCGGGGCCCGCGGGGATCGACGCCTTGTAGTCGCCGATCGAGTGCTCGCCGTCCCACGCGCCGTAGAACTCCTGGCGCGTGATGATCATGTCCTTCTTCACGACGCCCTGCGCGATCGGCGGCAGGTACTCGTGCGGCAGGTTCTGCTTCTGGACGACCGTGATGCCCTCGTCGTCGACATCGAACTCGGTGAGCTCCGACAGCGGGGTGAGGTTGCGGAAGTCGGTCATCTTCTCGGTCCAGTACTCCTTGGTGGAGTAGGCGTCGTAGAAGACCTCGGCGGGGAACGGGAAGCGCGCCGAATAGCTGAGACGTCGTGCCATGAGGGGAGACCTTACTCGGGGATGACTTCGGGGATCAGTGCTCGGCGATCCACTGCAGCGTGAACTCGCGCTCGCTCTCCATGAGCTCCTGCAGGTTCTCGACCACCAGCGACTCGACCTTCTTCGCGACGAACGGGATCGACACGCTGGCCTCGCCGTCGGCGGTGATGCGGGCGGTGCCGTCCGCGCCGGGCGCGCCCTCCAGCACCGTCGTGCCGGACAGCTGGGCGGGCACGCCCTGGATGTCGGCGGAGAAACGGCCCTCGCAGCGGGCGCCGTCGAACGGGCCCCACTCCTCGATGCGGTGGATCTCCAGGCCGCCGGGCCGGATCGCGGTCACCACGGGCGGCAGCTTGTCCTCGCCGATCACGTGCACCACGAGCACGCGGACGGACGCGCCGGCGCCCTCGCCCGTGACGGTCAGCTCCGCCACCCGCGCGCCCTCGCCGCCGACCTCGGCCACGCGGGCGGGCCAGTACGCGGCGTCGGTGAACGCGGCGTGCAGGGCGGCCGGGGCGGTGGCGTAGTCGAGCGAGCGTTCGAGACGGGTAGTCATGGGGGGACACGTTACCGTTGCGGAGTGCCTGAACTGCTATCGGAGTTGACCACACTGCGCCTCGGCGGCCCCGCACGCGCGTACGTGCGGTGCGAGAGCGCCGCCGAGACCGCGCGGGAGGTCGCGCGGTGCGACGCCGCCGGCGAGCCCGTGCTGCTGGTCGGCGGCGGCTCCAACCTGGTGGTCGCCGACGCGGGCTTCGACGGCACCGTCGTCCACCTGCGCGGCGACGGGATCGAGATCGAGGGCACGACGCTCACCGCGGACGCGGGCGCGGTCTGGGACGACGTCGTCGCGGCGTCCGTCGACGCCGGCCTCGGCGGCCTCGAGTGCCTCTCCGGTATCCCCGGCTCCGCGGGCGCGACGCCCGTGCAGAACGTGGGGGCGTACGGCGTCGAGGTCGCGTCCTGGCTCGACGCCGTCGAGCTCTACCACCGCGCGACCGGGGAGACTGCGTGGGTCGCGCCCGAGACGCTGGGCCTGGCCTATCGGACGTCCCGCCTCAAGCAGTCGGACGCCGATGTCGTTCTGCGCGTGCGGTTCGCCCTGACCGACGGTGCCTCCGCTCCCGTTCGGTACGGGGAGCTCGCGCGGGCCCTGGGGGCCGAGGCGGGCGGCACCGTCGAGCCCGCGCGGGCGCGGGCCGAGGTGCTGGCGCTGCGCCGGAGCAAGGGCATGGTGCTCGACCCGGCCGACCACGACACGTGGAGCGTCGGGTCCTTCTTCACCAACCCGGTGGTGCCCGACGACGCCGCGGTCGCCCGGGTCGAGGAGGCCGCGGGCGAGAGCACGCCGCGGTACCCCGCGCCGGCGGGGATCAAGCTGTCCGCGGGCTGGCTGATCGAGCGGGCGGGCTTCCACAAGGGCTTCGCGGGCGGCCGGACGGGCGTCTCGCTGTCGACGAAACACACGCTCGCGCTCACCAATCGGGGGACGGGCACGACCGTCGAGTTGCTCGCCCTGGCGGCCGAGGTCCGAGATGGGGTGTTCGCCCGATTCGGGGTCGAGCTGCACCCCGAGCCCGTCCTCGTAGGTGCGGAACTGCCCTCGTCACGCCGGTAGAATCCATTCGGTGTTCAACATGTTTCGCGCGCCGTTCGGCCGGCGCGCTTTCCTCGGTGGTGCGGCGGCGACGGTGGCCGTCGTCGCGACCGCGTGCAACAAGCCCGGCGATACCGCCGAGACCAGGGCCGATGCGCCCACCTTCAGCTACACCCCGTCGGGGGACAAGAAGATCGGCCCCCGCGACCCCGTCTCCGTGCGGGTGCAGGGCGGCACCTTCCGCCCGGGCGTGGCGCTGACCAACACCGCCACCGGGAAACAGGTCAAACTGACCCCCTCGCCCGACGGTGTGACGTACACCGCGGCGGAGCCCCTCGGCTACGGCGCCACCTACGCCTGGTCCGGTGCCGCCGACGGTGCCGGTGGGACCTGGTCGAGCCTGAGCGGCAAGATCACCGTCGTCTCGCCCGACGCGACGATGTCCGTCCAGATCAACATCGCCGACGATGCCGAGGTCGGCATCGCCGCGCCCCTGATCCTGAAGTTCGCGGGCACCGTCCAGGACAAGGCGGCCGTCGAGAAGGCGCTCACGGTGACCACCGTCCCCCAGACCGAGGGCGCGTGGGCCTGGCTGCCCGAGGACAACGGCTCCCGCGCGCACTGGCGGCCCCGCGAGTACTACAAGCCGGGTACCAGGGTCTCGATGACGGGCAAGCTGTACGGCCTCGACCACGGCGGTGGCAAGTACGGCGCCGACGACGTGACCAGCAGCTTCGTGATCGGCCGGTCGCAGATCGTCAAGGCCTCGGCCCCGTCGCACCGGATCAAGGTGATGCGCGGCGACCAGGTGTTCCTCGACCTGCCCTGCTCCTACGGCGAGGCGGACCTGCCGCGCAACATCACGCGGTCCGGCATCCACGTGGTCAGCGAGAAGCACGAGGACTTCTACATGTCCAACCCGGCGGCCGGGTACTTCAACGTGCACGAGCGCTGGGCGGTGCGGATCTCCAACAACGGCGAGTTCATCCACGCCAACCCGGGCACCGTCGGGAACCAGGGCAGCTCGAACGTGACCAACGGCTGCATCAACCTGTCGCTGGAGAACGCCCAGACGTACTTCCAGAGCGCGATCTTCGGTGATCCGGTCGAGGTCACGGGCACGTCGATCGAGTTGTCGGAGGCCGACGGGGACATCTACGACTGGACCCTAGACTGGCCGACGTGGCAATCGATGTCGGCGCTCCGCCAGAAGTAGTCGTTTCCGGCGCGCGGACGATGTCGGCGCGCGTCGCGTGCACCGTCGCCGCGCCCACGGTTCTGGAGTACCAGGCCACCGTCGCCCGCGTGCCGGGGCTCGCCGTGCAGGAGTCCCTCGCCGTCACGCTCGACGGTGCCCCGCTCCCGATCCGAGAGGTCGTCGGGCCGCACGGCGGACGGATCCATCGGGTCGACGCGGCCCCCGGGAAGGTGCTTCTCGAGTACCACGCGCAGGTCGCGGGGTTCGCGTTGCCCGAGCCGGTCGACGAGTACCTGCGGTCGCTGTACCTGCGGCCCTCCCGGTACTGCGAGGTCGACCGGTTCTTCGGGTTCGCCGCCAAGCAGTTCGCCGGCGTGACCGGCGACGCGCAGCGCGCCGTGGCGGTGCGCGAGTTCGTGGCGGGGCGGCTCGACTACCTGCCCGTCAGCAGGTCCGTCGACGGTGCCTCCGACACCCTGCTGGCGTCCGCCGGCGTGTGCCGGGACTACGCGCACCTGACCATCGCGCTGCTGCGCGCGCTGAAGCTGCCGGCGCGGATGTCCGCGGTCTTCGCGCCGGGCTGCGATCCGATGGACTTCCACGCCGTCGCCGAGGTGATGGTCGACGGCCGCTGGTGGGTGCTCGACGCGACGGGACTCGCCCCGCGCGCCGCGATGGTCCGGATCGCCACCGGCCGCGATGCCGCGGACATCGCGTTCCTCGACAATCACGGCGGGTCCATCCGGTTCGAGCGCCTGACGGTGACCGCCGACAGTCTCGCTCCCCTCCCCGCCGACGACCCCCACGCCCTGATCCCGATCGCCTGATTCAGGTCTCGCGATTCATCTGCACTCTCGGCGGCAATGACTTTGGAGGAAGTCATATGACTTAAAAATAAGTCACATGACGTACGATGGTGTCATGTTCGCGAGCGAACCCACCGCCGAATCAGTGCGGCCGCAGTGAAGGTGCTGGTCCGTCGGGCGGAGACGATGGTCGAGATCGCGCGGGGCATCGTGAGGTGAGCGGGCGGCGATGGATTCGGCGGAGCAAGGCGCGTGATGGAGCTCCGCTACGGACCTTGGTAGTACGCCAGGCATACGAGTGTCGTGCCGTCGGTGATGTAGTCCGGTCCGCTACATAGCGACGTGTTCGTGGACTCCCACCTGTCCAGTATGACGTATGAGGGCCAAGAATATCCTGTGCCGCACTCGAATATCGACGCTCGTTTGAGGATGCCACTGCTGTCGTACTCGAAACTGAGGCACTTCCCTATCTTAGCGTTGATTGCATCATGAGTTTCGTAGTGATCATTACCGATGACGATCTGAACGGGCTGCGTCGGTGCCGATCTGGCAATGGTCGAAGTCGTGGTACCCGATGAACCGTATGCGTCGCTTTCATGTGTATTGAACTCGCTGATCATGATAATCAGGGCGGTTGCGGAGACTAGCGCTGCGATCGTGCCGAGGTAGCCGACAACGAGGCCCGCGATAGCGAGTCCGCGACCTCCTTCGCCGGTTCTGCGGATCTGCCTCAACGAAATGTGGCCGAATATGATTCCGAGAGGCGCGAGTACGAGGCTGGATACCAGCGCTGCGATCGCGAATCCATTCGTAGCTCCCGTGTGAACACCGGGTTGTGGTTCAATGCCGGGGTCATCGGGCGACTTCTTTGTCGAGTCCGTCATTCCGCCTCTTGCGTTTGGTCAAACGATTGGACGACTCGAATCTATCTGGTGAATCGCATGGGGGATATCATCTGAACGGACTACTGTCGCTGACAGATGGATGGCGGTAGAGAACTCGACCGGGCCGTGCCGCCGGCCGGCGCGCGGCCGGCTCGCCTTGACGTCGACTTTCAACGGAACTGCCATGCGTGGAACGCATGGCTCCGTCGGCAAAAATGGCGCTGACCTGCGAAAATGATGCCATGCGTCCGACGCATGACTTTTCGGCAGAAACATGGCACCGAGGCGCCCTGGGATCAACCGCGGCGCAGCGCCGCCAGCTCCTCGAACACCGCCCGCGCGTCGGCCGGCCCGTCCACGCGGAAGCGGGCGGCGGTGGCACCGTCGCCCACCTTCACGGAGACGTCCCCGGCCCCGGTGAGCACGGCGAAGGCCTTCTCGTCGGTCACGTCGTCGCCGAGGTAGAGGACCGCGTCGGCGCGCACCTGCTCCCGGAGCACCGTCAGGGCGCGGCCCTTCGAGGCGTCGAGGACCGTCAGCTCCAGCACGGCCTTGCCCTCGGTGGCGTGCACGCCGGGGAGGGCGGCGGGGCCCCGTCGGGCCTCCTGCAGGGCCTGCGCGCCGGAGGCCGGGTCCACGACGTTCCGGACGTGCAGCGCGCCGCCCAGCGGCTTCGGCTCGACGGCCGCGCCCGGAAACCGGTCGGCGATCACGGACAGGGCGGACAGCACCGTCGACCGGAGTTCCTGCTGCTCGCCGTCGAGGGCGATCCCGCCCTCCCACTCCGCGCCATGACTCCCGACCGTGACGATCGACGACTGGACGCCGGACAACCGTCCGAGCGTCGCACGGTCGCGCCCCGACACCAGCGCGACGGTGACCCCGGGCAGCGCGGCGAGCGCCTCGAGTGCGGGTACCGTCCCGGGCAGCGGGAACGCGGCCGCGGGGTCGGACACGATCGGGGCCACCACCCCGTCGTAGTCCGTCGCCACGAGCACCGTGCCCAGCGCCGAGAACCCGCCCAGTGCCTCACCGAGATCGGCGGGCAGGCTCACGCCGGCGCCTCATCGACGGTGCCGGCGAGGGTCTGCAGGAACGAGCGGGCCCAGCGGTCGACGTCGTACTGCAGGACCTGGCGGCGCATGGTGCGGATGCGGCGCTTGCCGTCCTCGGGATCCTGGTGCACGGCCTCGTCGATGGCGTTCTTGACGCCTTCGAGGTCGTGCGGGTTGCACTGGTACGCCTGGCGCAGCTCGGCGGCGGCACCGGTGAACTCGCTGAGCACGAGCGCGCCCGAGGAGTCCGTGCGGCACGCGATGTACTCCTTGGCGACGAGGTTCATGCCGTCGCGCAGCGGCGTCACCAGCATGACATCGGAGGCGGCGAAGAAGGCCAGCAGCTCGCGGCGCGGAACAGGGCGATGGATGTAGTGGATGGCGGGGTGGCCGATGCGCCCGAAGTTCCCGTTGATCCGGCCGACCTGCAGCTCGATGTCGTCCCGCATCGCCCGGTACGACTCGACACGCTCGCGCGAGGGGGTCGCCAGCTGGACGAAGATGTGTCGCTCCGGGTCGAGCCGGCCCTCCTGGTACAGCTCGCCGATGGCGCGCAGCCGCACGTCGATGCCCTTGGTGTAGTCCAGCCGATCGACGCCGAGCAGGACCTTCTCCGGGTCGCCGAGCTCCTTGCGCAGGGCCCGCGCGCGCTTGCGCGTCTCCGGGAGCTTGGCGGTCGCGGCGAGCTCCGCGGAGTCGATGGAGATCGGGAACGCGCCCACCCGCACGGACCGGAACCCGACGGTGACCACGCCGAACTTCGAGCGCACCCCGATCGAGTTCCTACTGGTGGAGTAGCCGGCGAGCTTGTTCGCCAGGTAGAGGAAGTTCTGTGCCCCGCCGGGCAGGTGGAAGCCGACGAGGTCGGCGCCGAGGATGCCCTCGATGATCTCGCGCCGCCACGGCATCTGCATGAACAGCTCGACCGGGGGGAACGGGATGTGCAGGAAGAAGCCGATCTTGACGTCGGGCCGCAGCATGCGCAGCATCTTCGGTACCAGCTGCAGCTGGTAGTCCTGGACCCAGACGGTGGCGCCCTCCGCGGCGACGCGCGCCGTCTCCTCCGCGAAGCGGCGGTTGACCTCGACGTAGGTGTTCCACCACTCCCGGTGGTACTCGGGTTTGACGATGACGTCGTGATAGAGGGGCCACAGGCTGCCGTTGGAGAAGCCCTCGTAGTGCTCCTCGACCTCCTGGGCGCTGAGCTTCACGGGCACGAGGAGCATGTCCTCGCCGGGGATCGGATCGTCGGCCCCGCCGCCGATGTCGGGTGCGCCCGGCCAGCCCACCCACGCGCCGTTGCGCGCGCTGAGGATGGGTTTGAGGGCCGTGACCAGGCCGCCCGGCGATTCCTTCCAGATCAGCGTGCCGTCGGGCGCCTTCTCGACGTCGACGGGCAGCCGGTTCGCCACGACGATGAAATCAGATGTTCCGAACGCCGCAGCGGACATGATGGGCTAGGCCTCCTTGACGCCGATGCCGAGCATCGACAGCAGCATGCGGCACTCGTCCGCGTCCTCCGCGTACGCCGCGACGACCTGCTGAGCCTGGCGCGCGGTCTCGTCCGCGACGGGCTCGAGATCGTCTTCGCTGATGTCCTGCGTGGTCTTCGGGGGCATGAACACACCTTCGTATCGGTAAGGGACGAGCAAAGTCCAGCTTACCCGGGCGGCGCCGATCCGCTCACTCGCGGACTCGGCGGCGGCGGAGCACCGCGATCGGCGCGATGTGCGGGCGCCGGATCGTCCGCGCCACCCACTCGCCGAGCGTGACCCCCGCGGCCAGCGCACAGCCGACGGTCAGCGCCGTGGCCATGTTCGTCAGCGCCGATGTGGTCTGCCCCTCCATCAGCTCCGACAGCCCGCGGTAGACCGCGAGACCCGGCACCAGCGGGGTGATCCCCGCGACGGCGACGATGAGCGGGGGGACCACGGCCCGTCGGGCGAGGAGGCCGCCGGCCAGGCCGACGACGGTGGCCGCCACCACCGACGAGACGATCGGCCCGAGGCCGAGATCGAGGATCGACCCCGCGACGAGCGAGCCGAAGCAGCCCGCCAGGAACGACGCGGTGAGCGCGCGGATCTGCGCGTAGCCGGCCAACGCGAACGCCGCCGCGGCCACGCCGCCCGTCGCGACGAGGATCGGCAGCGGCGCGTAGTCGAAGGGCTGCTGTTGCAGCGGTGGCAGGGTGGCGCCCAGCTCGCTGGTGACCCGCAGCGCTATGCCGACGCCCGCGACCACGCCGCCCGTGAACACCACGACCTCGAAGAACCGGGCCGCGCCGGTCACGGGCGCGCCAGTGATGGCGTCCTGCACCGAGCCGACGAGCGAGAGCCCCGCCATGAGCACGATGATGCCCGCGACGATCACCCGGTAGGGCTGCACGTCCCAGCCGAACTCGATGGACAGCCGGTAGATCAGCGCCGCCGGCAGGGTCGCGAGGAATCCGCCCACCACCTGCTGGAAGAAGTACGGCAGTCCCCAATTGCTGAGCCGGACGTTCACGACGTAGATCACGGCGGTGGTCGCGAAGGCGACGGCCGCCAGTGTCGGCTTGCCGCCGAGCAGCAGGGTCAGCGCGCCGGCCATGAGTGCCCAGCCGAAGGTCGCGACGGCGCGCGGATACGGGTGCCCGGCGGTCATGATCGATTCCAGCGCCGCGAGCGCCTGATCCGGCCGGATCCGACCGCGGCCGATCCGCCGCACCAGCGTGTCGACCTGGGAGAGCCGGGTGTAGTCCAGGGACCGGTGACTCACCGTCCGCGTGTAGGTCGACGGTGGCAGTCCTCGCCCGCGCTGGACGCTCACCGTGATCGCGTTGTAGGTGACGGTGACCGTCACATCGTCGATGCCGTAGGTCGCGGCGACGTAGCGGACCTGGGCCTCGGTGTCGACGGCGCCGGTCCCCGAGTCCAGCAGCACCTCGCCGACCTTCATGGCCACCTCGAGGACCTCGCCGACCGTCTCGTTGTCGCGGAGGTCGACCGGCTGCAGCGGCGTCAGCACCGGCATTCCCGCCGTGTCGACGGTCGCTGCGTTCCGGCCGGTCAGGGACTGGACGGCGTGCGCGAGGTGATCGCGGAACGCGGGCTTCATGTCGGGGCACCTCCTCGGTGCATCACCGTAGTGCCGACGCGACCTCCCCGGCCACCCGCGCGCCCGATTCGAGGGCGCCCTCGATGTACCCGGCGTGCTCCGTCGCCGTCTCGGTGCCGGCCCAGTGAACGACGCCCGCGGGGGCGTGTCCGAGCGGGAAGGGCATCGCGCCCGCCGTCGGGTCCGGAAGGGCGAGGTAGCCGCCGCCGACGTACTCGTCGCGGTGCCAGGACTTCTCGTGCCAGCTCGCGGGGGTCGTGACGCCCTCGCCCAGGTGCACGGCGAGCCGCGCGAGCATCGTCTCCCGACGGTCCGCCGGGCTCAGGTCGTCGAGGGACCGCGCGTCGGCGCTGCCCACGAGCAGGCACAGGTGCCCGGGCCCGGCCCCGTCGGCCGACGGTGGCGTGGTGTCGAACACCCCGACGCCGGGGCCGGCGATGTCGATCATCTCGGCGTGCCCGTTCGCGCGCCAGAAGGGGCGCTCGTACACGGCCAGGGCCTTGTAGACCGAGCCCATGTACATGCCGCGCTCGGCGCGGGATCTCTCGGCGGGCAGGGCCGGACGGTGCTCGATGGCGGCGGCGATGGGCGGGGGGACGGTCACGATCACGCGCCGTGCGCGGACGGTGCCGGTGGTGGTGTGCACGGTGGCGCCGTCGTCGTCGCGATGGATCGCGAGCACCGCGCGGTCGGTGTGCACGCGGTCGCCGAGGCGGTCCGCCATCCGGACCGCCAGGGTGCCGGCACCGTCGACGACCAGGGAGTCCTGCGCGCCGCCCCGGGTGGACAGGGCGGTCAGCAGTCCCTCCTGCACCCGGACGGCGGCGGCGAAGTCGCGCAGCGCGAACCGGTCGGCGTCGGCGGTCGTGGCGATCGCGATGAGCACGTCGAGCAGCCGCCGGGCGCGCCCCGGCACCGTGCGCAGGAGGTCGGCCACCGTCGCACCGCCCCCGGCGAACGGACCGCCGAGGCGGACCACGCCCTCCCAGGCGGCGAGCGCCGCGCCCGCGAGGAGGAGGGCGGGGCTCGCCATCCCGATCGTGCGCGCGCCGTCGACCAGTTTCGGCATCCTCGGCGTCTCCATCCGAAAGACCTGCGCGCCGAACTCGGCGGCGAGTGCCTCGAACCGGTGATGGCCCTTGCCGATCCACTGGCCGCCCAGGTCGACGTGCGTGCCGAGCGCGGTGGCCTCGGTGAGCACGCGACCGCCGACGCGGGGCGCGGCCTCGAGCACCAGCACATCGACGCCACGGTCGTGCAGGTTCAGCGCGGCGCGCAGTCCGGCGATCCCGGCGCCCACCACCACGACGGTGGCCCGTTCGGCGCCCGGCTGCGCGGTCCCGGGGTCCGACGGTGCGGCGGCCCCGTCCGTGGGGCGGGT
The DNA here is from genome assembly GCF_040611135.1 of Tsukamurella sp. NPDC003166. Lineage (NCBI taxonomy): Bacteria > Bacillati > Actinomycetota > Actinomycetes > Mycobacteriales > Tsukamurellaceae > Tsukamurella > Tsukamurella sp. NPDC003166. The sequence goes on from NZ_JBEXNL010000001.1 coordinate 370,921, forward strand.
GTCGGGCGAGTCGGTCATGAGGGGCTCCTGTCCGCGGCGATTCCACATATACAGTCGGTCGTATGACTGAGTGTAGGGCGATGTGACGCGGGTCGCAATGATCTCCTGTGGATCGGTGACCGCGGACCGCTCCGCGGACTAGTCCCCGGGCAGGGGGAAGAGCCGGTCGGCGAGGACGGCGACGTACAGTTCGGCGGCCGCGCGCGGGTCGGACCGGTCGCGGCCCGTGAGCTGCTCCACGCGGCGCAGGCGGTGATTGATGGTGTTGCGGTGGTAGTGCAGCCGCTCGGCCGTGGCGGCCAGGGAGCCGCCGCAGTCGAACCAGGCGCGGACCGTCGTGATGAGCGCGTCGCGGTCGGGGTCGGGGAGCGCCAGTACCGGCCCGAGCACGGCGTCGCGCAGCTCGCGGGCCGCGTCCGGGGTGTGTGCCAGAGCCAGTGGCAGCGCCGCCTGCCCGTACGCCGCGGCGGTCGTCTCGCCGGGCGCGATGCCGGTCATCGCGAGCTCGGCCTGCCGCACCGCGGCCCGCGCCTCGAGCGGCGCCGCGAAGCGCTCGCTGACGCCGACCCGCCCGCCCGCCTCGCGACGCAGCAGGTCCAGCACCTGCGGCAGAATGTGCTCGGTGCTCAGGCTGAGCAGGCCGACGCGGGTGTGCACCTCGGACGTCCAGTACGAGACGACGTTCTTGTCGCGCAGCCGGCGCTCGATCCCCGCGAGGGGCTCCGCGTCGCCTCCGGACTCCGCGCAGACCACCAGGAAGACGCCCGACGCCGGCAGCTGCAGCGTCTGCGCCGCGGCGTGCAGCCGGCCGGGCTCGAGCACCCCGTCGAGGAGGGCCCGCAGCTCGACGCGGCGCAGTTCCGCGTCCCGGCCGGTGCGCTCGGCGACCGCGCGGCCGTACTCCTCGGTGGCCGCGGTCGAGTAGTCGTCGATGATCCGCCACACGTCCGCGCCGATGTCCGGGAGCAGCTCCGGGTTCTCGATGCAGGCGGCGCGCATGTGGTCCCAGACGAGCCGCCCCGCGAGGCGGTAGGCGTGCAGCAGCGCCGCGAGGGGGAAGCCGTACTCGGCCTTGAGGCGGCCGGTGGCGCGGGCGGCGTGGAGGCCGTGGTCGGGCTCGCCGGCGAGCTGGCGCAGGACCGAATCGAGGTTGGTGTGCACAGCCTCGCGGAGCTCCTCGGCGCTGAGCAGGGTGCTCTCGGCGTAGGCGTGTTCGCCCGTGAGGATGCGCCGGACGAGCTCATCCGTGAGCGGCTCCAAGTCCGCCATCAGCAGGCGGGCGAACTCCGCGGGGGAGGCTCCGGCCGGGGCTGTGATCGTCGACACGGGTTCGATGCTAGCGCGGTCGCCTCGCGCGTCGAGTGTGCTTGCGCACAACGGGGCCGCAAGCGGGCCGTAGCTCCGGCACGATGCGCCGGCCCCCCGTGCGGACCACACTGGAGGACAGAGACGTGACTGGGCTCACAGGATCCGCGAGGAGAAACAATGACCACCACCGAGAACATCTTGGACGCCGCCGTCGCGGACCTGCAGCAGGGGGAGCGGACCTGGGCCGCGACCTCGCTCGCCGCTCGCCGCGCCCTGCTCGACGCCGTCCGCGAGGCCACGGCGGCCGTCGCGCAGCAGTGGGTCGGCGCCGCGGCCGGGATCAAGGGCCTGCCCGCCGGTTCGACGTTGCTGGGCGAGGAGTGGCTCAGCGGCCCGTACTCGGTGATCACCGCGTGCGAGGCGCTCGCCACGAGCCTGCGGGCGCTCGAGGAGGGCCGCAGCCCCGTCGACGGCTTCACCGTGTCCTCCGCCCCCGGCGGCCGGTCCGCCGTCGAGGTGCTGCCGCACACCGTCTTCGACCAGCTGCTGATGAGCGGGTTCTCGGCGCAGGTCTGGACCGTGCCGGGCGTCGACGCCGATGCCGTGCGCGAACGTGCCGGCCTCGGCGAGCTCGATCCGACGATCACCCACGGCGTCGCGGGCGTCCTCGGCGCGGGCAACATCTTCTCGATCCCGCCGCTCGACACCCTGTACCAGCTCTACCCGGACAACCGCGTGGTGCTGCTCAAGCTCAATCCGGTGACGGACCCGCTGCTGGATGTCTTCCGTGCAGCGTTCGCGCCGCTCATCGAACACGGCGTGGTCCGCATCGTGACCGGCGGTGCCGACGTGGGCGGGGCTCTCGTCAACCACCCCGGCGTCACCACGGTGCACATGACGGGCAGCGCCCGCACCCACGACGCCATCGTGTTCGGCACCGGAACCGAAGGCGCGCAGCGCAAGACGGAGAACAGCCCGCTGCTCGACAAGACCATCACCAGCGAACTCGGCGGTGTCTCGCCGACCATCGTCGTGCCCGGCGAGTGGTCGAGCGCCGACCTGACGTTCCAGGCCGAGCACCTCGCCACGCAGCGCCTGCACAACAACGGCTACAACTGCGTCGCCTCGCAGGTGGCCGTGATCAGCGCCGATTGGCCGCAGAAGGAGCAGTTCCTCACCGAGCTGCGCGCCGCCTTCGACCGCGCCCCGCAGCGCCGCGACTACTACCCGGGCTCGGCCGACAGGGTGGCCGCCGCCCGGGCCGGGTACGGCGCGCAGGCGCAGCCCGCCGGTCCCGACGGTGCCCGCACCCTCGTGTTCGGCCTCAAGGCCGATAGAACCGAGGAGGCGCTGCACACCGAGTACTTCGCGCCCGTCTACGGCGTGCTCGAGCTGCCCGGCGACGCTGCGACCTTCCTCGCGAACGCCGTGCGGGCGGCGAACGAGGACTTCGAGGGAACGCTCGGCGTGAACATCGTGGCGGATCCGGCCACGATCAAGGCCCTCGGTGACCGGTTCGAGCAGGCCATCACCGACCTGCGCTACGGCACGATCGCCGTGAACGCCTGGACCGGCGTCGGCTACCTGACGGCCCGCGCGTCGTGGGGCGCCTTCCCCGGTCACACCATCGACGACGTGCAGAGCGGCATCGGCGTGGTCCACAACGCGTTGCTCCTCGACGATGTCGAGCGCACCGTCGTGCGTGGTCCCTTCCGGCCGTCGCCCCGGTCGTTCGTCGGCGGCGAGCTCTCGATGTCGCCGAAGCCGCCGTGGTTCGTCACCAACCGCACCGGCGCGGTGACGGGCAAGCGCCTCACGGAGTTCGTCTCGAAGCCCTCGTGGCTCAAGCTGCCCGGCATCTTCGCCTCCGCCCTGCGCGGCTGACGGTCCGCCGCTGGTGCGCCCCGTCCGGACCTCCCGGGCGGGGCGTCAGTTGCCGAAGAACCGATCGCTGAGCCGGTCGAAGAAGCCGTCGATCTTCTTCTCGCGGTCGGTGCCCTCGACCTTCGAGTTCCAGAGGTGCACCAGCCCGAAGACCACGGCGACGAGGCCGAGGACGAGTGCGGTGATCAGGATGACCTGGACCGTTGTGGACATCGCCATCCTTTCGTGGAGCCCCCGTCGGGGTTGAACCGACGACCGGAGTCTCATAGCCACCGCCTCGAAGAGTAGCCCTGCTCAAACGGCATCGGCATGTGGTGGTCGAGGTACCCGTGGAGAATCTCTTGCTCGAGAAGGACCATTGGGGTGATCCGTCTGCCAGACTTGGACGCATCAGGGTAATCGAAGACTGAGCCCCCTGTGTACTGCCTTCAGGGAACTCGTAGACCACCTCGTAGACGTTCTGCGCCCGGAAGGTGGGTTGGTCGACATCGAGTTGGGTCGCATCACCACTGACGAAGCGGTCGCGGAAATCTTGGCCAGGTACGACCGGCGCGAGGCCGGTGCCGATTCTCAGCCCTGACCACGCTGCCGGCGGAACTCGTCGGCGGGTGCACCGGTCTCCCGGTGCGCGAGCATCTGCCGGTACAGCTCGATCGCCCGTTCGGCATCGCGCGCCTGCGCGGCGCTCAAGGAAGCGGCCGGCGCATCAGGGATCACGCCGGGGCGCAGTTCCGCGGCGAGGTAGCTCGAATCGAGCGTGCGCATGGCCACGTGGCGGGCCGCGTGGACCGCGGCCGCGTCAACGCGCGACCAGTCGACGGGGTGGCCGGCCTCGCGGAGCATGAGGTCGAAGAACACCCGCTGCGATCGGCTGTTGCCGTCACGGAACGGGTGCCGCGCGGTCAGCTCGCCCCAGTGCCCCGCGACCGTCTCCACGGCTTCGTCCACGGCGACGCTCAGTGGCAGGGACGCAGCGATCTGACGGAACACGTAGGCTGTCTGCTCGGCCAGGAACTCGACGCGGCAGTGGGGCATGCCCATCGCCTTCGTCTCCGTGGTCCGCATCCGACCGGCCCACTCGTACACGTCCTGCAGGATGTACGCGTGGAGGCGCTGTAGGTGCGAAAAGTCGAAGCCGCCCATGAACTGCTCAGGATCGCGTGCGATCTCTGCGACTCGCGCGGCCGCGACCTCGAGCTCGTATTCGGCGAGCTGGCTCGGATCTGTAATGCCGAGCTTGTTCGGCAGAACCTCGTCGCTCACGCGGTCTTGCGCGGCTGCCGGTCCATCCTCGCGAGCGCGCGCCGACGCGCGGCATCGACTTCCTGCTCGACGGTGCTCTCCCCCGCCGCAATCCGCCGCACCATCGCCTCGGCCGTGTCGGTCAGCGGCATGCCGGCCATGATGTGGCCGGCCTTCACTCCTGCGAGGGCCTGTTCGACGGTACGCGCCTCAACGGTGGTCATAGTGCTACCGATTGTACCTACTGACCAGCGGGTACGCGGCGCGGAACGTTGTTCGCGATGGCAGCCGCCACCCCAAGAGCGATGAACACCGACATGATGACAACCGCCCACGTCGGAGCATCGACCGTCAGCAGCACGATCAACAGCGCGACCGGGCACGCGAGGCTCATATATTTCAAAGCAGCCATTTCCGCACCTTCCGTGGTGTGTGCAACCCCAGGATAGTGCACGTCAAAGGGTAATTCCACCACCGTAGAGTCCTCAGCGACCGACTCCCGGGATACTGGCACGGTGATCTATCTCCTCGCCTTGCACGAGCCGTACCAGTCGGACCAAGATCCGGTCCCGATCAACACGACGATCGTGCGACGCACTGCCACTGGGCTCCCGCAGGTCGATGCCGTGCTCGTCGCCAACGGGCCGAACAGCCATCCCACGATCATCGAGCCGCGCCGTCGGTACACTCACCCGCGATCGCTCGCCGTGCCCCCGAACCGACCCGTTCTGGGACACATGATCGGAGGCCTTCGGCAGAAGGTGCCGGTGACTGTTTGAGTCAGTCTACGGACACCCCGGGGCGGCTCACTTGAGGGTGCGACGATCTCCACTGGGCGGACAGAAGTGCATTCGGCGGGTCGAGGCGGACCTTCGTGACGAAGAGAAGCTCATGCGGCCCCGGACACATGATCCGGGGCCGCGAGCGAGCCCCCGGTCGGGATTGAACCGACGACCTGCTGTTTACAAGACAGCTGCGCTACCACTGCGCTACGGAGGCGTGCGCGATCAGGGTACCGCGACCTGGGAGCTGGGGAGGCGTGGCCCTGCGGCCGACGGCACACAGCATATCGTGACCGGCATGACTGACTCCTTCGAGACCATCAGCTGGACCATCGACGACGACGGCATCGCCACGCTGGTGCTGGACCGCCCGGACCAGCTCAACGCGTTCAGCGTGACCATGGCCCGTGAGCTGACGGAGTTCTTCGAGGTGCACGCCCACAGCGACGACATCCGCGCGGTCGTCGTCACCGGCGCGGGCCGCGCCTTCTGCGCCGGGATGGATCTCACCGGCGAGGGCAATGTCTTCGGCCTCGACGAATCCGTGCAGCCGACCCCCGAGGAGTTCGCCGCGCACTACGACGAGGCGCCCTACCAGGACGGCGTGCGCGACACCGGCGGCAAGCTGACCCTGGCGATCTACTCCCTCCCGAAGCCGGTGATCGCCGCGATCAACGGCCCCGCCGTCGGCATCGGCGCGACCATGACGCTGGCGATGGATACCCGCCTGGCCTCGACCAAGGCCCGCATCGGCTTCGTCTTCGGCCGGCTCGGCATCGTCATGGAGGCGTGCTCGAGCTGGTTCCTGCCCCGCATCGTCGGCCCCGCCCAGGCCCTCGAGTGGGTCTACTCCGCCGACATCCTCACCGCCGAGCAGGCCCGCGAGGGTCGCCTGGTCCGCAGCCTCCACGAGCCCGACGAGCTCGTCTCCGCTGCCCAGGAGCTCGCCCGCTCGTGGGTGAAGGGCCGCTCCGCCGCCGGCGTCGCCGTCAACAAGCAGCTGATCTACCGCGGCCTGGGCGCCGCGAAGCCGCTGGACCAGCACCTCATGGACTCGCTCGGGATGTATTACACGTCGATCGGGGACGGCAAGGAGGGCGTGGCGGCCTTCCTCGGCAAGCGTGATCCGGAGTTCACTGCGAAGGCCTCCGAGCTGCCCCGCATCGTCGCGGGCTGACCCGCTCGACGGTGCCCGACATACGCGGGGCCGTCGTCAGAGGAGGGCGATCGGGATCAGGCTGAGCAGACCCGGCGTGATGACGGCCAGTGCGGCCGCGAGCGTGAGCAGCCGCCGGAAGAGTCGGTCCTGTTCGTCGTGCGCGGTGTTCCCGATGATCAGCGTCCCGGCCACGTGGATGGGGTTCATGACCATCAGGGCGGCGGGGACGCAGATCGCGGCGGTCACCCAGAAGACGATGCCGGTGTGCGCGAACGCGCCGAAGGCGATCGGCATCATCAGGCCCAGCACGCCGAGGGTCGAGCTCTCGATGTTGCAGAGCAGCGCGGTCAGGTAGGCGATCACGAGGATCAGCAGAGCCCCGGTCCCGAGGTGCCGAAGGATGTGCGCGATGGAGTCCATCGTGCCGATCTTCTGCATCAGTCCGAGGTAGGTGAGCAGCCCGCACAGCAGCAGGATCGAGTTCCACGGGATGCGGGACAGGAGTGCCCGCTCGTCCGCGTATCGGTGGAAGCCGATCTGCAGCAGCGCGGCCAGGCACATCGCGGTCACGCCGACATCCGTCTTGGCGAGCACCACCAGGAGCACGAATGCCAGGAGCGCCGCGCCCGACGCGGCCATGTACCAGGGATTCGACGGCGTGTCGTGCTTCTCGGCTGCGGCCGGTGCGGGTGTGGCCTCGACGGGGTGCCCCCGCTTGCGGGCCACTGCGAACAGGGCCTGCAGGGCAGCGACCACGACGACGGCGACCGTCATCGACACCGCCCACAGCCCCCACCCGGAGTAGGTGACCCCCACCTTGTTCGCCGCCGCTCGGACCACCGCGCCGGTCGGGTTGAGCGGCGACAGGCCGGCCGAGTTGGCGCCGATGATCACCGCGAGCTCACTGAGCAGGAACATCCGCCGCGACCGCACCCCGACGTGCGCCACCATCGGCACGAGGAACGCGATCGGCGCGGTGGAGAAGGCGCCGGCGGTGGACAGTGCCGCGCCGATCACGAAGCCGGCCCAGGGCAGCAGCCCGTGCCGGTCGCCGATCGCGGCGTAGACCCGGTCGACGAACACCTCCAGTGCCCTGCTGCGTTCGAGGTGCGCGAAGAGCAGCGAGACACCGGCGATGAGGACGAAGATGTCGCCGGGGAAGGTCGTGTACATGATCTTCGGGTCGAACCCGGAGTAGGCGAGTACGGGCAGTGCCGCGGCCAACGCCAGGACGCCGATGTTCATCCGGCGCCGGATCGCGACGACCAGCACCGCGACGAGGAGAACGAGCGAGAGGATCTGTGGTGCGCTCACGCGACTCCCTCCGACGGTCCGCCGTGACCGTCGGGCCGCGCGGAGCAGGACATTGCGGTGCGAAACTACGCTTGTCGGGAGCGCGGGCGGCCGCACGGCGCGGAACACGAACCGGTTCATCCCCGTTCGGGTGAAATGCCGGGGAGCCCGCCCGGCGGCGCATCGTCCCCGCCGCCCAATAAGCTGAACCCCATGGAGATCCGCGACGCGCAACCGTCCGACCTGCCGGCGATCCTCGCCATCCACAACGACGCCGTGGAGAACTCGACGGCGATCTGGACCGAGGAGAAGGCCGACCTCGCCGAGCGCGAGGCGTGGTTGACCGAGCGCCGGGGCGCCGGGTTCCCCGTCCTCGTCGCCATCGTCGACGGTGAGCTGGGCGGATACGCGTCGTACGGGCCCTTCCGCGCGAAGACGGGGTACCGGCACACCGTCGAGAACTCGGTGTACGTGGCCGACGGCTTCTACCGGCGGGGCATCGCCGAGGCGCTGATGCGGGCCCTCCTCGACCGCGCCGAGGCTTCCGACGTGCACGTCGTCGTCGCGGCGATCGAGGAGTCGAACCACGCCTCCGTCGCGCTGCACCGCAAGCTCGGCTTCCGGGTGACCGGCCAGATGCCGCAGGTGGGCTACAAGTTCGGGCGCTGGCTGGACCTCGTGCTCATGCAGAAGATCCTCTGACGACGCGCACCACCCCGGACAGCACGACGGCCAGCGCGATGGCGACGAGCAGCGCGATCGTCGCCATCGCGTAGGGCTGGTCCAGCACCGTCGGGTTGAGCGCGCCCTTCCCGGGCGGACGCGGCAGCTCCACCGCGGCGGCGAGAGCCAGCACCGTCACCGCGGCGAGAGCGCCGCACAGCGCGCCCGGCCACCACGTGGGCGGCAGCACCCGTACCGCCACGTGACCGGCGAGCAGGCACAGCGGCGCGAACACCCCGTCGTGCGCGACGAGGATGGCGACCGCCCACAGCGCCGCCGACAGCAGATCCCGCGGCGGCAGGTCCATCGACTGCAGTGCGCCGTACCCGATCAGGCCCAGCCCCGCCGCCACGAGCAGGGCCCGGAGCACCAGCACGCCCGTTCCCGCGCGTTCCGTGCCCGACGATTCCACGTCCGTCATGCCGCCTCGATCCTCGACACCCACTTGGTCTGATGCACGCCGGGCCGCGCCGCGGCGATCACCCGGCACGGGTAGCCGTGGTCGAGGTCCAGCTCCTCGCCGTTCAATTGCAGTGCGAGCAGCGAGGTCTCGTCGCGGACCTTCGCGGCCTCCATCGTCGACTGTGCGTACAGCCCGAGCTCGGTCGACGCGAATCGCAGGTCGGCACCGTCGAGCCCGGCGAGTGCGGCGACCTCCGCGATCCGCACCCCGGTCCAGAGCGCGTACTGCGTCCAGCCCTCGACGCACGCGATCGGCAGGTGGACGGTGTGCTGCGGCAGTGCCCGCAGCTGGTCGAGCGTGAGCTCGACCCTGCGCGGACCGTCGAGCACGAGCCGGAAGTCCGGCGACCGAACGTGTTCCGTGACCCCGGCCGCGGCGGCGGTGCGGTTCACCGGCATGCCCTGCGGCCCGTTCCCGGACCGCGGCGCCAGCACACCGAGCCGGTGCAGGCCGGGGATCGACTGGCTGCCGACGGCGACCACCGCCAGCCCGGCCGCCGCGAGCCCGGCGGTGAGGACGGTACGCCGGGACACGCCGGGCGTGTACGACTCCCGGGCGCCGCGGCGGAAGGCGGTGAGCACGATGGGCAGTTTGATCGCCAGGTGGATCGATACCGCGCCGAGCACGACGAACGCGGTCGCGTAGTGCGCCGTCGGGAAGAAGAACCTCCACGCGTACCACTGCGCGATGTTGAGCAGTCCGGTGAACAGCTGGAACAGCATCGCGGCCACCAGCGCGAAGGTGGCGGCGCGCTCGAGGAGTCGCGGGAGCGAGCCGATCGCGGGGCGCTCGAACAGCTTCGGGTACACGGCGGCCAGCTTGAGCAGCACCAGCGGGATCGCCGCCACACCCGATGCGATGTGCAGGCCCTGCGTCAGCTGATACAGCCAGACCGGTGAACGCGGCTCGGTGAACCACGAGGGAGGGTGTTGCAGCCAGTGACTGAACAACCCCGTCGCGAAGCACACGACGATGCAGACGCCCAGTAGCGCGCCGAGTCGGGCCGCCGTCACCGGCTGCCGTAGGGCGGGCGGTCCGGTCGGCGATGGGCGGCTCACCGGACCAGCTCCGCGCACCGTCGACCCGAGTGGTCGAGCCGACGAGCGAGTCGCAGCCCCGCGTCGACCGCGAGGTCGTCCAGCACATCGAATCCCACATGCGCCCAGGGGAACCAGACGGACGTACCGCCCGCGGACCGCACCCGGACCGCTTCCCGGTGCACGCCGCGCGCCGACGGCTCGACCTCCACGACGACGGTGCCGCCGGGCTCGACGAGTGCCGCCGCGCGGCGCAGCAGACGCGCCGGATCGCCGCCGATACCGATGTTGCCGTCGAGCAGGATCGCGTGCGACCAGCGTCCTTCGCCGGGGAGCGGAGCGAACACGTCGCGCCGCAGCGCGGCAGCACCTCGTTCGCGGGTGAGCCGCACCGCATGCGGCGAATCATCCACGCCCAGTGCGGGAATACCGCGTCGGAGCAGCAGGTCGACGATGCGACCGGGGCCGCAGCCCAGGTCCACCGTCGGACCGTGGCACCAGTCGAGCACGGCACCGAGGAGCGATTCGTCGGCGTGCTCGTGCCCGAGCCAGCGCGCGACGGGCAGCCGTCGCACCTCGCCGCCGGCGGACTGCAGCTCGCCGTCGTGGACCGCCATGACGGTGTCCCAATGCGCCGCGGTCACGCGCACCGCTCCTGCTCTGCGCGGAGGGTTTCCGCGGTCCGACGGAACCACGAGTCCGGAGCGCACGCGGCGGCCACCGCACGGACGTCGTCGGGCCGGTCCACGTCGCGCAGCTCCGGTAGTTCCTGAGGGACGAGCCCGGCATCGGCGAGCGCCCGCCGCGTGCGCGAGCCGGTCGATGCGGTCGACATCGGGACGGCCAGCAGGCAGGCCAGGCGGTCCGCCGCCCCCTCCGGCACCCCGAGCGCCCACCACCCGCCGTCCTCAGCGGGGCCGAGTGCGGCGGACCGTCGGGACGCCTCGAGGCCGAGCGCGAGCAGCTCGGGCCGGACCTGCGGGGTGTCCATGCCGATCTGCAGGACGGGGCCGTCGCCGAGCTCGGCGGCGCGGCGGTGTGCCGCGACGAGCCGCTCGGCGAGCCCGCCCTCCGACTGCCCGAACACGTCGCAGCGGTCGAACAGCCGGCGCAGGCCGGAGCCGTCGACGGCGTCCTCGAGCCGCCCGCCGAGCGCTACGGCGCACCGGGTGCCGGGAACGGCGAGCGCCGCGGTCAGGGTGTCGCGGAGAGCGGCGGCGGCGATCCGGGCCGCGTCAACGGAGCTGTACGAGCAGGTCAGTCGCGTCTTCACCAGGCCGGGGACGGGCGCCTTGGCCACCACCAGCACGGTGCTCATCGCGCCGCTCGCAGGAAGTCGCCGGTGGCCAGGACCGTGCCGCGCAGCGACCCGGAGACCTTGGAGCGCCCACCCGTGCGGGGGCCGTAGTGGACCGGCCGCTCGATCACCCGCCAGCCGGCGGCGCCGGCGCGCGCAAGCAGTTCGACGGGGTAGCCCGACCGCCGATCCGCGACGCCGAGTCCCAGCAGGGCGTCGCGGCGCGCGGCGCGCATCGGACCGATGTCGTGCACGGGCAGCCCGTACCGCCCGCGCAGGCGCGCGGCGACGAGCGCCGATCCCACCCGGGCGTGCCACGGCCACACGCCGGGAGAGGCGGGGCGGCGCCTTCCGACCGCGAGGTCCGCGCCGGCGCGCACGGCGTCGACCAGCGGTGCGAGCTCGCGGGGGTCCAAGGATCCGTCGCCATCGAGGGTGCACACGAGTTCCGTCCGCGCTGCGAGGACCCCGGCATGGACGGCGCTGCCGTACCCGGGCCGCGGCTCGACGATGACCTCGGCACCCGCCCGTCGCGCTACCTCGGCGGTGCCGTCGGTGGAGCCGTTGTCGACCACGAGTGCCGTGAATCCCGGTGGTAGGGAGGTGATCACGAGTCCCACCGATGCCGCCTCGTCCCGGCATGGGATCACCACGGTCACCGTACCCGGCTCGAATTCCGTCATGGTTCTCACGCTAGGAACGCGACGGCGCTCGGGCCAGGCGTTCCCGATGACGAAAGTATGACGGTGTGCCGGCCGGCGCAGTTCGGGCTATCGGCGACGCGGGTCCGTCGATACCGTCGATGCCATGCCGAGTGAACCGGCCGCGTCCCGCGGCGCCGCGCGTCGCACGTCCCGCGGTCCAGCGCGCGGTGACCCGGCGTGGGCCGCGGGCGCGGTGGTCCTGGTCGCGGCGGCGGTGATCGTCCCGCACCTGTTCGACGTCGGGTTCCGCATGCGCCTGGTCGCCGAGTCCGCGCCGCTGTTCGGGAGGTTCCGCCTGCACGCCGGTCCCGGCACCGTTCCCGCCGTGGTCATCGCGCTCGTCGTCGTGCTGTGGGGTGCCCCGCTGGCCCGGCGCCTGTCCTTCGGACGGCTCGTCGCGCTCACCTCGGCGGTGTTGTTCGTCTGGGCCCTGAGCCTGGGCACCGTCGCCGGATGGCAGCGCTTCGCGACGAAGCTCACCGGGTACGACCAGTACCTGCACGAGGTCCCGGGGGCCCGCGCCGATGTGGGCGCCGCGGTCGGCGAGTTCGCCCGCCGGATCCCGGACCACCAGCCCGATTCGTGGACGGTGCACGTCTCGGGCCACCCGCCGGGGGCGCTGCTGACCTTCGTCGGGCTCGACCGGATCGGCCTGGGCGGCGGTACCTGGGCCGCGCTGTTCTGCACCGCCGCCGGCGCCTCGGCCGCGGCGGCGGTCCTGCTCACGATCCGCACGCTCGGCACGGAGGAGATCGCCCGGTGCAGCGCGCCCTTCTTGGCGCTGTTCCCGGGCGCGCTGTGGCTGGCCCCGTCGGGCGACGCCTACTTCGCGGGCACGGCCGCCTGGGGCATCGCGGCGCTGGCGGCCGCGGCGGTCTCCCACGGCCGACGCGCGGTGGCCTTCGGCGTGCTCGCGGGACTGGTCCTGGGCTGGGCGGTCTTCCTCAATTACGGCCTGATCCTCCTGGGCGTGATGGCGGTGACGGTGCTGGTCATCGCCCGGAATCCCCGCCCGCTGCTCACCGCGGTCCCGGCGGCCCTGGCGGTGGTCGGGCTGTTCGCGCTGGCCGGGTTCTGGTGGCTCGACGGCTACCACGGCGTGGTGCTGCGCTACTACCAGGGCATTGCGTCCTTCCGGCCCTTCGCCTACTGGGGCTGGGCGAACCTCGCCGCCGCGGCGTGCGCGTTCGGCGTCGCGGGCGCCGCCGGACTCGGCCGGGTCCCGGGTGCGCTCGGCGCACTCCGGCGGCCCCTGCGCGGAACCCCCGGTGCGCTCCTCGCGCTCGCCGCCGGTGCGGCCGTGATGGTGCTCGCCGCGGACCTCTCCGCGCTCAGCAAGGCCGAGGTCGAGCGGATCTGGCTGCCGTTCACCGTGTGGATCGCCGCGGGAGCGGGAATGCTCTGGTACGGACGCAGTGACGCGATCGCGAGCGCGTGGCTCGCGGCGCAGGCGGCGGGCGCGCTGCTCGTCGCGCACACGGTGCTGATCTACCAGTAAGCGATGGAGGGAGCAGGGTGTGAACGACGATCGGTACGTGCTCATCGCCGACGACGACCCGCTGGTCAGCGATGTCGTGCGTCGCTATCTCGAGCGGGACGGCCTGCCCACGTCCGTCGTCGCCGACGGTGCGGCGGCCGCCGAGCACCTCGCCGGCGGGCGGGTGCGCCTGGCGGTGCTCGACGTGATGATGCCCGGCCCGGACGGTATCGAGCTGTGCCGGCGGGTCCGCGCGGGCGCGGCCGGCGCGCGCAACGACCTGCCCCTGATCCTGCTCACCGCCCTCGGCGAGGAGGACGATCGGGTCACGGGCCTCGCCGCGGGCGCCGACGACTACGTCACCAAGCCCTTCAGCCCCCGTGAGCTGGCGCTGCGCGTCGCGTCGGTGCTGCGTCGCGCGCACCAGGAGCCGGCGGCCGCGGTCAGCGAGGGCGCGGTCACCGTCGACACCGCGGCGTGCGTCGCCACCGTGCACGGCCGCGTGGTGTCGACGACGCGCCGCGAGTTCGACCTGCTGGCGCATTTCCTCGCCCACCCCGGCGAGGTGTTCAGCCGCGAGGACCTCCTCGAGCAGGTCTGGGGCTGGCAGTTCGGCGACCTGTCGACGGTGACGGTCCACGTCAAGCGCCTGCGCGCCAAGCTCGGTGCGGAGCACCGGATCGAGACGGTGTGGGGCCGCGGCTATCGCTGGGGCGCCGGTGCGGAGGACGACGATGCCTGACGTGCTGAAGATCGCGCTGCTCGCGTTGCTGTGGTCGGCGCCGGTGGTGCTGGCCGGGGCGCTCGTCCTGTGGCGAGCGCGGCGCATGTCGCTGCAGATGTCGATGGTGATCCTCGTGCTGATCCCGGTGCTCGCCGTGCTGTCGGGGGTGATCGGGGTCAGCGGGTTCATGTTCACCGCCGACTTCACCCGCACTGTGACGGTGCTCGGCGCCGTGCTCGTGGTCGCGGTGCCGGCGGCGGTCGCGCTCGGACGCTTCCAGGCCCGGCGCACGGTGTGGGAGAGGCAGATCCGCGAGCAGGAGCGGGCGGCCGAGGCGGCGCGCCGCGAACTCGTCGCGTGGGTGAGCCACGACCTGCGGACGCCGCTCGCCGGGATCCGCGCCATGTCGGAGGCGCTGCGCGACGCGGTGGTCACCGAACCCGACGACGTGACCGAGTTCGCGGAGCGGATCGACCGGGAGACCGTGCGGCTCTCGGCCATGGTCGACGACCTGTTCGAGATGTCCCGGATCCATTCCGGTGCGCTCACCCTGGACCTCGAGACGATCGACGTGCGGGAGGTCGCGGACGAGGTCCGCGCGGGCTTGGCGCAGGTCGCGACGCGGGCCCAGGTGACACTGGAACTCGATGCGCCCGAGCCGGTCCCGGCCCCCGTCGGGGTATCGGCGCTGGCCCGGATCCTGCGCAACCTCGTGCTCAACGCCCTCGCCCACACGCCGGCGGGCGGCGCGGTGACGATCGCCGTTCGTCGCGACGGCGAGGAAGTGGTGCTCCGCGTGGACGACACGGGTACGGGCATCGCCGAGGTCGACCTGGAGCGGATCTTCGACCTCGCCTACCGCGGTACCGCGCACCGGTCGCCCGTGAACACCGATGGGCTCCCGGCGGGCACCGGGATGGGGCTGGCCATCGCGCGGGGTCTCGTGGACGTGCACGGGGGCACCGTCGTCGCGGCGAACCTGCGGCGCGGCGCCCGGTTCGAGGTGCGGCTCCCGGGCGGGCTCAGCGGAGGGGAGCGGTAGCGAACTCGGCCAGTCCGCGCTCGGGCCCGATCGCCGCCGTGAATCCGAGTTCCGCTGCGGCGCGGGCGGGGTCGGCCACGATGTGCCGCACGTCGGGGGCGCGGAACTCGCCCGTCACCACGGGCTCGGCGGCGCCGGCGGTGTCGCGGGCGAGGATCCGCGCGACCTCCCCGATCGTGACCGGGACGCCCGAGCACACGTTGTAGGTGCGGAACGGAACCTGCGGATCCGCCTGCAGCGCGCGGAGGTTGGCCCGGGCCACGTCGCGCACGTGCACGAAGTCCCGGGTCTGCCGACCGTCCTCGAAGACGCGCGGCGCACGCCCGGCGGCCAGCGCGGAGCGGAAGATCGACGCCACCCCCGCGTAGGGGGTGTCGCGCGGCATCCGCGGTCCGTACACGTTGTGGTAGCGCAACGCGATCACCGAACCGCCGGTCGCCCGCGCCCACGCCGCGGCGTAGAACTCCTGCGCCGCTTTGGAGGCCGCGTACAGGCCGGTCGGGTCGATCGGCGTGTCCTCGTCCGTCAGGGCCCATCGCGCGACGGTGCCGTCGGGCAGGATCCGCTCGAACCGTCCGGCCCGCAGGTCGTCGACGGTGCGCGGCAGCGGCTTCGCGGGCCGCCCCTCGGCGTCGACGAAGGCACCGTCGCCGTACACGACCATCGACGAGGCCAATACCAGGCGGCGGCAGCCGACCCGGGCCATCGCGGCGAGCAGCTCGGCCGTGCCCAGGTCGTTGTTGGTGGCGAACAGCGGTGCGTCCGCGGCGTCCACGCCGGCGCCGACCGCGGCGGCCTGGTGGCAGACCACGTCCACGCCGCGCAGCGCGTCGTCGAGGCCCCGGGCGTCGAGGAGGTCGAGCCGCCGTACGCCGTCGGGGGTGGCGTCCGTGTCGTGCGCCTGGGGGAGCATCGCGTCGATGCCGACGACCTCGTGCCCGCCGCTCTCGCCGAGCAGGTCGGAGATGTGCGAGCCGATGAACCCGGCGGCGCCGGTGAGGAGTACGCGCATGGGTCCATCGTGACCGGCGCCGGGCGACGCGTCGAGATCCGCGTGCCGCCCGTCACCGACTCGTCACACGTGTGCGGCGTTGTCCGCGATGAGCCCCGCGAGCTGCTCCGGCCGCTCATCGGGGATCCAGTGGCTCACCCCGTCGAGCACGACGAACCGGTACGGCCCGTCCACGTACTCCCCGGCGAGCTCGGCGCCGGCGCGGCTGAGCGCGATGTCGTCGGTGCTCCAGACATAGGTCACGGGGCAGCCGATCCGCGTGCCCGCGCCCGGCTTCACCGCGGTGAAGGGCATGCCGCGGTAGTAGTTCAGGCCGCCGCCGAGCAGCCCCGGCGCCAGCACCTCGTCGACGACGGTGCCGATCGCCCCGTCGGGCATGCCGCTGCCGCGGAGGAAGGCCTCGAACCGCCCGGGGAAGCGGCGGGCCAGCAGCTCCGGCACGGCCGGGATCTGGAACAGGAACATGTAGTACGACTTCAACGCCTGGTCCGAGCGGAGGAACGCCCGCAGGAAAGCGAGCGGGTGCGGCACGGACACCGCGGTGAGCGTGCGCACCAGCTCCGGGTAGGTGGCGGCGGTCAGCCAGGCCGTCGACGCGCCCCAGTCGTGCCCGACCAGGTGCGCCGGGCCGGTGCGCTCCAGCAGCGCGGCGATGTCCGCCGCCAGCTCGGAGCTGCGGTACTGCCAGCGCCGGGGCGGGGTCGCCGTGCGCGCGTACCCGCGCTGCCACGGGACGACGGTGCGGTACCCCCGCCCGTGCAGATGTTCCGACACGGCCGCCCAGGACGTGGGCGTCTGCGGGAAGCCGTGCAGCAGCACCACGATCTCCCCGTCGATCGGTCCGCTGTCGACGACCGGGAAGACCAGCCCCGACCTGGTGAACTCCGTGATCCGTACCGTCATGCACTCACCCAACCACGCCCGACGGTGCGCGGCATCCGCCCCGGGGCGGAGGTGTGCGGAACCGTGCGGCCGCACCCGGTCGGAGGCGCAGGGCCGCGCCCACCGGACCGGGCACGCCGGCGACTGGTTCAGTGGATGTTGAGCGAGGCTTAAGGACCGGGGTGCACCGTGGAGGAGTAAGCGCACACCCGCACGACGGAGGAGTCGTCATGATCACCAGGACCGTCACCGTGACCGCAGCGGTCGCCGCAGCAGCCGGCATCGCCCTCATCGCACCCGGAGCGGCGAACGCGTCGCCGAACCCGTGCGACGTCCACCAGACCACGATCGCCCACATCGAGACGCCCAGCTCCAGCGCGTCGATCTGCCGCTGGCAGGGAGACGGCCGTACCGAGTACCGCGGCTTCGGCAAGGTCAACGGCCTCGCCGTGACCGCGCCCGTCGTGTGGTCGAACGGCTCGTCCTACAGCGCCGTCAACAACGGCTACACCTATCGCCTCGACGTGGGCCGCGGCCTCGCCGTCGTCGCCCCGAACGGCTACCAGATCTCGTACGAACCCGCGATCTGACGGGAACCGTTCCCGCCGCCCGGGGCGTGGCCTGTCCACGGCGGACAGGATCGGAGAGCCTCGCGATCAGTTCGCATCCTCGTGCCCCGTGACCGGCCCCCGACGGAGCGGCGCACCGTCGGACCGCGGATCAGCCGCGGTGCCGCACCTCGTACCCACTGACCACGGACACGCGGTTGAACGCGTTGATCGTGACCGCGGCCCAGATGAGTACGGACGCCTGTTCCTCGTCGAGGATGTCGGTGGCGCGGTCGTAGGCGATGTCCGCGGCATGGTGCGGCGGCAGCGAGGTCACCAGCTCGGCGATCTCGAGCGCGGCCCGCTCCAAGTCGCCGAACAGGCCGGGGGCCTCGCGCCAGGCGGCCAGCACGTCGAGCTGCTGGTCGCTGACACCCGCCGCGCGCGCGGCCTGCGCGTGCAGGTTCAAGCAGTACGCGCAGCCGTTGAGTTGCGAGCAGCGCAGGTTCACCAATTCGATGACACTGCGGCCGATCCCGGCGGCCTCCGCGGCCGCGGCGACCTCGGCGGAGACCGCGATCAGCTGCTTGTAGATCCGGGGTGAGGCCTTGTCGATCCGCACTCTCTGCGCTGGCATGGCACTAGGCTAGCGGCTATGAGCAACGTCGACCGTGCGCCCGAAGAGGTCGAGTGCGGGGCCTCTGCGAACGGGCCGGCCCCCGCAGCCGGGGTGGAGGTGATCGAGGCCCGGGAGGTTCCCCTCGGCGGACCCCGGGCGATGACGGTGCGGCGTACCCTCCCCACGCACGAGCGCTCGATGATCGGCGCCTGGTGCTTCGCCGATCACTACGGCCCCGACGAGGTGGACCGCTCGGGCGGGATGAACGTCCCGCCCCATCCGCACACCGGTCTGCAGACCGTGAGCTGGCTGTTCGAGGGCGAGATCGAGCACCGTGACAGCGCGGGCGTCGAGGCGCCCGTCCTGCCCGGCGAGCTCAACCTGATGTCCGCCGGCTCCGGCATCAGCCACTCCGAGGTGTCCACCCCCGAGACCACGATGCTCCACGGGGTGCAGCTGTGGCTCGCACTGCCGGACCGGGCGCGGAACGCCCACAACGGCTTCCAGCACTACGTGCCGCCCGTCGTGACGCTCCCCGATGTGCGCCCCGACGGTCCGGGTGGCACCGTCAAGGTCTTCATCGGCGAGCTCGCGGGCAGTTCCGCGGAGATCACCACCGCCACGCCGTTGCTCGGCGCGGAGATCCATCTCGAGCCGGGCGCGCGCGTCGCGATGGCCGTGAACGAAGAGTTCGAGCACGGCGTCCTGCTGGACACGGAGCGTCTCCTGTTCGACGGGGTGACCCTCACCAGGGGTGACCTCGGCTACGCGGGTCCGGGTCTCGGGGGCCTCCGGCTGCACAACCCGACCGACCGGCCCGCCCGTGTGATCCTGCTGGGCGGCGTGCCGTTCGACGAGGACATCGTGATGTGGTGGAACTTCGTCGGCCGCAGCCACGAGGAGATCGTCGGGTTCCGCGCGGAATGGGAGGCGCGGTCCGTGCGTTTCGGCGAGGTGAGCGGTTGGCGGGACGATCAGTACCTGCCCGCGCCGCCGTTGCCCACCACCCGCTTGAAGCCGCGAAAGAGGAGCACACGATGACCGACAGCACCGCCGATTCCCAGGACGCCGTCACCGTCGCCCGGAACGACGCCGAGGGCCGCTACGAGGTCGCCGTGGGCGGCGAGCTCGCGGGATTCACCCTGTTCATCGATCACGGCGAGCAACAGCGGATCTTCCCGCACACGGAGGTGTTCGAGCAGTTCGGTGGGCGTGGGCTCAGCTCCATCCTGATCCGCGATGCGCTCGCCGACACCCGTGCGGCGGGCAGGCACGTCGTCCCCGTGTGTCCGCTGGTCAAGAAGTACGTGATCAAGCATCCGGAGGCCGCCGACGTCGATCCGGTCACGCCGGAGATCCTCGCCGCACTGCGCTGACCGGCGCCGTTCACGGAAGCGTTCACAGGGAACTGCCAGCGAGTCGTCAGAGTCCTGGGCGCCGCACGGTGCACGATGGCGTGGTGTCCAGCGTGAAAGACGAACCCATCCCCCGCGTGCTCGTCGTCGATGACGAACAGAGCATCCGGGAGCTGCTGCAGGTCAGCCTCAAGTTCCAGGGCTTCGACGTGGCCGTGGCCCCGGACGGGCCGGCCGCGCTCGACAAGGTGCGCGCCTTCCGCCCGGATGTCATGGTGCTCGACATCATGATGCCGGGGATGGACGGGCTCGGGTTGCTCAAGCGGCTGCGCCAGGACGGCGTCGAGGCGCCGGCGCTGTTCCTCACGGCTCGGGACTCGATCGAGGACAAGGTCGCCGGTCTCACACTCGGCGGCGACGACTACGTCACCAAGCCGTTCAGCCTCGAAGAGGTGGTGGCCCGGATCAACGTCCTGCTGCGCCGCAGCGGCTTCGGCGAGAGCGAGGCGTCCACGCGGCTGACCTTCGCCGACCTGGAGCTCGACGACGAGACCCACGAGGTGTGGAAGGCGGGGGAGCTGGTGTCGCTCTCGCCGACCGAGTTCACCCTCCTGCGGTACTTCATGGTCAACGCGGGCGTCGTGCTGTCGAAGCCGCGGATCCTGGATCACGTGTGGCACTACGACTTCGGTGGTGACGTCAACGTCGTCGAGTCCTATGTCTCGTACCTGCGACGCAAGGTCGACACCGGCGAGACCCGCCTGATCCACACGCTGCGCGGCGTGGGCTACGTGCTGCGCGAACCCCGGTAGGCGCGCGGTGGGCTCACGCACCGGCCTCGCGTCCCGGGTCCCGCTGCGCTTCTCCCTCGTCGCGCTGGTGGTGGGGCTGGTCTTCCTCGGCCTGCTCGCCTCGGGCACGGCGCTGACCGCGGCGATGCAGGACCGCCTGCTGTCTCGGGAGGACCAGACGCTGCGGCAGGCCGCCGATACCTGGGCCCGGCCGAAGCCCAACCTGCCCGAGCCCGTCCGCGGCGGAAAGCCCCCGCCCACCCGTTTCTATCTGGCCGTCTTCCTTCCCGACGGGACGCAGCTGCAGATCAGCAACCCCGACTTCACGGAGGGCCCCGACCTGTCGGGGCTCGACGATTTGCAGGGCGACGCCGTCACGGTGCGATCGGTCGGCGGGAAGGGGCCGCAGTGGCGCGTGGTGCAGTCGAGCTCGCAGTACGGCGTCGCCTACGTGGCCGTGACGCTTTCGGAGGTCGAGTCGACGCTGCGCGCGATGGTCGCGCTCGAGTTGCTCATCGGCGGCGGCGTGCTCATCGTCGCGGGCGGGCTCGGCTACCTGGTGGTGCGGCGGTCGCTGCGGCCGCTGGAGGAGGTCGAGGCGACGGCGGAGGCGATCGCCGCGGGTGACCTCACTCGGCGTGTGCCCGAGGCGCCCCCGCACACCGAGGTGGGCCGCCTCTCGACCTCGATCAACACGATGCTGCATCAGGTCCAGGACTCGTTCGACCGCGTCGCGGCCTCGGAGGAGCACGCCCGCGCCGACGAGGAGCGGATGCGCCGGTTCGTCGGCGACGCCTCGCACGAGCTGCGCACGCCGCTCACGTCGATCCGCGGCTTCGCCGAGCTCTACCGGCAGGGCGCGACCGACGACACCGAGTTCGTCATGTCGCGCATCGAGTCCGAGGCGCAGCGGATGGGCCTGCTCGTCGAGGATCTGCTGATGTTGGCCCGGCTCGACGCGCGGCGGCCGCTGGCCGAGGACGCCGTCGACCTGGTGGCTGTGGCCGACGACGTGGTCCATGCCGCACAGGCCCGTGAGCCGGGCCGCGACATCGAGCTCGTCGTCGAGGCCGGCCAGGGTCCTGCCGTGCCGGGCCCCGGCACCCCGGGCCCGGGCACCGTCGACCTCACCGGCGACCGGGACCGGCTGCACCAGGTGATCACCAACCTGGTCTCGAACGCGTTGCGGCACACGCCCGACGACGCCTCGGTACGCGTGCGGGTGGCCGCAGAAGCCGGCGCGGTGGTGCTGTCGGTCGCGGACACGGGGGAGGGCATGGATCCCGACGAGGCCGCGCGCGTCTTCGAGCGGTTCTACCGCACCGACTCCTCGCGCAGTCGCGGCAGCGGCGGCGCGGGCCTCGGGCTGTCGATCGTGCAGGGCATCGTCGAGCGGCACGGGGGCACCGTCACCGTCGAGACCGCCCCCGGGGAGGGCGCGACCTTCACGGTGCGCCTGCCGCGCTGATCCCTACTCGGCCGCGAGCGCCTCGACGATCCTGGTCTGCGCCTCGTCCAGCGACTCGGCCGACGGGTTCGGATCGACGCTGGTGAAGTCGAAGTCGGTGAGGCCGTACGCGGGGAAGACGTGCAGGTGCAGGTGCGGGATCTCGAAGCCGGCGACGATCAGGCCCGCGCGCGGAGCGTCGAAGGCGCGCTTGACGGCACGGCCCAGCCTGCGCGCGACGCCGTTGAGATGCGCCCACAGCTCGTCGTCGATGGACTCCCAGTTGTCCACCTCCGCGCGGGGCACCACCAGCACGTGGCCCTGCGTGAGCGGCGCGATGGTCAGGAACGCCACCACGGAATCGTCCTGGTACACGAACCGTCCGGGGAGCTCGCCGGCGATGATCTTCGAGAACACGGATGCCATGGGACCAGGCTAGTGGAGGTGCCCGGTAGTGTCATGACGGTGCGAGTACTCGTCATCGGCACCGGCGGCCGCGAACATGCCCTCCTCGACGCGCTGGCCCGTGACCCGCAGGTCACCGAGCTGCATGCGGCCCCCGGGAATCCGGGCACCGCGGCGATCGCGACCAATCACCAGGTCGACGCGTCCTCGGGCGACGAGGTGGCGGCCCTGGCCGAGCGCCTCGCCGCCGACCTCGTCGTGATCGGACCGGAGGTGCCGCTCGTCCTCGGCGTCGCTGACGCGGTCCGCGCACGCGGCATCGCCGTCTTCGGCCCGTCCGCCGCCGCCGCGCAGATCGAGGGCTCCAAGGCTTTCGCCAAGGACGTCATGGACGCCGCCGGCGTCCGCACCGCGCGCAGCGAGATCGTCGACAGTCCGGCGTCGATCGACGCGGCCCTGGACCGGTTCGGTCCCACCTGGGTGGTCAAGGACGACGGCCTCGCCGCGGGGAAGGGCGTCGTCGTCACCGCCGATCGCGCCGCCGCGCGCGCCCACGCCGCCGACCTCATCGAGTCCGGCCGGCCGGCCCTTCTCGAGTCCTTCCTGGATGGTCCCGAGGTCTCCCTGTTCTGCCTCGTCGACGGCGAGGACGTGGTGCCGCTGCTGCCCGCGCAGGATCACAAGCGCGTCGGCGACGGCGACACCGGCCCCAACACCGGCGGAATGGGCGCCTACGCCCCGCTCCCGTGGCTCGCCGAGGGGGCGGTCGACGAGATCGTCGAGACCGTCGTGCGCCCCGTCGCGCGCGAGATGGTGCGGCGCGGAGTGCCCTTCTCGGGCCTGCTCTACGCCGGCCTCGCGATGGGATCCGACGGCCCGGCCGTCGTCGAGTTCAACTGCCGCTTCGGCGACCCCGAGACGCAGGCCGTGCTGAGCCTGCTCATCTCGCCTGTGGGCGAGGCGCTGAACGCGACCGCCACGGGAACCCTGGGCGCGCTGCCCCCGCTCCGCTGGCGCGACGGTGCCGCGATCACCGTGGTGCTCGCCGCCGAGAACTATCCGGCGTCGCCCCGTAAGGGCGATGTCATCACCGGTGCCGACGGCGCGGGGATCTACCACGCGGGCACGGCCCTCGACGGCGAGGGCCGACTGGTCTCCAACGGCGGCCGCGTGCTCAACGTGGTCGGCGTCGGCGACGACCTCGCGGCGGCCCGCGCGGACGCGTACGCCAAGCTCGACCGGATCAAGCTGCCTGGCAGCCACTTCCGGACGGATATCGGATACCAGGCGTTACAGTAGCGCATTTGTGCTCGTCTTCGACGATGACGTCGGACGATTTGGTCGAAAAGCACTGCCCGGGCGGGGCGTGCTGGCAGCATGTCTCAGATGACAGCCGCGACTACGCCCAAGGGTGAGCGCCGGCGCGCGGCCCTTGTGGCGGCGGCCGGGGAACTTCTCGTCGAGGGCGGCTTCGAATCGGTCCGGCACCGCGCGGTGGCGCACCGCGCACACATCCCGCTCGCCGCCACGACGTACTACTTCGAGTCCCTGGGCGACCTGCTGTCGAACGCCGTGGCCTACGCGGGCGAGCTCGACACCGCCGCGATCCGCGGGCGGGTCGGCGCGGTCAGCAGGCGGCGCCGGGGCGATGCGGCGCTGTCGAAACTGTTGGCGGCGGTGTTCTTCGCGTCCGATACGGAGGCCGAGCGCGGCGCCCTGGTCTCCCGGTACGAGCGGTTGGTGCTGTGCACACGGGACCCCGAGCTCACCCGGCTGCAGGCGCAGACGCGGAACGTGCTGGCGGACCTGCACGCCGAGGTGCTCGACAGGTCCGGGCGGCGGGCCGACAGGCCCTGCGTGGACCGACTGATGGCCATCGAGGACGGTGCCGCTCTCGCGGCCTTCACCACGCCGGGCGCCGACGTCAACCGCGCGATCCGCGACGCCCTCGCCACCGTCGTCGACGATCTGGCACCGGTCCTACCCTGACGCTCGTACGGTGGAGCAATGAGTGAGTCGGCCGCGCCGGTCGAGGCGTACCTGCTGCGCTACTTCCTCGCCGTCGTCGAGCACGGTGGTATCAGCGCCGCGGCACCGGCGCTGTACCTGTCTCAGCCCGCCCTGTCCCAGGCGATCGCCAAGCTCGAGAGCCGCGTGGAGGCGGACCTGTTCGTCCGTCGGCCGTTCGAGCTGACCGAGGTCGGGCGGCGGCTGGTCCCCGCGGCCCGCTCGCTGTTGGAGCAGTTGGACGGTGCCGCCGCAGGTGCGCAACGCGTCCTCCGGCTGGAGGGCGGCAGGCTCGATCTGGTCACGTACTCGGCGTTCACGGTCGATCCACTGGTGCACCTGGTCGCCCGGTTCCGGCGCCGGTATCCGGACGTCCGGGTCGTCGTGCACGACGTGCAGTCGGGTCAGCTCGCCCGGGACGCGGTCCGATCCGGCGTCGCGGAGCTCGGCGTCGTCGACGGTGCCGAGGGCCGCGCAGCGACGGACCTGGCGCTGCCCTGGCAGGAGAGCGTCCTGGTCGGCCTCCCGAGCCTGCTCGGCGCGCTTCCCGACCCGGTGGCCCGCGAGACCGCGGCGCAGCTGCCCCTCATCCTGGACGCGGCGGAGCTTCCCCTGCTGCGGGCCGCCGGGCCCGCCGCGCGGAACGACGAAGAGGCGCCCAACGTCGTGGTGGACTGCTCCCTCCCACTCGCGACCTGGCGGCTCGTGGATGCGGGTCTAGGAGTGACCATTGCCACTCGCCGCGTCGCCGCGCAGCGGATGCGTGGCGCGATCACGCGTTCCCTCGATCCGCCCCTCGTGCGGCGGCCCATGGTGGTGCGCCGCTCGGACCGGCTCTCGCCGGCGGCGAGCGCCTTCGTCACCCTGTCCGGCGCGACCCGACCCAAGGACTGAGCGGCCATGGAGATCCGACAGCTGGAGTACTTCCTCGCGGTGGTCGACAACGGTGGCGTCGCGGGCGCGTCCGCGTTGCTGTCCGTCGCGCCGCCGACCGTCTCGGCCGCGGTCAGCACGCTCGAGACGGAACTGGGCGTGCGTCTGTTCCACCGCCTCGATCGCGGGATGAAGCCCTCGTCCGCGGGCTTCGCCCTCATCGGTCCGGCGCGGGAGGTGGTGCGGGCGGCCCGCGGGCTGACGGCCGAGATCGATTCCGCCCCGGGTGACCTCACCGGAACCGTCGTCATCGGGGTGTTCGCGCCGCTCGCGGGTTCGGCGCTCTCCGACGTGGTGATCCGGCTGCGCCGCGAGCATCCCCGGGTGCGCGTTCGGATCGTCTCGCTGGACTGGCCCGCGATCGGCGCGGCGGAACAGTTGGCGTCCGGCCACGTCGACTTTCTGCTCACGCACCTGCCGATGGGCGTCGACGGCCTGGCCGAGCTTCCGCTCGGCGTGCACGAGATGGTCGTCGCCTTCCCGGTCGAAGCGAAGGTTCCGCCCGGCCCCGTCGACCTGGGGAACCTGCCGCCCGTGCCGATGGTCCTGGCCCCTGCGACGTCCTACGCGATCGGCGAGGCCTTCGCCGCGATGCTCGGATCGGGCTCCCGGCAGCCGGACGTCGGTGTGGTGATGGGGCCGCGCGAGGGCTGGCTGCCCCTGGTCGAGGCGGGGGTCTGCGGCGCCATCTTCGAGCGGACGCAGGTCGACGACCTCCCGCCGGGGGTGGACGTGCACGAGGTGGTGCAGGCGCCGGGGGCCGCCTACGGGCTGGTGTACGACGCGCGCCGCCTCGACGCCGCCGGGCGGGCGGTGGTCGAGGTCGCCGGTCGCTGACTCACCGCGCGAGGGGACGGTTCCGGGCCCGGTCCCGAGCGGGCGCGGCGAGCAGGATGGATGCGACGGCGAGGACCGCGGCGGCTACACCGATGTAGCGGAACGACGCCTCGTACCCGGCGATCGCGTTGGGCGCGTGATCGAGGATCACCCCGGTCGCCAGCGGACCGATGACGCCGCCCATCGACTGCAGCGCGAGGAAGGCGCCGAGCGTCCCGGCGAGCTGGCGGGGCGGGCAGATCTCGGACATGGTCGCCGTGAACTGGGGGAACACCGCGATGCCCAGGCCGTACGCGACGGAGATCGCGGCGACGGTGGCCGGCCGGGAATCGATCGACCCCAGCGCGAGCAGGAGGACGCCGGCGGCGAGGACGGCTGCGGCGGGGATCCACATCCGGACCAGGCGGACCGACGCACCCCGCGACACCGCCCAGTCGCTCAGGTACGAGCCGACGAGCAGGGTGCCGAGCCCGACGAAGCTGGGGAAGGCGAACATCCAGCCGGACTGCAGCTGCGAGTAGCCGAGGCCCTTCTCGAAGTACGAGGGCAGCCACTGCAGCACCACCGAGATCAGGATGTAGGCGGGGATCACCGCGCACACACCACCGATGAAGGTGCGGGACAGGATGATCTGCCGCCACGGCACCGAGGGCTCCGCCGAAGCCGGAGCACCGTCGGCCCGGCCCCGCGTGAGGTAGGGGCCGGGACGCCAGGCGAGCAGCCACGGCCCGACCCAGAGGATCGACGCCGCGGCGAGCACCAGGACGGTCGCCCGCCAGCCGTAGCTGTGCATCACGAACGCGAGCGCGGGGACCACGAGGATCTTCGACAGCGTGGTGCCGGAGGTGATCATCGCGCCGGGGAGGCCGCGCCGGTTCGGGGCGTGCCACGAGTACGCGGCGGTGTGCTGGAGGGCGGAGGCGGGGCCTTCCGCCACGCCGAGTGCGGTCCGGCTGATCAGGAGCACCGCGAACGCGGCCCACAGCACCAGCGGCAGCAGGACGACCGCCCACAGGATCGCGATGAGCGCGATCGCCCATTTCAGCCCCAACCGGCGGTTCAGCGGCCCGGCGAGGAAGCTGCCCAGCGCGTAGGCGAGGAAGAACAGGCTGCCGGTGAGGCCGATCTGGGTGGCGGTGAGGCCCAGCTCCTCGCGCAGCGGCACCGTGATCAGGCCGAACACGGCCTTGTCGCTGGAGCTGAGCATGTACAGGACCACCAGCATTCCGGTCAGGCCCCAGGCTCGGGTCCGGCTGTCCGACGGTGCGCCCACCGGTACGTCCTGGGTGGGTGGCGTCGCTATCGACATGGTGTCTCCATCGGTCGGGTGTGTGCTCGGCGTCACACAGCACTGCTCAAGTAGCCCATCCGGGGCGATTCCGGGCAATGTCCGAATGCTGATGCCCCCGTTCGAAGCGGCGAATGTCCGCCGGTGGGGACGGCAATCGCTGCATGAGAGAATCGGGGTGTGAGCACTCCCAGCGTCGCCCCCCGCATCCCCGATGTCCTCGCCAACCGCTACGCCAGCCCGCGCATGCGCGAGCTGTGGTCGCCGGAGTACAAGATCGTGCTGGAGCGCCAACTGTGGATCGCGGTGCTGCGGGCGCAGCGCGACCTCGGGATCGACGTGCCCGACGGTGCCGTCGAGGCGTACGAGAAGGTCGTGGACCGGGTGGACCTGGCGTCGATCGCGGAGCGCGAGCGGATCACCCGGCACGACGTGAAGGCGCGGATCGAGGAGTTCAGCGACCTCGCGGGCTTCGAGCAGATCCACAAGGGCATGACCAGCCGCGACCTCACGGAGAACGTCGAGCAGCTGCAGGTGCTCCGGTCGCTGGAGTACGTGCGCGATCACGCCGTCGCCGTGGCGGCCCGGCTCGCCGAGCGTGCCGCGCAGTACTCGTCGGTCGTGATGGCGGGTCGCTCGCACAACGTCGCGGCGCAGGCCACCACGCTCGGCAAGCGTTTCGCGTCCGCCGCCAACGAGTTGCTGGTCGCGATCGCCCGCCTCGAGGACCTCATCGGCCGGTACCCGCTGCGCGGGATCAAGGGCCCGATGGGCACCTCGCAGGACATGCTCGATCTGCTCGGCGGCGACGCCGCCAAGCTCGCTGAGCTGGAGTCGCGGGTGGCGGAGCACCTGGGCTTCTCGCAGTCCTTCGTCTCCGTGGGCCAGGTGTACCCTCGATCGCTCGACCACGACGTGGTGAGCGCCCTGGTCCAGGTGGCGGCGGCACCGTCGTCCCTCGCGACGACGATCCGGCTCATGGCCGGGCACGAGCTGGTCACCGAGGGCTTCCAGCCCGGGCAGGTGGGCAGCTCGGCCATGCCGCACAAGATGAACACCCGCTCCTGTGAGCGCGTCAACGGCCTCGCGGTGATCCTGCGCGGCTTCGGCTCGATGGCGGCGGAGATGGCCGGCGCGCAGTGGAACGAGGGGGATGTCTTCTGCTCCGTGATCCGCCGTGTCGCGCTGCCGGATTCGTTCTTTGCGATCGACGGCCTCTTCGAGACCTTCCTGACGGTGCTCGAGGAGTTCGGCGCCTACCCCGCGGTGATCTCCAACGAGCTCGATCGGTACCTGCCCTTCCTCGCGACCACTCGCGTGCTCATGGCCGCGGTGCGGGCGGGCGTCGGCCGGGAGACGGCGCACGAGGTCATCAAGGAGCACGCCGTCGCGGTGGCGCTCGCGATGCGCGAGGAGGGCCGCGAGCCGGACCTGCTCGACCGTCTTGCCGGCGACTCGCGGCTCGGCCTCTCCCGCGCGCAGCTCGATGCCGCGCTCGCGGACCGCGCGGCCTTCACCGGCGCGGCGGAGGCCCAGGTCGCGCAGGTCGTCGCCGATGTCGAGGCCCTCGTCGCGAAGCACCCCGCCGCCGCCGGCTACAGCCCCGCACCCATCCTCTAACCGATTGAACACTGTTACTACCCATCGCGACCTGGGGTTATTCCGTCGGTAACGGTGTTCAATCGAGCGGGGTGCGGCGCACCGGGCGACTCGGGAGGGTCAGTTTCGGAGTGGTGGGCGACGGTCCGCGCCACCCTCGCGTCCGCAGTTCCCGGGCGACACGGTCCACGAACTCCGCGCGTCCGGTGAGCAGAGTCGTGGAAGTGATGCGGATCAGCCCCCAGCCCTGACCGGTGATCGCGTTCCAGCGGATGACGTCGGCGCGTTGCTGCTCGTCGGTGCGGTGGTACCCGCCGTCGTACTCGATCGCCACTCGGTACCGGCCGGAACCGAGGTCGACGTGGTACGGCGTTCCGGGAACCGGCTGCTGGGTTCGGAAGAGGTCGAGTCCCGAGCGGTGGACCACCAGTCGACTGTATGTCTCCCAGGGAGATTGGGATCCGGAGTCCGCTTCCTCGAGGATCGCCCGCACCCGCTTCCCGCCGTAGAGTCCGGGGTGGGTGTCGAGATATGCACGGATCTCACGTTTCGTGGTGATCGATCTCCCCTCCTGATCGCGTCGGATGTACTGATCGATCCCGACGACCGCCTCGTCGTTCCGGACGAGCCGACCGAGGTCGACTGCGCTGCGCACGACGCTCGTTGTGGGCCAGCCCGATACGGTCACGATGTCCTCCGTTGGGAGATGGCCGCATCGGATCACGACATTGTTGCGCCGGCGTTGTTCCGGGAGCCAGATCTCCTGGGGATGCCCGCTCGCGTAGGGCACACCGTGCAACTCCGCAGCGCTCCAGCAGCAGAACACCATCCCCGGATACGCCAGCATCAGTGCGGCTCGAATGTCATCGGTCGTGGGTGGTGCGCCACCGTCGTTGCGAATGCCCCGAATCACCGATTCGGTCGAGGTCTGGACGGCGCGTGCTGATCGGTCCGCGAGTAGCTTCCGAGTGTGTTCCATCATATGAATTGGACGCACCAGCTCGCCGATCGGATCCCATCCCCGATTGAACACTGTTACTACTCGCAGCGACTTGCGGGTTTGTCGTTCGTAACAGTGTTCAATCGGGGAGCGGCGGCGGGGCGATAGGGTGGCGGGGTGCGTCCTGAACTGAGCGAATACACGCCGATCTACTCGGGCAAGGTCCGCGAGCTGTACGCGGTGGACGACGAGCACCTGCTGCTCGTCGCGAGCGACCGGATCAGCGCCTACGACTACATCCTGGACACGCCGATCCCCGACAAGGGGCGCGTGCTCACGGCGATGTCCGTGTTCTTCTTCGACGCGCTGGGCGTGCCGAACCACCTGGCGGGCCCGGCGGACGATCCCCGCATCCCGGAGGCGGTGCTCGGCCGCGCGCTCATCACCCGCCGTCTCGAGATGGTGCCGGTGGAGTGCGTGGCCCGCGGCTACCTCACGGGCTCCGGGCTCAAGGAGTACCGGACGAACGGCGAGGTCTGCGGCGTGCCGCTGCCGGCCGGACTGGTCGACGGCAGCCGCATCGATCCGCCGATCTTCACGCCCGCCACCAAGGCCGCCGTGGGCGATCACGACGAGAACGTCTCGTTCGAGCGGGTGGCGCAGGACGTCGGGGTCGCGCTGGCGACGCGGCTGCGCGAGCTCACCCTCGACGTCTACGCCCGTGGTGCCGACATCGCCCGCGATCGCGGGATCATCCTCGCGGACACCAAGTTCGAGTTCGGTCGCAGCTCCGACGGTGACCTCCTTCTCGCCGACGAGGTGCTCACGCCCGATTCCTCGCGCTACTGGGACGGTGCGCTGTACGAACCGGGGAAGGCGCTCTCCAGCTTCGACAAGCAGATCGTCCGTGACTGGCTCACCAAGGAGTCCGGTTGGTCGACCGATGCCGGGACCCCGCCGCCGCCCCTCCCCGGTGACGTGGTGGAGCGCACCCGCGCCCGCTACATCGAGGCGTACGAGCGCATCGCGGGCCTGAGCTTCGCGGACTGGCCGGGCGGAGCCGCATGACCGGGCCGGTCCAGCCGGTTGCGAAGAAGGTTCCCGCGGAGCGGACCTTCCACGGCGACACCGTGATCGACGACTACGCTTGGCTCGCCGATAAGGACGACGTCGAGGTGCTCGACTACCTCCGCGCGCACAACGCCTACACCGAGGCCGCCACGGCTGCGCAGGAGCCGCTGCGTGAGGCGATCTTCGGCGAGATCAAGGCGCACACGAAGGAGACCGACATGTCGGTCCCGCAGCGCCGTGGCGGGTTCTGGTACTTCGCCCGCACCGTCGAGGGGAAGCAGTACGGCATCCACTGCCGCGCACCGATCGCCGGTCCCGATGACTGGACCCCGCCGGTGCTCGCCGAGGAGTCCCTGCCGGGCGAACAGGTCCTCATCGACCTCAACGTCGAGGCGGAGGGGCACGAGTACATCGCGGTCGGCGCGGCCTCGGTATCGCCCGACGGTGCCCTGCTCGCCTATTCCCTCGACACCGATGGCGACGAGCGGTTCACGCTGCGCATCAGGAACATCGAGACCGGAGAGGTCCTGGCGGACACGGTGGAGAACGTCTTCTACGGCGCCACCTGGGCCCCGATCACGCCGACCGGGGAGCGGTACCTCTTCTACACGACCGTCGACGACGCCTGGCGCGCTGATAAGATCTGGCGGCACGAGATCGGTTCGAACGAAGCCGATGTCACCGTGTTCCACGAGACCGATCAGCGTTTCGGTGTGGGGATCGGGCTCACCCGCAGTGAGAAGTACCTCATGCTCTGGGCATCGTCGACCCTGAGTTCCGAGACCTGGGTACTGGACGCCACCGATCCCTCCGGTGATTTCCGCGTGGTGCGGCCCCGCGAGGAGGACGTCGAGTACTCCGTGGAGCACGCGGTGCTGGACGGCGAGGATCGGTTCCTCTTCCTGCACAACCGCACCGGGATCAACTTCGAGCTCGCCTCGGCGCCCGTCGACGCTCCGCAGGAGTGGGCGGTCCTCGTCCCGCACCGCGACGACGTGCGGCTCGAGTATGTCGACGCGTACGCGCGACGTCTCGCTCTCGGGTACCGACGGGGCGGCCTGCCGCGGCTCGCGCTCGCCGAGGCCACCGCCGCGCCGGAGTTCCTCGAGTGGGATCCGGGTGAGGACCTCGTCAGCCTCGGGCCCGCCGCGAACCCCGAATGGGACGCCCCGCGCCTGCGATTGGCCTACGAGTCCTTCGTGACGCCCGGCACCGCGCTCGAGCTCGACCCGGAGACGGGCGAGCAGATCGTGCTCAAGCGTGCCGACGTACCCGGCTACGACGCCGCCCGCTACATCGCGGAGCGGGTGTGGGTCACCGCCCGCGACGGTGCGCGGGTCCCGGTGTCCGTGGTGCGCCGCAAGGACATCGGGGAGGGGTCCGCGCCCACGTTGCTGTACGGCTACGGCTCGTACGAGGCCACCCTCGACCCGTGGTTCTCGGTGGCGCGCTTGTCGCTCCTGGACCGCGGCGTGGTGTTCGCGGTCGCGCACGTGCGCGGCGGCGGCGAGATGGGGCGTGCCTGGTACGACCACGGCAAGCAGTTGGAGAAGACCAACACTTTCACCGACTTCGTAGACGTCGCACAGCATCTCGTGGACGCCGGCCGCACGACGCCGCAGCAGTTGGTCGCGATGGGCGGCAGCGCCGGTGGCCTGCTCGTCGGCGCGGTGGCGAACCTCGCACCGGAGCTGTTCTCCGGCATCGTCGCCGACGTGCCCTTCGTGGACCCGCTCACCTCGATCCTCGACCCGAGCCTGCCGCTCACGGTCGGGGAGTGGGACGAGTGGGGCAACCCGCTGGAGAGCGCCGAGGTGTACCGATACATGCGCGACTACTCGCCGTACGAGAACGTCGTCGCGAAGCCCTACCCGGCGATCCTCGCAACGACCTCGCTCAACGACACCCGCGTGCTGCCCACGGAGCCGGCGAAGTGGGTGGCGAAGCTCCTGGCCCACACCACGTCCGGCAAGGAGATCCTCCTCAAGACGGAGATGGTCGCCGGGCACGCCGGCGTCAGCGGACGGTACGCGAAATGGCGCGAGACCGCCTTCGAGTACGCCTGGGTTCTGGCCCGGCTCGGCAGGGGGTGACGGCGGAACCGTCTGAGGCGGACCGTCGGACCGACGAGAAGTGCCCGGCCCCCATCGGGGACCGGGCACTCGCCGGATCAGGTGATGATCAGTGCGGCATGACCAGCTGCCGCTCGGCGGCCTCGGTGTCCGCCGCGTGGGTGCGGGGCAGGAAGAACGCCGGGATGATGCACAGCGCCACCAGGATCGCGGCCACGAAGTAGGTGTTCCCGAACGCCTCCGCCGCGAACGGCAGGTTCTCGTGCAGGAACTTGCCGAAGCCGCTCTCGCTGCCCTGGAACATCGCGATACCGCTCTCGCGGGCGTCCGGGCTCGAGTTGAGTCCGAAGGCCAGCGCACCGGTGTGCTTCTCGCCCTGCGGGGTCTGCATCGCGGGGCCGGAGTTGGTGAGCCAGTTGGTGAACAGCACGGAGAAGATCGCGGTGCCCATCGACGCGGCGATCTGCTGGACGATGTTCGTCAGCGTGGAACCGCGCGAGATGGATTCCGGTGCCAGCGTGCGGATCGCGGCGGACATGGTCGGCATCATCGTCATACCCATGCCGAGGCCCTGGACGAACAGCGAGCCGAGCAGGATCCAGTAGGGCGTGTCCGCCGAGAGCTGGGTGAAGGCGATCATGCCGCCGGTGATCAGTGCGAGGCCGGTCATGACGAACTTGCCCGGGCCCATCTTGTCGGTGAGCACGCCGGCGATCGGCATCGTCAGCATGGCGCCCAGGCCCTGCGGCGCGAGCAGGAGTCCGGCCATGAGGGTGGACTCGCCGCGGATGCCGATGAAGTACTGCGCGTACAGGATCGAGCTGCCGAAGAAGGCCATCGCGAACATGGCGAAGGTGATCATGGCCACCGTCATGTTCCGGTTCTTGAACAGCCGCAGGTCCAGCAGCGGCAGCTTGGCGCGCAGGGCCCAGAAGACGAAGGCGATGATCAGCACGAGGCCGACGGCCGTCGCGGGGATGACCCGGCTGGTGTACATCGACGAATCCGACTGCGCCTCGGGGATCGAGGAGATGCCGAACAGGAACAGCGCGAGGCCGGGCGAGAGCAGGATGAAGCCGACGAGGTCGAACTTCTGCCCCTTGACGGGCTCGTCCTTATCCAGCACGAACCAGGCGTAGATGATCGCGATCGCGCCGATCGGCACGTTGATCAGGAAGATCCAGTGCCAGGAGAAGGACTCGATCAGCCAGCCGCCGAGGATCGGTCCGCCGATGGGGCCCAGCAGCATCGGGATGCCGAGCACGGCCATGACGCGGCCGATGCGCTCCGGGCCCGCGGCCCGGGTCAGGATCATCATGCCCAGTGGCATGAGCATGCCGCCACCGAGGCCCTGTAGCACCCGGTACAGGATCAGTAGGTCGATCGACGTCGCCGTTGCGCAGAGCGCGGAGCCGGCCACGAACATCGCTGTGGCCGCCATGTACAGCCGCTTGGTGCCGAATCGGTCAGCGGCCCAGCCGGTCACGGGGATGACCGCGGCCAGGGCCAGGGTGTAGCCGGTCATCGTCCAGGCGACGGTGGCGGGCGATGCGCCCCACTGCGCCTGGAAGGTGTTCTGTGCGACCGCCACGATCGTCATGTCCAGGATGGCCATGATCGATCCGAGGACGACCACACCGGCCACCATCAGGACGCGCCGGTCGAGGCCCTCACCCGCGTGCGGGATCTCGCTCTTGTCGAGCGTGTTCTCGGTACTCATGCGTTCTCTTTCATTGCGGTGAAGAAGGGGTTCGGAGGGATCAGGCCCTCGTCGAGGATCTCGACCATCACGTCGTGCAGCCGATTGCGGAGCACGGCGGGCAGCCGTTCCGCGAAGCTCAGCACCTCACGATGCTTGTCGCTGACCGCGGAGGCAACCGTTTTACGGCCGAGGTCGGTGATGGTCAGGTTCTTGATCCGCCGGTCGGAGGAGTCCTCGCGACGATCCACCATGTCGAGCTGAACAAGCTTCTCCACGTTTCGTCCCGTGGCGGCGACGGACAGCCCCAGATCATCGGCGAGCCGGTTGATCGGGAGCGGGGCGTCCGCCGCGACGAGCTGCAGCAGGATGTGGAACTGGTGCGCGGTGATGTCGGACGACAGCATCGTGCCCAGGCTCTCCTGCGTGACATTGCACATGAGGCGGCCCATGAACTCGCCGAAGACCTCGGTGAGAGCGTCAGGAGTCACGTCGACGGGTGTTGCTTGCACCCAAAAACGATAACTCTCACGCAACCATTGCGCAATCGAGATAGATGTGTCCTGCGTTACATCCCGCGTAGGCTGTGCTGCATGACTGCTCTGGACTCCATTCCCCTCACCACGCTCGACGGTGCCGCCACCTCCCTCGCCGACTACGCCGGCCGCGCCGTGCTCATCGTCAACGTCGCCAGCAAGTGCGGCCTGACGCCGCAGTACGCGGGTCTGGAGGCCCTCGCGACCCGGTACGCGGACCGGGGGCTGACGGTGCTCGGCGTGCCCTGCAACCAGTTCGCCGGCCAGGAGCCGGGAACTGCGGAGGAGATCGCGACTTTCTGCTCGACGACGTATGGCGTGACCTTCCCGCTGCTGGAGAAGACCGAGGTCAACGGCGAGAATCGCAACCCGCTCTACGTCGAGCTCACGCGGACCGCCGACGCCGAGGGTGAGGCGGGCGACATCCAGTGGAACTTCGAGAAGTTCCTCGTCGCGCCCGATCACGTCGCGGTGCGGCGCTTTCGTCCCCGCACCGAGCCCGAGTCCGCCGAGGTGGTCGGTGCGATCGAGGCCGTTCTCCCCGCCTGACCGGCCAGTTGGGCGACACGTAACCTTCCATCCCCGAACGGGACACCTGGGGCGCGCACACTGCGGATATGAGCTCGCCGCTGTACGTCTCGGTCTCCTCCCTCTCCGACGCCACCCGCGGGCACGCGGAACGCTTCACGGCGCAGATGGATGAGCGCGGGGTGCCCGTCTCGCTGCTCGTGGCGCCCCGCCTGAAGGGCAAGTACAAGCTCGTCGACGACCCGTCGACTCAGGCCTTCCTGCGGGAGCGTCGCGCCGGGGGCGACGTGATCGTCCTCAACGGCTACGACCAGGCCGCCACCAAGCGTCGTCGGGCCGAGTTCTCGACGCTCGGCGCGCACGAGGCCAAGCTCCGCCTGGCCGCGGCCGACCGCGTGCTCGAGACGGCGGGGCTGCGCACGCGCGTCTTCGCCGCGCCGCGGTGGAACGCGTCCACCGGCGCGGTGCTGGCCCTGCCCGACGCGGGGTTCCGGCTCAACCTCGGGTACACGGCGATCACCGACCTCGTGACCGGCGAGGAGGAGCGGGCCCGGGTGCTCGGCATCGGCGACGGCTTCCTCAGCGAGCCCTGGTGGTGCCGCGCGCTCCTCGCGCAGGCCAACCGCATCGCGCGACGGGGCGGTGTCCTCCGCCTCGCCGTCGACGCCCGGCGGCTCGACTCGTCGACGGTGAGCCGCACGATGCTCGACGCCGTCGACCTCGCGCTGCACCACGGCGCTGCACCCGCCGTGTACGAGCACCGTGCGCGGGTGCTCGCCGCGGCCTGACCGGCCGGGGCTACACCTCCACCGAGTCCTCCGCGCCCCAGCGGAGGAACTCGGCACCGTCGGGCCGCATGTCCGTGAGCCGGGCGAGGTAGATCGCCGCGCCCTCCGGCGAGAGCAGTTCGTCGTGGATCGGGACCGCGACGGCGGGGGCGGTCGCGCGGAAGAAGTCGATCGTCTCGCTGATCCTGCACCACGGCGCGTTCACCGGCAGGCCGAGCACGTCGACCGGGACGTCGGGCACGAACAGTGCGTCCCCCGGGTGGTAGAAGCGGCCGATCCGCTCCTCGTCGCCGAGCAGGATCGAGGTGTTGTCGATGGTCGGCATGTCCGGGTGGATCACGGCGTGCACGCCGCCGACGGCCCGTGCGATGAGATTGCCGATGCCGTAGTCGTGCCCGGGGACGGCGGCGATCCAGCGGTCGCCGCGGGCGGCGGCCGTGGTGGGGTCGGCGAACAGCTGCGCGTCGGGGTTCGCCTCGACCAGCGCGCCGATGCGGGCCGGGTCGATGTGGTCCGGGTGCTGATGGGTGACGACGATCGCGTCGAGCCCGGTCAGCCCCTCGAAGCCGTGGGAGAAGGTGCCGGGATCGAAGAGCACCCGCGTGTCGGACATCTCCACGAGGACGCAGGAATGGCGGAAGTGGGTGAGTCGCATGCGCCCAGTATGCGCCGGTAAACTAGCCCGTGAAGCGCGATCGACACCTCCAGAACGCGCTCGAACCGAGAGGGAAGCTACGTGGCACGGATTGTGGTGGACGTGATGCCGAAGGCCGAGATCCTGGACCCGCAGGGCAAGGCGATCGTGGGTGCGCTCGACCGCCTCGGTTTCGCCGGTGTCGCGGATGTGCGCCAGGGCAAGCGGTTCGAGCTCGAGGTCGACGGCGATCTCAGCGACGAGCAGCTCGAGAAGATCGCGGCCGACGTGCTGACCAACACCGTCATCGAGGACTTCACCGTGACCCGGGTTCAGGCATGAGCGGCGCTACCAGGGTCGGCGTCATCACCTTCCCCGGCACCCTCGACGATGTCGACGCGTCCCGTGCCGTGGAGCGCGCGGGTGGCGAAGCCGTCTCCCTCTGGCACAAGGACCACGACCTCAAGGGCGTCGACGCCGTCGTCGTCCCCGGTGGCTTCTCCTACGGCGACTACCTGCGCGCCGGCGCCATCGCCTCGCTCGCGCCGGTGATGACCGAGGTCGTGGCGGCCGCGGGCAAGGGCATGCCGGTTCTCGGCATCTGCAACGGCTTCCAGATCCTCTGCGAGGCGGGCCTGCTCCCGGGCGCGCTCACCCGCAACGAGGGTCTGCACTTCGTGTGCCGCGATCAGTGGCTGCGGGTCGAGGCCACGAACACCGCGTGGACGTCCCGGTACGAGTCGGGCGCCGAGATCCTGGTGCCCGTCAAGAACGCCGAGGGGCGTTACCAGGCGTCGGAGGCCGTGCTCGACGAGCTCGAGGGCGAGGGCCGTGTGGCCTTCCGCTACGTCGGTGGCAACCCGAACGGTTCGCAGCGCGACATCGCGGGCGTGGCCTCGGCCAACGGCCGCGTCGTCGGCCTGATGCCCCACCCGGAGCACGCCACCGAGGCGCTCACCGGCCCGTCGGATGACGGCCTGGGCCTGTTCTACTCCGCGCTGGACGCGGTGCTGTCGGCCTGATGACCGCTCCCACCGGCGCGTCCGTCGAGGCCTCCGCCGAGGGCCTCTGCGCGTTCGTCGACGCCTCGCCGTCGCCCTTCCACGTCGTGGAGACGACGGCGGCGCGGTTGAGCACCGTCGGCTACACCGAGCTCGCCGAGGGCGACCGCTGGCCGGCGGCGGGCAAGCACTACGTGGTCCGGGGCGGTTCCATCGTCGCCTTCGACACGTCCGGTTTCACCGCCGACGGTGCCTTCCGCATCGTCGGCGGGCACACCGACAGCCCCAACCTGCGGGTCAAGCAGCATCCCGACCTCGAGTCGGCCGGCCTGTCGCTGGTCGGCCTCGAGCCCTACGGCGGCGCCTGGCTCAACTCGTGGCTCGACCGGGACCTCGGGATCTCCGGTCGGCTCGCGTTCGCCGGGCCCGACGGTGCGCGGACGGCTCTCGTCCGGATCGATGAGCCGGTGCTGCGGGTGCCGCAGCTCGCCATCCATCTCTCGGAGAACCGCAAGGGCGTCGAACTGGATCCGCAGCGGCACGTCAACGCGATCCGCGGTGTGGGGGTCAAGGGGCCCTTCGTGGGTCTGCTGGCCGAGGCCGCCGGAGTCGACCCCGGGACGGTGCTCGGCTGGGAGCTGATGACGCACGATCTGGCGCCGAGCCGGGTGGTGGGCGCCGACGGCGACCTGCTCTCCGCGCCGCGCCTGGACAATCAGGGGACCTGCTACGCCGGCGTCGAGGCGCTGGTCGCGGCACCGTCGACCGCGGGGGTGACGCCCGTGCTCGCGCTGTTCGACCACGAGGAGGTCGGATCGGGTTCCGACCGCGGCGCCGCCTCCGACCTGCTGCTCACGGTGTTGGAGCGGATCGTGCTCGCCGCAGGCGGCGACCGCGAGGACTTCCTGCGCGTGATGAGTCGCTCGGTGTGCGCGTCGGGCGACATGGCGCACGCCACCCACCCGAACTACCCGGACCGGCACGACCCCGCGCACCGTATCGCCGTGAACGGCGGGCCGGTGCTCAAGGTGAACCAGAACCTGCGCTACGCATCGGACGCGACGGGCGAGGCGATCTTCGCGCTGGCCGCCGAGCAGGCGGGCGTGCCGCTGCAGCGGTACGTGCACCGCGCCGACCTGCCCTGCGGCTCCACGATCGGCCCGATCACGGCGGCCCGAACCGGCCTCAGCACCGTCGACGTGGGGGCGCCGCAGCTCGCGATGCACAGCGCCCGCGAACTCATGGGCTCCGCCGACGTCGCGATGTACTCGGCGGCGCTCGCCGCCTTCCTCGCTCCGGCCTGAACCGGGCTCACGCCCGGAGGTCCGGCAGCACTCCCGACGCCGCCGGAATGAGTGCGGATGGCTTCCCGCACCCGTTCCGCCCGCCCGCCCGCGCCGGAATTGCCCGCGGCCCGAGCCCGTGCAGTCCCGGTTCGACGGCCATGCCGTGGCTCACGTCCGGAAGTCGAGCAGCACCTTCCCGGACACAGCGGAATCACGGGCGATCTCGAAGGCCTCGAGGGCGTCCGCGGCGCGCAGGACGTGGGTGACCACGCCGCGCACGGTCAACGAGCCGTCGGCGAGGGCGGCGATGACCTCGTCGATCTCGTCGTTGAACCGCAGGGCACCGCGCAGATCCAGTTCGCGCGTGATGGCCTGGGCGGCAGGGAAGTCGACGTCGCCCGCGCGCTGCAGGCCGAGCATCACGACGATGCCGCCCCGGGCGGCCGCATCGACCGCGGCGTGCAGTCCGGGCACCGTGCCGGAGGATTCGATCACGACATCGGCGTGGAGTCCCGCGATCTCCTCGGACTCCCGGGCGTCGAGAACCGCGGCGGCGCCCAGCGTC
Source organism: Tsukamurella sp. NPDC003166 (assembly GCF_040611135.1). Taxonomy (NCBI): domain Bacteria; kingdom Bacillati; phylum Actinomycetota; class Actinomycetes; order Mycobacteriales; family Tsukamurellaceae; genus Tsukamurella; species Tsukamurella sp. NPDC003166. The sequence goes on from NZ_JBEXNL010000001.1 coordinate 410,899, forward strand.
AGGGCGCGGTCGCGCGGCCCTTCCGCGATGTCGGTGGCCACGACCTCCGCGGCCCCGTGGTGCAGCGCCACCGCGACGGCGAGCAGCCCGATCGGACCCGCACCGATGACGGCGACCCGCTTGCCCGCCACATCGCCCGCGCGGGCGACGCCGTGCCAGGCCACCGCCGCGGGCTCGATCAGGGCCGCGTCGCGCGGATCGATGCCGTCGGGCAGGACCCGCAGCATCCGGGTCGGCAGGGCGACGCGACGAGCGAAAGCGCCGTCGCAGTGCGGGAAGTGGGCCGCTGAGCCCAGGTAGGTGCCGGCGGGCGCGAGGTTCGGGCGCTCCGCCGGGTACGGGACACCGTCGACCCCGTGGGGCGTGGCCGGGTGTACGGCGACGGGGGTGCCGACCGCGGGTCCGGAGCCGTCGGCGGCCGATCGTTCGACGGTGCCGATCACCTCGTGGCCGAGGAGCAGGGGCGCGCGCAGGATGGATGTCCCCGCGGCGCCGTGCAGCCAGTAGTGCAGGTCGGAGCCGCAGACCCCGCCGTACGCGATCGCGATCACCGCCTCGTCGGCGGTGGGCTCGGGCTCCGGCAGCGCCTGCACGCGCAGATCGCCGGCGGCGTGCGCGACGACACCCAGATTCTCCGTCATCACAACCCCTTTCAGACCACGGCCGTCATGCCGCCGTCGACGTACAGTATCTGGCCGTTGACGAACGCCGAGGCATCGGACGCCAGGAACACCAACGGCCCCACCAGGTCCGCCACGTCGCCCCAGCGCGCCGCCGGCGTGCGGCCGGAGACCCACGCCGAGAAATCGGCGTCGTCGACGAGCGCCTGGGTCAGCTCGGTGGCGAAGTAGCCAGGGGCGATCGCGTTGGCCGTCACGCCGTGCGGGGCCAGCTCCGCGCACAGGCCCTTGGTGAGCATGACGATCCCGCCCTTGGTCGCGGAGTAGGGCGTGATGTTCGGGCGGGCCAGCTGCGACTGCACCGAGCCGATGTTGACGATGCGCCCGCTGCCGCGGGCGATCATGCCCGCGGCGACACGCTTCGCCACGAGGAAGGCGCTGGTCAGGTTCGTCGCGACCAAGGTGTTCCAGTCGCTGATCGGGAACTCGGTCAGCGGGTGGCGGATCTGCATGCCCGCGTTGTTGACCAGGATGTCGGGGGTGCCCAGCTGTGACTCGATCCGGGCCAGCCCCGCGTCGACAGCGGCCTCGTCGGTCACGTCGAAAGCCTCGCCGTGCACGGGATTGCCGGTCGCGGCGGCGATCTCGACCGCCACCGTCGACGCCGCGGTCCGGTCCCGGCCGTGCACGACGACCGTGGCACCTGCTGCGGACAGTCCTTCGGCGAGCCGGCGGCCGATGCCGCGGGTGCTGCCGGTGACGAGTGCGGTTCGCCCCGTGAGATCGAAGACGGAGGTGTCGCTGGGCATGACTGCCTTTCAGGGAATGGACGGTGCGGGCGCGGTAGCGACTGCGGGAGAGGGGAAGTCGAGAGTGCTCAGAGCGGAGGTGCCGGGCAGGGCGTACCCGGCGCCGGCTTCGGCGTCCGAGATCTTCACGGCATCGTCGGTGCGGGTCAGGTCGCGGCCCACGGTCTCCGGCACGAGGAAGGTGCTCGCCGCGGTGATGGTGCACAGGGTGACCATGTAGAGCCCGAGCACGAGCCAGTTCCCGTGCGTCACCTTGATCAGGTAGGCCCCGAGCACGCCCGCCACACCGCCCGCGAGCACTGCGGAGATCTCGCGTGCCATGGCCACGCCGAGGTAGCGGTGCCGTGCGCCGAACATCTCGGGGATCATGGCGCACTGCGGGCCGAGCATCGAGTTCACGCCCACGCCGATGCCGATCGCGATGACGGCGATCGCGATGCCGTGGTTGTGCAGGGTGAGTGCCCACCAGGCGGGCAGGGCGTAGACCAGCAGGAACAGGGCGCCGATCCGGTAGATGATGCGGCGGCCGTAACGGTCCGAGAGATGGCCCGTGAAGGGCACCGAGAACACGCCGATCAGCGAGCCGATGGTGACGCCCCAGGTGAGCACGCCCTTGTCGGCGCCGGGTCCGGTGACGGTGACGAAGAAGGACAGCGCCAGCGCCTGGAACATGTACGAGCCGCCGTTCTCGGCCATGCGCAGGCCGATGCCCACGAGCACGCCGGGGAAGCCGTGCTTGAACAGCTCGCGGACCGGCTTGTCGGCGACCTGCTCCTGCTTCTCCAACTCGACGAAGGTCGGCGTCTCCTGCAGCTTCATCCGGATCGCGACGGCGAGCAGGATGAGCAGGAAGGAGGACAGGAACGGCACCCGCCAGCCCCAGCTGAGCATCGCCTGCTCCGGCAGCGTGCTGATCAGCGTGAACACCAGCGCGGCGAGGAGCGTGCCCGCCTGGATGCCGATGAAGGGCAGTGCGGAGAAGAAGCCGCGCCGCCTCACGGGTGCGTACTCGGCCATGAGCACCGTCGAGCCGGCCTGTTCCGCGCCCGCACCGAAGCCCTGGAGCAGGCGCAGCGCCACGAGCAGCACCGGTGCCCACATCCCGATCGAGTCGTAGGTGGGCAGGACGCCGATCAGGGTGGATGCGCCGCCCATCAGCATGATCGTGATGACGAGGACCGTTTTACGGCCGACCTTGTCGCCGAGCCGGCCGAAGAACAGGCCCCCGAAGGGGCGGGCCGCGAAGCCCACACCGAAGGTGGCGAACGCGGCGACGGTCGCCATCGCCGGGTCGCCCTGGGGGAAGAACAGGACGTTGAAGATCAACGCCGTGGACAGGCCGTACAGCGCGAAATCGAAGTACTCGAGGGCACTGCCGATGCTGGAGGCGAGGGTCGCGCGCGTGAGGTTCGCGGCGTACTCGGGATCCTGCTCCGGCGAGGTGGTGGTGGTCGACACGGGGTTCTCCTTCGGACCATCGGGTCGTGACCGGCGTCACATCCGATACCTGAAAGCTAACACCTGACCGAACGGTGTACAACCAGTTGAACGATATTCGTGAGGATCAGTTCGTCGAGCCCTGCTGTCGCCACGGGTTGCTCAGCCGCGCCGCAGCCTCTACCAGGGCGGTCCCGACGGTGGCTATGCGCAGGTCGTCGGCCTGATCGGCGGGTACGGCCGCCCCGAGCCCGAGCGGCGGGTCGCCGGGCGTCCAGGCGGGGAGTGCCACCGCGATGCCCGTGACGCCGAGGGTGCCGTGTCCCCGGTCGACCGCGAATCCGCGCGTCCGCACCTGTTCCAGCTCGCCCCGGACATCGGCCTCGGTGACCTCGCTGCCGTCGGCGGCGCTCCGGGCGGGGACGGCGGAGCCGAGGATCGCGTCCAGCTCGTCGTCGGGGAGAGCGGCCAGGAGGGCGTGTCCCGTGGCTGTGAAGACGGCGGGCAGGCGCGAGCCGAGCGGCGTGCCGAAGCGGTACGGAGCCCGACCCTCGTGGCGCGCGAGGTAGAGCGTGTGGGCACCGTCGAGCATGGCGATCTGAACGAGCTCGCGATGCAGCGTGGGGGACGCCGCGATCACGGGGAAGAACTCGCGGACCTGGTTGAACTGCAGCGCGTAAGCGCCGCCGATCTCCGCAGTCCGCCGGCCCAGGGCGAAGCCGCCGGGCACGCGCCGGATCATGTCCCCGTCCTCCAGTGCCTGGCAGAGGTTGGTGCACGAGGACTTCGCGATGCCCAGCCCGCGCGCGAGCTCGCTGAGGCTCATGGCCGGCGCGTCGGATTCCGCGAGCAGCGTGAGAATGCCCAGCGCGCGGGTGACGGCGGGCGCCGGCGCGCGCGTGCCCTCGGGATCGGTCATCAGTAGAACTCCACGGTGTCGACGGTGTTGGCCATCGGCGTACCGTCGAGCAGCGCCGTGGCGTTGCGTGCGAACAGCCGGGCGATCCGCGTGGATTCCTGGCGGCTCAGCGCTGCCGTGTGCGGGCTCGCCAGGACGTTCGGGTGGTGCCACAGCGCACTGTCGGGCGGCAGCGGTTCGGTGGCGAAGACGTCCAGCGCGGCGAAGCCGATCCGTCCCTCGTTGAGGGCCATGAGCAGCGCGTCCTCGTCGATGACGGTGCCGCGGCCGACGTTGGTGAGCAGGGTGCCGGGCCGCACTGCGGCGAACAGGTCCGCGCCGATCAACTTCTCGGTGGCCGCGGTGCCGGGCAGGGTCACGACGATCGCGTCCACCTCGCCCGCCGCCGCGACGATGTCGTCGAGGGGGACGATCCGGTCGACGTTCTCCACGGGTCGGCCGCTGCGGGAGGTGCCCCACACCGTCGACCCGCAGGCCTTGAATCGGGCGGCGGTCGCCGCGCCGATCCCGCCGAGTCCCACGACGAGAACGGTCATCTCGTCGAGGTGCCGCATCTCCCACCGGGCGGGCCACTGCTTGGCGGCCTGATCGGCCTCCAGGCGGCGCAGGTTCTTCGCGCCCGCGAGGATTCCGAACAGCGCGAACTCGGCCAGCGTCGAGCCGTGCACCCCGGCACTGGTGGTGAACGCGACCCGCTGGAGCTCCGCCTCGTCGAGCCCGGCGGCGCGGACCTGCCCGCCGCCGCCAGCGGCGGTGGTGTGCACCCAGCGCAGACCGGGGTTGGCGCGGACGGTCGCGGCCAGCAGTGCGGGCTGCACGTCGGGGATGCCGAAGAGCGCGTCGGCGGCGGCGAGCAGCGAGTCGTAGGCGGCCTGCTGAGCGGGCGTACGGGTGAAGGCCGGGTCGCCCTCCCAATCCGCGTCCCACCGGGCCGGGCGGTACAGCGTGTGATCACGGAGCAACTCGACGCGGGGTTCGAGGCGCTCGATCAGCCGACAGTCGGCTTCGGGCAGGTCGACGGCGACGGCGACGCGCAAGGGCTTCGATGAGGTGGTCATGGGGCAAGTGTAGAAGATTGGCCAATATATCGAACGTCATTCGTTAGGCTGGACGGATGAATCAGGCTGCGCACACCGTCGTCGGCGTCATCGGACTCGGGGCCATGGGCGCGCCCATGGCGCGGCACCTCGCCCGTGCACACGGTGCCGTTCACATCGCCGCGCGACGGCCCCGCCCGGACCTCGTGTCCGACGGTGCCGTCCAGCACGACGACCCCGCCGGGGTGGCCGCGGTGGCCGATGTCGTGCTGCTGATGCTGCCCGACCTCCCGGAGATCGAGGAGGTGCTCGCGGGCGAGCGCGGACTGCTGGCGGGCGATCGCCCGCTGCTGCTGCTCATCGGTTCGACCTCTTCGGCGCCCGGTGTGCGAGCGCTCGCGGACCGTCTGGACCGGGAAACCGCCGGCCGGGTCCGCGTCGTCGACGCGCCGGTCTCCGGTGGTGAGGACGGCGCGATCGCCGGGACACTGTCGATCATGATGGGCGGCACCGAGTCCGAGTGCGCCCGTGCCGCGGAGGTGCTCGCCCCCTGTGGCACCCCGGTCCGCCTGGGGCCCTTGGGCGCCGGCGAGGTCGCGAAGGCGTGCAATCAGTTGGTCGTCGCGGCGACCATCGCGGCGTTGGGGGAGGCGACGGTGCTCGCGGACCGTTCCGGCATCGACCTCGCGGCGATGTGGGATCTGCTCGGCGGCGGCTACGCCTCGTCCCGCCTGCTGGCGACCCGCAAGGACAAGCTCGTCACGGGGGACGACGCACCATCGGGCATGGCGAAGTACCTCGCGAAGGACCTCCGCTCCGCCACCGAGGTCGCGCGTGCCACCGGCACGGAGGCGATGCTGCTGCCCGCGCTGCTCGCCGAATTCGAGGCGATCATCGAGGCTGGTCTCGGCGACCGGGACATGGCGGTCACCCGTCGGTTCATCGCCGAGCGGGGGCGTGCGCCGATCACTCCCGAGTGAACCGCGACTCACTCGGGTCCGTTAGTGTCCCGGGGCATGATCACTTCGCCCGAATCATCGTCGACCGCGGAAGAGGGTGAGGAGCTCACCCGCGCGCTGAGCAACCGCCACATCCAACTCATCGCGATCGGCGGCGCCATCGGCACCGGCCTGTTCATGGGCTCGGGCAAGACGATCTCCGTCGCCGGACCATCGGTGATCGTCGTGTACATGGTGATCGGCTTCATGTTGTACTTCGTGATGCGTGCGATGGGCGAGCTGTTGCTCAGCCGCACCGGCTACCGCAACTTCTCCGATTTCGCGGGCGACCTGCTCGGACCGTGGGCCGCGCACTTCACCGGGTGGACCTACTGGTTCTGCTGGGTCGTGACCGCGGTCGCCGACGTCGTGGTGATCGCCTCGGTGTACATCACCTTCTGGGCCAAGGACATTCCGCCGTGGATCCCCGCGGTGGTCGTGATCGTGCTGCTCATCGGGCTCAACCTTCCGACGGTGCGCGCCTTCGGCGAGACCGAGTTCTGGTTCGCCATGATCAAGATCGTGGCGATCGTCGCGCTGATCATCGCGGGTGCGGTGCTCATCATCACCGGGTTCGAGCACGACGGCGCCCGCGCGTCCCTGACCAACCTGTGGGAGCACGGCGGGATGTTCCCGCAGGGCTTCATGGGTTTCGTCGCCGGCTTCCAGATCGCCGTGTTCGCCTTCGTGGGCATCGAACTCGTCGGTACCGCCGCGGCCGAGACCAAGAATCCCGAGAAGAACCTTCCGCGCGCGATCAATGCGATCCCCCTCCGCATCCTGCTGTTCTACGTGGGCTCGCTCATCGTGCTCATGTCCGTGGTGCCGTGGGACCGGTTCAGCAAGGACGAGTCCCCCTTCGTCATGCTCTTCTCGCTCGCCGGCCTCGGCGCCGCCGCGCATCTCGTGAACGCGGTCGTGCTGACCTCCGCGATGTCGTCGGCGAACTCGGGCATCTACTCCACCTCGCGCATGGTCTACGGGCTCGCGACCGAGGGCGACGCGCCGAAGATGTTCGCGAAACTGTCCAGTCGCAAGGTGCCCGCGAACGCGCTCTTCCTCACCGCGGTGATGCTGTTGTCCTCGGTGGTGCTGCTGGCCTTCGGCCTGGACAAGTCCGCGGGCTTCACCGTGGTCACCACGGTCTCGTCGCTGTGCTTCATGTTCGTCTGGACGATCATCCTCATCAGCTATCTGGTGTATCGCGCCCGCCGCCCGCAGCTGCACGCCGAGAGCGCCTTCACGATGCCGCTCGGCACGGTGATGCCGTGGATCGTGTTCGCGTTCTTCGGGTTCCTGCTCTGGGCCTTCACCCGCGAGACCGACACCCTGCAGGCGATGCTCGTCACGCCGATCTGGTTCCTCATCGTCGGCGTCGCGTACCTGGCGATCCGGCGGACGCCGGAGCACCGTCGGGCACGGGAGGCGTTCGCCGCACGCCGGGCGCAGGAACAGGCCGAGGCGGCGCGCTGGCGCCTGGCGCAACACTGATCAGTCCTGCTCGGTGAGCATCGGCGCATCCGGCCCCAGCGGCCGGTGCAGGAGCTTGCCCCGCGTGACGGCGTCACGCCCGTAACGGGTGCGCAGGGAGTCGAGCGCGAGGTCGAGGTCGGTGTCGTGCTCGCCACCGTCGAAGGGCAGGGCGAGCTGCACCGCGCCGTGATTCTCCAAGTTCGCCAGCGAGAGCCCGATGAGCGTGCAGCCGCGCTCCCGGACCAGAGGCATCGCCTCATCGAGCAGACCGCGCGCGGTGGCGAGCACGACGGCCGTCCGGTCGGTGGGCTCGCGCAGCGAGCGGGACCGGGTGACGGACGCGAAATCGTCGAACCGCAGCCGCAGTTCGACGGTGCGCGCGACCCTTCCGGCGGCGCGTAGCCGCTCGCCGAGCCGGTCGACGATCGCGAGCGCGGTGGCTTCGATCTCCGACTCGGACGTCATCCTGCGACCCAGGGCGCGTTGCGCGCCGATCGACTTGCGGCGCCGACCGGTGTCGATCCGGCGCGGATCGTGCGCCATCGACAGGGCGTACAGGTGTCGCGCGGTGCCCCGGCCGAGGAGCGACGCCAGGCGCGGCTCGCCCAGCTCCGCGATCTGCCCGACGGTGCCGATGCCCACCTCGTGCAGGCGGGCCTCCGTCTTCGGGCCCACGCCCCAGAGGCGACGGACTGGGAGGGGATGTAGGAACTGCAGCTCGGTGCCGGGCGGGACCTCCAGCAGACCGTCGGGCTTGCCGACGGCGCTCGCGACCTTGGCCAGGAACTTGCTGCGTGCGACGCCGACCGTGATCGGTAGCCCGACCTCCGTGCGCACCCGCTCGCGGAGGTGCTGGGCGATCTCGACCGGCGTGCCGTCGATGCGGTGGAGGCCGCCCACGTCGAGGAAGGCCTCGTCGACCGACAGACCCTCCACCAGCGGTGTGGTGTCCCGGAAGATCTCGAAGACGCGGCGGCTGGCCTCCATGTACGCGTCGAACCGCGGCGGCTGGGTGATCGCGAAGGGTGCGAGGGCGAGGGCCTCGCGGTGCGGCATGGGGGATCGGACGCCCTTCGCCTTCGCCTCGTAGCTCGCGGCGAGCACCACGCCGGAGCCCACGAGGACCGGGCGGCCCCGCAACCACGGGTGGTCGCGCTGCTCGACCGAGGCGTAGAAGGAGTCGAGATCGGCATGCAGGATCGACGCTTCGGCCCGCGCGTCGATGCTCATGGACGCAGTATCGCGCCGGGGTCCGACAAGTGCGGTCGCGCGGGCTTGCGCAGAACTGACTCTTGAGTAAGGTTACTTCAAAGTCAGTTGCTGAGGGCCTCACTGAGGAGTCACATACATGAGTACCTACGTGATCACCGGAGCCACCGGATTCCTGGGCCGCCGCATCGTCCCCCTACTGCTCGAGTGTGAACCCGACGCCGTGGTGCACCTGCTGGTGCGCCCGTCGTCGGCGTCCAAGCTCGATGCGTGGCGCTCGCGCTGGGGCGGGGACCGCGTGCGACCGCTGCTCGGCGACCTGGCGGCCCCCGGTCTCGGACTCGCCGCCGAGCCCGACGGGATCGATGCCGTCCTGCACCTGGGAGCGGTCTACGACATGGCCGCGAGCGCCGAGGCGAACGATCGCGTCAACGTCGAGGGGACGCGCGCGGTCATCGGCCTCGCGCAGCGCGCGGGCGCCGCGCTGCACCACGTCTCGTCGGTCGCGGTCGCGGGCGATCACCGGGGTCCCTTCTCCGAGGATGACTTCGACCTCGGGCAGGGCTTCCCGTCGCCGTACCACCGCACCAAGTTCGAGTCCGAGAAGCTGGTGCGCGAGGCCGAGTGCCTGCGCTGGCGCGTCTACCGTCCGGCCATCGTGGTCGGCGACTCGCGGACCGGCGAGATGGACAAGATCGACGGGCCGTACTACTTCTTCCCGATCTTCGACGCGCTGCGGCGCGTGCCGTCCGTGATCCCGATGGTGCTGCCCGACACCGGCGACACCAACGTGGTGCCGGTCGACTACGTGGCGGAGGCCCTCGTCGAGCTGATGCTTCGGGCCGACGGCGACGGCCGGGTCTATCACCTGATCAACCCGGAACCGCAGAGCGTGATGGAGGTCTACCGGGCCATCGCGCGACCGGTGGGCGCGCCGCCCGCGGTCGGCCGGATCCCGCGTCGCGCGGTCGATTCCGCGATCCGGGTCAGCGGATCGGGTCGACCCGGTGTGCTCCGCGACGCCGTGCTCAAGCAGCGCGGCATCCCGCCGCGGGCGTTCGACAACCTGGGTTTCACGGCCCGGTACACCTCGGAGCAGACCCGGGCGGCCCTGGCGGGCAACGGGATCGAGGTGCCCGCGCTGCGCGACTACGGTCCCCGGCTCTTCTCCTACTGGCGCGAGCAGCTCGATCCCGCGCGACTGCGCCGCCGCGACCCGATCGCCGGCCGCCACGTCGTGATCACCGGCGCCTCCGCCGGCATAGGCCTCGCGACCGCGCGGGCCCTCGCCGACCGTGGCGCCCGCGTGATCCTCCTGGCCAGGGGCGCAGCGGAACTCGACGCCGCGGTCGCCGAGATCACCGATCGCGGAGGAGAGGCGGCCGCGTACGCGTGCGACGTCACCGACGGCGACGCCGTTGCCGATGCGGTGGCGCGGATCCTCGCCGAGCACGGCCACGTGGACTACCTGGTGAACAACGCGGGCCGGTCCATCCGCCGCTCGGTCCGCTCCTCGGTGGACCGGTTCCACGACTTCGAGCGCACCATGGACGTCAATTACTTCGGGGCGCTCCGGATGACCCTCGCGCTGCTGCCGCACATGCGCGAACGGGGCTTCGGACACGTCGTCAACGTCTCCAGCATCGGGGTCTCTGCGCGCGGTCCGCGATTCGCGGCCTACGTCGCGAGCAAGGCCGCGCTCGACGCCTTCTCGGACGTCGCGGCCACGGAGACCCTCAGCGATCACGTGACCTTCACCAACGTCCACATGCCGCTGGTCCGGACGGCGATGATCGCACCCACGGAGGCCTACGACGGTGCGCGCGCCATCAGCCCGGAGCACGCCGCCCGGATCATCGTGCGCGCGATCGAGCGGCGGCCCACTCGGTGGGAGACGCCACTGGGCGCGCTCGGTGTGCTGGGCCGGACCTTCACGCCTCGGCTGACCCGGCGCCTCCTGCATCAGGAGTACCTGACCTCCGCGGACTCGGCGGCGTCGAAGGGCACCCCCACCTCGAATTGAACACCGTTATGGAGATTCCCACCTGCGGTTATCCTCTCGATAACGGTGTTCAATCGAAAGGGGGGACGACGATGAGGGAGCTGAACGGGCGGCGGATCGCTGTGACGGGCGGCGGCGCGGGAATCGGCGCGGCGACCTGCAGGTTGCTGGCGGCGCAGGGCGCGCACGTCTGGATCGGCGATCGGGACGCGGCCGCCGAGGCCGACGCTCCGCTCGACGTCCTGGTCAACAACGCCGGCGTGATGTGGGTGGGGCCCTTCACCGAGGAGAGCGCCGCATCGATCCAACGACAGATCGCGGTCAACCTCGTCGGCCCCGTCCTGGGGACCCGGCTGGCGGCGCGCCGGATGCGGGCGCGCGGGCACGGGCACATCGTGACCGTGGCGTCGGCGGCATCGAAGCTCAGCTCCGCCGGCGAGGCCACGTACAGCGCCACCAAGTACGGGATCTACGGCTATCACCGGGCGGTGCGCCGCGAGTTGCGCGGCACCGGTGTGGAACTGAGCGTCGTCATGCCCGCCGTCGTCGACACCGCTCTCGCCGCCGGAACTACCACGGGGGCCGCGGCGATGCTCACCCCCGAGCGGATCGCCGGCGCGATCGCCCGGCCGCGATTCGAGGTGCACGTGCCGCCCACCGTCGGGCTGCTGCACCGATTGCAGACCCTCGCACCGCAACCCGTGCGTGACCTGCTGGACCGGTTCCTGGTCCCGGACCAGGTCCGCTCCGCCGACCGCGCCGTGCGTGCGGACTACGAACGGGGTGCCGTCGGCGACTCCGATCCCCAGAGGTAGTCGCGGATCGCCTCGACCCCCGCCGTCTCGAGACGCCACGAAGGACGCACGAAATCCTGGGCCGACACACGTAGTCGGACCATGTTCTCGACCACGCCGGGGCGCGTGACGATGCGATCGACGCCGTTCTCGCGATAGCCGAGAGCGCGAGACACCCCGTTCGACGAGGCGTTCCACTCCGCGGCCGCCGACGTCGCCCACTCGGCTGCGAGGTGATCGAGCGCGAAAATCAGGACGGCGGCCCGCATCTCGGTCCCGAAACCGTGCCCGTGGAACCGCCGGGCCAACCATGATCCGGTCTCGACGGAACGCAGCTCCGCGAACCGCTGGGCCGCGAGGTGCTGGGTGCCGATGGGGACTCCGTCGTGCAGCACGGCGAAGGCGAGTTCCCAGTCCTCGGGCGCGAACCGCGCACGCAACGACCAGTGGTACTGCGCGAGCAACGTCGGCGCGACGGCGGGAGCGCGGTCGGTCCACGGGGTCCGGAAGGGCATCACCGCCGGATCGTGGATGCCGTCGGCGACCGCCGCGGCGAGGTGCGGCAGGTCCTCGTCGCGGACGACGCGCAGCGTCAGCCGCGGGGTGCGGAGGTGCAGCCCGAACGGTGCCCAGACATCGGCGAGATCCATGGCGGCACGGTAGCAATGGTGCCGGACCCGGTGACAGTGGTTTTCGTCTGTCACAGCCAGCGGTAGCGCACCTCCGGGCGACCGCGGCCACCGTACTCGGTGATCCGCTCGCACAGCCGGTCGTCGGCGAGACGCTCGAGGTAGCGCCACGCGGTCACGCGCGACATTCCGGTGCGAGCAGCGACTTCCGCAGCACCGAGGGGCCCGTCGGCGTGCCGGAGAGCGCCGGTGACGGACTCCAGGGTCGACGGTGCCAGTCCCTTCGGTGCCGTCGTATCCGAGGGGGCCTCGCGCAGGGCCGCGAAGGCGGCGTCGACCTCGCGCTGCCCTACGTCCTCGCCGCCGAGGGCGTCGCGGAAGGAGAGGTAGCGGTTCAGTCGGTCCGCGAACGCCGCGAACGTGAAGGGCTTGATCAGGTAGAGGATCGCCCCGCTCCCCATGGCGCCGCGGACGGTCTCGATGTCGCGCGCCGAGGTGATCACGATGACGTCGGGCCGCGGACGGACGGAGGCCAGATCCGCGACGAGGTCGAGGCCGCTCCGATCGGGCAGGCCCACGTCGGCGAGCACCAGGTCGACGGGCGGGCCCGCGATGGCGGACCGTCGGACCTCGGAGAGGGCGGCGGCCGCCGTACCGGCGACCCCGGCGACCTCGAAACCGTCCATGCGCCGGACGTATTCGGCGTGCGCGCGAGCGATCTGCGGCTCGTCGTCGACCACCAGGACCCGGATCGTCATCGCTCTCCTCCCGGCAGGCGCACCGTCACCGTCGACGGTGCGCGCTCGACCTCGATCGTGCCACCCGCCTGACGGACCACCTGATCGACCAGTGCGAGGCCCAGTCCGCCGCCGTGCAGGCGGTCGCCGCGGTCCTTCGTGGAGTACCCGCGGGTCCGGGCGCGGGCGAACTCGCCGGCGGACATGCCGGGCCCGCTGTCGGCGACGGTGAGCTCCCACGATCCGTCGGGTCCGGTCGTCGCGGACAGCTCGACCCAGCCACCCGGGCCCGCGGCGTCGACGGCGTTGTCCACGAGATTGCCCACCAGTGTGAGGAGCTGGACGTCGGGCAGGGGCGCGGCGGAGAGGTCCGTTCCCTCCGCGACGGTGAGCTCGACGTCGAGTGCGCCGGCAGCGGCGGTCTTCGCGACCAGGAGTGCGACGGCGGACGGGGCCGCTTCGCCCGCGAGGCGATCGATGAGGCCCTGGGACGCGCTCCGGTCGGCGATGGCGAGCTGCGCAGCCGAATCCTGTTCTCCCAGCTCGATCATCGTGACCACCGAGTGCAGGCGATTGGCGTGCTCGTGCGCCTGTGCGCTGAGCGCGTCGGCCAGGGAGCGGGCGGTGTCGAGCTCGCCCAGCACCGTCTGCAGCTCGGTGCGGTCGCGCACGGTGAGCACCGTGCCCAGCAGGCCGGTCGGCCCGGTGACCGGGCGGCGGTTCACCAGCAGGACCCGGCTACCGGTCACGTGCAGCTCGTCGGTGAGGTCGTGGGAACCGCGTAGCGAGGGCGGCAGGTCCCGCTGGTGCACGGCGCCGCCGGGGAGCGCCAGGAGCCGCCGGGCCTCGTCGTTGACCACCTGGGCCGGACCGTCGGGGAAGTCCGCGTCGAAGACGATCAGCCCCTCCGACAGGGTGTGCAGCACGGCGTCGTGATGCTCGTACAGCCCGCGCAGGTCGTGGGCGGACAGACCCAGGGTCTGCCGCCGCAGCCGCCGCTCCGCGAGCGCGGAGAGCGCCACGAGTAGGAGAAGAGCCGCGGCCACCACGGCGAGGATGCGGGGCAGCGCTGCACGGACCTGGTCCCCGAGGCGCGCCCGGGTCACCCCCGCGGACACCAGCCCGACGACGGTGCCGGAGGCATCGCGCACGGGCGTGACGGTGCGGATCGACGGGCCGAGGCTCCCGGCGTAGGTCTCGGTGAAGGTCTCCCCGGCGAGCGCAGGATCGATGGTCCCGGTGTACTTGCCGCCGATCTGTTCCGGGTCGGCGTGGCTCAGGCGCGTGCGGTCGGGCCGCATCACGACGACGAAGTCGAGCTTGCCGAGCCGCCCGACCTGCTGGGCGACGGGCTGCATCGTCGCCGAGCCGTCGGGCGCGGCGAGAGCCGCGACCGTCGACGGCGACGCGGCGAGGGCGACCGCCGCCGCGCGGGTCTGCTCGCGCGCGGTGCGGTCACCGTCGTCCCGCGCCTGCGTCACCACCAGCCACGACGCGCCCACGGCGATGGTCAGCAGGACCGCCACCTGGGCCAGGAAGGACTGGGCGGCGACGCTGCGGGTTCTGTTCCTCACGGTGAAGACGTTTACACAATGAACACAAGCTGTGCTGCGCGTCACATTTCTCGCAGGATTTCTCTCGTTCGGTCTACGACAAACAGGAGGACCACTGTGACGGCAATCGACGGGGCGGCGCCGGCCGCCAGGACGAGACGGGACCGCACCCACTGGCTCTACATCGCCGTGATCGTCGCGGTGGTGGCGGGCGTGATCGTCGGCCTGGTGGCGCCCGGCTTCGGCAAGGACCTCAAGCCGCTCGGCGACCTCTTCGTCAGTCTGATCAAGATGATGATCAGCCCGGTGATCTTCTGCACCATCGTGCTCGGCATCGGCTCGGTGCGGGCCGCCGCGAGCGTGGGGAGGATCGGTGGCCTGGCGCTCGGGTACTTCATCGCGATGTCGACCCTGGCCCTCGGTGTGGGCGTCCTGGTCGGCAACCTGCTCAAGCCCGGTACCGGGCTCGGCATCCACGCCGATCCGACGGTCGGCGCGAAGTACGCGGACCAGGCTCACGCCGCGGGCGGGACGTGGGGCTTCGTCCAGGGCATCGTCCCCGAGACGCTGTTCTCGGCGCTGACGGCGGGCAGCGTCCTGCAGGCCCTGTTCGTCGCGCTGCTGGTGGGCTTCGCGCTCCAGGCGATGGGGCCGGCGGGCGAACCCGTGGTGCGCGCCGTTGCGACGCTCCAGAAGCTGGTCTTCCGGGTCCTGGTGATGGTGCTGTGGCTGGCGCCCGTCGGCGCCTTCGGCGCGATGGCGGCCGTGGTCGGCGCGACCGGTTTCGACGCGGTGATCCAACTCGGCTGGTTGATGCTGGCCTTCTACATCACCTGCGCGCTGTTCGTGTTCGTGATCCTGGGCTCTCTGCTGCGTCTCGTCACCGGGCTGTCGGTGTTCAAGCTCGCCCGCTACCTCGGCCGTGAGTACCTGCTCATCGTGGCGACGAGCTCCAGCGAGTCGGCGTTGCCGCGGCTGATCGCGAAGATGGAGCACGCCGGAGTCGAGAAGACCACGGTGGGCATCGTCGTGCCCACCGGCTACTCGTTCAATCTCGACGGCACCGCCATCTACCTCACGATGGCCTCGCTGTTCATCGCCGACGCGATGGGCTCGCCGTTGAACTACGCCGAGCAGTTCTCGCTGCTGCTGTTCATGATGATCGCGTCCAAGGGAGCGGCCGGCGTGACCGGCGCCGGGCTGGCGACGCTCGCCGGCGGCCTGCAGAGCCACCGTCCCGACCTGCTCGGCGGCGTCGGTGTCATCGTCGGTATCGACCGGTTCATGTCCGAGGCCCGCGCGCTCACCAACTTCTCCGGCAATGCGATCGCGACCCTCCTCGTCGGGAAGTGGACGCACACCGTCGATCTCGCGCAGACCCAGCGGGTGCTCGACAAGCAGGACCCGTTCGACGAGGCGACGATGGTCGACGACCATGGCGCACCGTCGGACCCCGGCGCCCCGGATGCGCAGGTGGCTGCCGCGCACTGACCGCGTGCCTCAGCTGAAGCCGTCCCGACCGCTCGCAGTCAGGACGGCTTCAGCTCGTGTGCGAGGTCGCGCGCCTGCTGCTCGGTGAAGCCGCCCGCCAGTTGCGTCGTGCCGCCGGCGATCCGCTCGCTGATCGTCGGCGCGGAGACGACGTGCGCACCGACCACCACCGCGAGCTGCTTGCCGATGTTCGTGGCGGTGGTCTCGGCAACGGCGCGGCTGTCGGCGTCGTCGAGCTGGAAGGTCACCAACCACTGCCCCGATTGCTCGGAGGCGCTCGCGCTCGTCGCCGCCCCGTGCGTGACCGACGGGGCGACGCGGTAGAGCGTCGTCCCGGGGCGATCGCACAGCTCCGCCGGCGCCGACGGGGCCGGGCTCGCGGTGGGGCACGTCCTGGCACCCACGGGCTCGGCCGAGGTCACGACGCGCAGCTGGAGCGCCGCCGCGGCCGGCGCCCGGCTGCTGGGACTCTCGTGCCCGGTGTGCCCGGTGTGCTCCGTCCCCCCGGACCGGCCGCACGCTGCGGTCGCGGTGAGAGCGACCGCCAGAACGGTCGCCGTGGTCGCGGTCCGGATTCCTCGTCGCTGCGCCATGACCTCAAGGGTAGGCGCCGTCGTCGTTCAGCGGGCGAAACGCGCGCGCACCCCGTCCTCCGTGAGACCGTAGTCGGCGAGGGAGTAGGTGTGGTTCGGGCGGCGGGCGCCGGAGCGACTGGCGTCGTGCATCGCCGACATCGACTGCCGCGCATCGTCGGTCAGTTCCAGCCCGAATCTCTCGTAGATGGTCCCGACGGTGCCGAGCGGGTCGGCGACGAGGTCGCGGTAGTCCACGTCCACGAACTGATCGCCGCGGCCGGCGGCGGTGTGCCGGGCGCGGGCCTCGTCGAAGGCATCGAGCCCGCGGGCCCAGGTGTCCAACTGGTCCGCCCCGATCGTCGCAGAGGTGAAGGCCGTCGACCAGCCCTCGGTCGCGTGCTGCGCCAGCGAGCAGACGGAGGCGATGATCGTCTCGGCCGGGCGATGGCACTGCACGATCAGCGCGTCGGGGTACACCTTGAGCACCGCGTCGAGCGCGAACAGGTGGCTGGGGTTCTTGAGCACCCACCGCTTTCCGGTGTCGTTCATGCCGATCAGCTGCAGGTTCCGCTTGTGCCGGCGGTACGCGGGCGTCCAGTCCTGCTCCGCCAGCCAGGCGGCGTACGACGGGACGTGCGCCAGGCATTCGTAGGAGACCGAGTGCACCGACTGGCGCAGCAGCTGCCAGCACTCCTCGACCTCCGAGGCCGACATGTAGTGCAGCCCCATGAATTCGGGGTGCTCGGTGTGGTGCTGCGCGTACTGCTCGTCGAGGAGCTGGTAGACGGGGTTCCCGGCCCAGGTCTCGCGCGGGGGCCGCGGCTGCGGCACCTCCGCCAGCCACATCTGCAGGCCCTGGTTGCCGGGGTCCGCGTCGAGCAAGCGGTGCAGGGCAGTCGTGCCGGAGCGGGGGAGGCCGGTGACGAACATCGGCCGCTCGACGGCGACGTCGGCGTGGCCGGGGTTCGCCGCGAACGCCGCCTCGCTGATGAGGCGCGCGGAGAGCGCGCCCCGGAGGAAGACGCGGGAGAGCTTGGAGCCGAGCTCGGTGAGCGCCGCCTCGTCGCGGTAGGAGTCGAGCAGGACCTGCAGGGCCTCGCGGTAGCCGTCCGACGGGTCGCCGAAGTCGCTGAGGCCGGTGCGCCGCATCGCGGACTCGTGCAGGTCGTCCACGGTTCCGACCAGGCGGCCGACGGCATGTGTGTTGTCAGACATGGAACTCTCCGCAGTTGACGTCGAGCGTCTGGCCGGTGATGCCGGACGCGCGGGGGGACGCGAGGAACAGGACGGCCGAGGCCACCTCGTCCTCGGTGGGCAGGCGCCGCAGGTCGGAGTTCTTCGCCGCATCGGCGTAGTCCTCCTCGACCGTGACGCCCTTGGTGCTCGCGCGGTACTCGAAGTAGGCCTTGAGCGTGTCGCCCCAGATCCATCCCGGCACCACGGAATTGATGCGGATGCCCTCGGGGCCGAGTTCGGTGGCGAGGGACTGCGCGAGCGCGAGCTGCGCCGTCTTGCCCGCCTTGTAACCGCCGTAGCGCAGGTCGGAGTGGCGGATCACCATCGAATTGACATTGACCACAGCGCCTTCGGCGGCGGCGAGGGACTCGCGGAAGGCGAGCACGGTGCGCAGCGCGCCGAGCGCCATGAGGTCGACGCTCTGCAGGATGTGCGCGGGGTCGGTCTTCGTCAGGCGCTGCATGGACGGGTACGTGAACGCGTTGTTGATCACCGCGTCGACCCGGCCGAACCGCTCCTGCACCTGCGCCGCGAGCGCGGTGAGCGAGTCCTCGTCGGTGATGTCCGCGGGGAGCGCGACGGCACCGTCGATCTCGGCGGCCATCGCGTCCAGGCGTTCCGCGGTCCGCGCGACGAGGACGACCTGCGCGGCCTCGTCGGCGAACCGTCGGGCGAGCACGGCGCCGAGGGCCGGCCCCGCCCCTGCGATGACGACGACCTTGCCGTCCAGTCCCAGTCCGGCCATCAGCCGACCATCCTTTCGCCGATGAGCCGCGCCCGCTCCGCGATGCGGGCGCGCCACGCGGCGCCGGCGATGCGGTTGGCCGCGTAGTGGGGGAGGTGCTGGGCGACGTCCGCGAGCGGGACCACCTGCGCGGTGGGCCCGTCGGCGGGAGTGAGGGGCGAGTCGGTGCGCTGCCACCGGAACTGGAGGTAGCCCCGACGGTGCCCGAGCGTCTCGGCCCAATTGGTGACGCCGGGATCGCCCTGCGACACCACGATCCGGATCATGCCGTCCGGATCCACCTGCGCCTGACTGCCGTTGAGCGAGGTCTGGTGGTGGATGTAGTCCAGCGAGATGTACCAGAGGCTGCCGAGCTGGAAGCCCAGGTACGGTGCGTCGCCACGGGGGACCGTGATGATGAGCGCCTGGTCGTCGGCGAGGTCGTAGTGGCCGACCGAGGAGAACTGGGTGGCGAGGCCGCCGGGCGTGAGCCGCGGCGCCGTCAGAGTGTTCACGGGCAGCGGGTCGTAGAACCACTTGGGGAACTGCAGCCAGGTCTTCACGCGGTTCACCAGTTGCTTGCCCGCGGCGGCGTAGCGCTTGGCGATGAGCTCGGGGGTGACCGGGGGCGGGGCGGTGCCCGCGGTGTCGGCGCGGGCGATGGCGAAGGTGCTGCGCTCCGCCGCCCAGTCGTCGAAGACCTCGCGGATCACCAACTGCGCCTTGCCGGGCGGGAGCCGGTAGTAGTCGGGTCCGGGCTCGCCGGGGCCGAAGCGGACCGCGAACCGGCCGTCGGCGTCGACGGTCAGCTCGCGGTCGTCGAAGGCGACGGTGCTGGCCGGCACGTTGTCGTCGGTGTACTCGCCGCCGCCCAGCACCTGGAAGCTGATGTCAGCGGTGGTACCGCGGCGGCCGGTGACCACGTACTCGTGCGCCCCGTCGACCCGCGCGCCGAAGTACAGCGTGTCCGGGTTGTCGAGGCCTATCTTGGTGAACGGCCCTGTGCCGCTGAGCAGGAACGGGTGGTCCTTGTCGAAGTGGAAGGCCCCGTGTACGCACGCCGCCACGCCCTGCGCGAGGTACTGCAGCCCTTCGAGCAGGTCGGCCTCGGTCTCGATGTGCGGTGCCGCGGCGACGAGGCCCTCGGCCTCGGTGATCGCCGCGACGAGCGGATCGCTGTACATCCCACCTCCGATAGTGGTACAAATGTGGACCAATCTAGTAGAACCTGTTCCAGACCGTAGGCGCAGGTGTCGAGACGTGTCAAGGGAGTGGCGATGACCGAACCGGTGGAATCCGCGGAGCGGGGCGCGGCGGGCCGGACCTCGCCCCCGACCGAGCGGGTGGTGGCGGTGCTGGAGTTCCTGTCCCGCCACGAGCGCGAGCGGTTCGGGATCTCCGAGCTGGCCCGTCGGGTGGGCCTGAGCAAGCCGACCTGCCTCGGCATCGCGACGACCCTGGTCGAGACCGGCTATCTGCTGCGTGACGAGCGGGACAAGAACTACCGGCTGGGCCCGGCGCTGATTCCCCTCGGCCGGGCGGCTCGCACCTCGCTGCGCGCGGACCCCGCGGGCGGCGACATCCTGGCCGGCCTCTGGGAGGCCTTCGGGCATCCGGTCTCGTTGTCCGGCGTCGTGGGGGACCGGGTGACGGTGCTCGATGTGGCCGTCGACCCGGGCCGCCCGGCGATGGTCAAGGTCGGCGACAGCTACCCGTTCACCCCGCCGATCGGGTTGATGTACGTGCTCTGGGACCGGACGGGGCGGCTCGAACGCTGGCTGGCCCGGGACCGGATCCGGGCCGACGGTGACCGGCTCGCCCGGGTGATCGAGGCGTGCCGGGTGGACGGCTACCTCGTGGAACTCCTCACTCCCGCGGGGCAGCAGCTCTATCGCCTCATGGCGGGCGTCCCGGGCGACATTCCGGCGGAGCTGCGCGCCCTGCTCGGCGAGGTGGTCGCCGGCATCGGCGACCGCGTCCATCTGCGCGGCGAGGCGGATGCGCCGGGGGAGAGGCGGAACGTCAGTGTGATCTCCGCGCCCGTCTACGACGCCGACGGCGCACAGGCGATGGTCGCGAGCCTCTACGTGAGCGACGAGCTCGACGAGCGGGCGATCGACGAGCGCGCGTCCGCGCTGATCGCCGCCGCCGACCGGGTGACGGTCCGGATCGGGGGCCACAAGCCCGGACGGTGAGTCGGCGTGATGATCCGGCGTTCGCGGGGCGTACATCGCCCACATGGCGGTGCACGCCGGGTGTAGCTGCGCAGAACGGGTGTGTTGGAACTCGCAGAGCGTCAGATCGGGTGATCGATCGACGTTGACAATGTGTGAGAACGCGTTCTACTCTCCAAATATCACAAATGGATCGTTATGGTCCAAATATGAACCGGAGGAGCGTATGTCGTCACCGACGCCCGTCATCGCCAGCGACGCGGCCGCTACCGAAGCGCCGCCAGAGGCGGCGGATCACCTGCGACGTCTCGAGGCGGAGGCGGTTCACATCTTCCGCGAGGTGGCCGCAACCTTCGAGCGTCCCGTCCTGCTCTTCTCTGGCGGCAAGGATTCGGTGGTGATGCTGCACCTCGCGGCGAAGGCGTTCTGGCCCGCCGCGATCCCGTTCCCGGTCATGCACATCGACACCGGCCACAACTTCGACGAGGTGCTCGCCTTCCGTGACGCGATGGCCCGCCGCATGGGGCTGCGCCTCGTGGTCGGGAGTGTGCAGGACGACATCGACTCGGGCGCCGTCGTCGAGCAGGCCGGGCCGGGCGCCACCCGCAATCGGCTGCAGACCGCGACGCTGCTGCGTACGCTCGGCGAGCACCGCTTCGACGCCGCCTTCGGCGGGGCGCGCCGCGACGAGGACAAGGCCCGCGCCAAGGAGCGGATCTTCAGCTTCCGCGACCGCTTCGGCCAGTGGGACCCCCGCGCGCAGCGCCCCGAGCTGTGGAACATCTTCAACGGCCTGCACCAGAAGGGCGAGCACATCCGTGTGTTCCCGCTCTCGAACTGGACCGAGCTCGACATCTGGCAGTACATCGCCGCTGAGTCGATCTCCCTGCCGTCGCTGTACTACGCGCACCAGCGCGAGGTGATCGAGCGCGACGGGATGCTGCTGTCCACCGGGCCGCTGGTCACGCCCCTGCCCGGCGAGACACCCGAGGTCCGGACCGTGCGGTTCCGCACCGTCGGCGATGCGACGTGCACCGGCGCCGTGGAATCGGACGCCACCACCCCCGAACAGGTGGTCGCCGAGGTGGCCGCCACCCGGATCACCGAGCGCGGCGCGACCCGCGCCGACGACCGGATCTCGGAGGCGGGCATGGAGGACCGGAAGAAGGAGGGCTACTTCTGATGGGCGCGCGAATGTTGTTGAGTGGCTTGCTGGTCGCGGAGACCGGAGAGGGGTACTTCTGATGGAGATCCTGCGCATCGCGACGGCCGGCAGCGTGGACGACGGCAAGTCGACGCTCATCGGGCGCCTGCTCTACGAGTCGAAATCCGTTCTGGAGGATCAGCTCAGCGCGGTCGCCGCGACGACTGCCGCCCGCGGCGAGGAGGGGGTGGACCTGGCGCTGCTCACCGACGGCCTGCGCGCCGAGCGGGAACAGGGCATCACGATCGACGTGGCCCACCGCTACTTCGCCACCGCTACTCGGAAGTTCATCCTCGCCGACACCCCGGGGCACGAGCAGTACACCCGCAACATGGTCACCGGTGCGTCGACGGCCGACGTCGCGCTGATCCTCGTCGACGCCCGGCACGGCCTCACCCGGCAGTCCCGCCGGCACACCTTCCTCACCTCGCTCCTCGGCGTCGAGCACATCGTGCTGTGCGTCAACAAGATGGACCTGGTCGACTTCGACCGCGCCCGGTTCGACGCCATCCGCGCCGAGTTCGCCGACTTCGCCGCCAAGCTCGAGGTGCACGACGTCGAGGCCATCCCGGTCTCCGCGCTCCTCGGCGACAACATCACCGAGCGCTCGGCGAACACCCCCTGGTACGACGGCCCGTCGCTGCTCTACCACCTGGAGAACGTGCACGTGGTGAGCGATAAGAACCTCATCGACGCGCGCCTGCCCGTCCAGTACGTGATCCGGCCCCGCGACAGCGACTTCCGGGGCGTGGCCGGCACCGTCGCCTCCGGGGCGTTCGCGGTCGGCGACGAGGTGGTCGCGCTCCCGTCGGGCTTCACCACGACGGTGGCCGAGCTCTACCGGCCCGGCGGCGCGAAGGCCGACCGGCTCGAGGCCGGGGAGGCCGCGTGCGTCCGGCTCGCCGACCACCTCGACGTGGGCCGCGGCGACGTGCTGTGCCGGCCCGCGAACCGTCCGCAGTCGGCCACGGACCTCGACACGACGCTGTGCTGGTTCTCGGACACCGCGAAGCTCACCGTCGGCGCCGAGTACCGGATGCTGCACGCGCACACCTCGGAGCCCGTGCGGGTGGAGGCGCTGGACTACCGGCTGGACACCAGCACCCTGCACCGCGATCAGGACGCCGCCGAGCTCGGGCTCAACGACATCGGCCGGGTGCAGCTCACCGCGCGACGCCCCGTCTTGTTCGACCCGTATCGGCGCAACCGGACCACCGGCAGCTTCGTGCTGGTGCACCCGCCGACCAACGAGACCGTCGCCGCCGGGATGATCACCGGCCCCACGCTCAAGTCGACCGCCGTCGTCTGGCACGGCGCGGCCGTGCGCCGCGAGGACCGGGCGACGCGGGGCGGTACCATCTGGCTGACGGGGCTCTCGGCGTCGGGCAAGTCGACGGTGGCGTGCGAGCTCGAGCGCCTGCTGGTGGCGCGCGGCGTCCCCGCCTACCGGCTCGACGGCGACAACTTGCGGCACGGACTCAACGCCGACCTCGGCTTCTCCGCCGCCGACCGCGCGGAGAACGTGCGCCGCGTGGGCGCCGTCGCGCAGTTGCTCGCGGATGCGGGGACGGTGGCGATCGCCTCGCTGATCAGCCCGTACCGCGAGGACCGCGACCGGATCCGCGCACAGCACGAGGAGGCGGGTCTGCCCTTCGTGGAGGTGTTCGTCGACACCCCCGTCGAGCTGTGCGAACAGCGCGACCCCAAGGGTATGTACGCCAAGGCGAGGGCCGGCGAGATCCCCGAGTTCACCGGGATCAACGCGCCCTACGAGGCGCCGGAGCGGCCCGAGTTGGTGCTGCGGCCGGAGGACGGCGAGCCCGCCGAACAGGCGCTGGTGGTGCTCGATCGCTGGCTGAAACTCCGGCCGTGAATCACCCGTCTAAACTGGGCTGGTGCACGTAGACACGGTGACCCACGCCGCCTCCACGCCCGATGTCGACCAGCCGTACCGTGAGCTCGGACTCAAGGACGACGAGTACCAGCGGATCCGCGAGATCCTGGGCCGCCGACCGACCGACGCCGAGCTCGCCATGTACTCGGTGATGTGGTCCGAGCACTGCTCCTACAAGAGCTCCAAGGTGCACCTGCGCTACTTCGGCGAGACCACCACCGACGAGATGCGGTCGACGATGCTCGCGGGCATCGGCGAGAACGCGGGCGTCGTGGACATCGGCGACGGCTGGGCCGTGACCTTCAAGGTCGAGTCGCACAACCACCCGTCGTACGTGGAGCCCTATCAGGGCGCGGCCACCGGCGTGGGCGGCATCGTCCGCGACATCATGGCGATGGGCGCCCGCCCGATCGCCGTGATGGACCAGCTGCGCTTCGGCCCGGCCGACGCCCCCGACACCCGCCGCGTGCTCGACGGGGTCGTGCGCGGCGTCGGTGGCTACGGCAACTCCCTCGGCCTGCCGAACGTGGGCGGCGAGACGGTCTTCGACGCTTCGTACGCGGGCAACCCGCTGGTCAACGCGCTGTGCGCCGGCGTGCTGCGCACCGAGGACCTGCACCTGGCCTTCGCCTCCGGCAAGGGCAACAAGATCATCCTGTTCGGTGCCCGCACGGGCCTCGACGGCATCGGCGGCGTCTCCGTGCTCGCCTCCGAGAGCTTCGACGCCGACGAGAAGCCCAAGAAGCTGCCGTCGGTGCAGGTGGGCGACCCGTTCATGGAGAAGGTGCTCATCGAGTGCTGCCTGGACCTGTACCGCGAGAAGCTCGTCGTCGGCATCCAGGATCTCGGCGGCGCAGGGCTGTCCTGCGCCACCTCCGAGCTGGCCGCGGCCGGCGACGGCGGCATGTTCATCGACCTCGACCAGGTGGCCTGCCGCGCGCAGGGCATGAGCGCCGCGGAGATCCTCTCCTCCGAGTCCCAGGAGCGCATGTGCGCCGTCGTGGCTCCGGAGAACGTCGAGGAGTTCATGGCCGTCTGCGCCAAGTGGGACGTGCTCGCCACCGTCATCGGCGAGGTCACCGACGGCGAGCACCTCGTCATCGACTGGCACGGCGAGACCGTCGTCGACGCCCCCGCGCGGACCATCGCCCACGACGGCCCCGTCTACCAGCGTCCCGTCGAGCGGCCCGCGTTCATGGACGCGCTCATCGCCGATACGACCGCCGGCCTGCGGCGCCCCGCGTCCGACGACGAGTTGCGCGCCACCGCGCTGAAGATGCTCGCCTCGCCGGCGCTGTGCTCGCGGCGCTTCATCACCGAGCAGTACGACCGGTACGTCCGCGGCAACACCGTGCTCGCCGAGCACGCCGACGGCGGCGTCATCCGCATCGACGAGACGACGCAGCGCGGCATCGCGCTGTCCACCGACGCGTCGGGTCGCTACACCTACCTCGACCCGTACGAGGGCGGCCGGCTCGCGCTCGCCGAGGCCTACCGCAACGTCGCGGTCACCGGCGCGACGCCGAAGGCCGTCACCGACTGCCTCAACTTCGGCTCGCCGGAGGATCCGGGCGTGATGTGGCAGTTCCAGCAGGCGGTGCACGGCATCGCCGACGGCTGCGTCGAGCTGGGCATCCCCGTCACCGGCGGCAATGTCAGCTTCTACAACCAGACCGGGTCCACCGCGATCCTGCCGACGCCCGTCATCGGCGTGCTCGGCGTGATCGACGACGTGCGGCGCCGCATCCCGACGGGTCTCGGCACGGAGCCCGGCGAGACGCTCTACCTGCTCGGCGACACCCGCGACGAGTTCGACGGATCCATCTGGGCGCAGGTCGAGCACGACCACCTCGGCGGCGTGCCGCCGAAGGTCGACCTGGGCCGGGAGAAGCTGCTGGCCGACGTGCTCACCGCGGCCTCGCGCGACGGCCTCGTCTCCGCCGCGCACGACCTCTCCGAGGGTGGCTTGTGGCAGGCCGTCGTCGAGGCCGCGCTCGCGGGCGAGACCGGCTGCCGCCTGCTGCTCCCCGAGGGCGCCCAGGATGTCGCAGGTGCGTTCGTCCAGCTCTTCAGTGAGTCGGCGGGCCGCGTCCTGGTCGCCGTCCCGCGGACCGAGGAGACTCGGTTCGCGGCGATGTGCGCCGCCCGCGAGCTGCCGGCCGTCCGCATCGGCGTGGTCGACCAGGGCAGCGACTCCGTGGAGGTCCAGGGCCGGTTCAGCGTGACGCTGGCCGACCTGAGCGCCGCGCACGAGGGCACCCTGCCCGCACTGTTCGGCTGATGGCGGCACCGTCGGGCGAGAACACCGCAGCGGCCGCGCCCGAGGAGGGCCTGCACGCCGGGCTGCGCGCCCGGCACCTGATCATGATGAGCCTCGGCTCCGCGATCGGCGCCGGGCTGTTCGTCGGCTCCGGCAAGGGCATCGCGGCCGCCGGGCCGGCGGTGCTCATCGCCTACGCGGTGGCGGGACTCGTCGTGATCGCGGTGATGCGGATGCTCGGCGAGATGGTCGCGGCCGACCCGAATCCCGGCGCCTTCTCCTACTACGCCGGCAGGGCGCTGGGGCCGGGCGCCGGCTTCGCCGTCGGCTGGCTGTGGTGGGTGCAGCTGTGCCTCGTCGTGGCCGCCGAGGCCGTCGCCGCCGCGGCGATCCTGAACGGGCTCCTGCCCGGCGGGCCGCCGGTGTGGGTGTGGGCACTGGTCTTCATGGTCGCGCTGACCGGGCTGAACCTGGCCGGGGTCCGCGGCTTCGGCGAGTTCGAGTTCTGGTTCTCGCTCATCAAGGTCGTGTTCGTAGGCCTCTTCCTCGTCGTCGGGGTGGGTTTCCTCCTGGGCTGGACGTCGGCGCCGTCGCCCGGGCTGGGCAACCTCACCGACTTCGCGCCCCACGGCATCAGCGGGGTCGTCGCGGCCCTGCTCGTGGTGGCTTTCGCCTTCGGCGGCATCGAGATCGTGGCCGTCGCGGCGGCCGAGACGCAGGATCCGGAGCGCACCGTCGGGCGGGCGATCCGCGCCACGGTGTGGCGGATCCTCCTCTTCTATGTGGGCAGCGTGGCCGTCATCCTGCTGGCCCTGCCGTGGCACGATCCCGCGGTCGCCGAGAAGCCCTTCGTGGCCGTGCTCGACGCGGCGGGGCTGCCGGCGGTCGGCACGACGCTCGGCGCGGTCATCGTCATCGCGCTGCTCAGCTCGCTCAACGCGAACCTCTACGGCAGCTCGCGGATGCTCTACTCCCTCGCCGAGCGTGGCATGGCCCCCGCAGCCGTGGGGCGGGCGAACTCCGCGGGCGTCCCCGTCCTCGCGGTGCTCGCGAGTTCCGCGATCGGCTTCCTCGCGGTGCCCGCGACGTACATCTGGGGCTCCGAGGTGCTGGACCGCCTGCTGGCCGTCGTCGGGTCCACGCTCATCGTCACCTGGCTCGCGACCATCGCCTCGCAGATCGTGTTGCGTCGCCGCGCCGAGCGCGACGGCACCCGGCTCCCGCTGAAGATGTGGGCCTACCCGTACCTGTCCTGGGCCGTGCTGGTGGTGCTGCTGGGCATCGTGGTGCTGGCCGTGCTCAACGACGACGTTCGCGACCAGGTCCTCTCGACCGCCGTCGTGGTGCTCGTGCTCTGGGGCATCGGGACGCTGCACGCCCGCAGGTCGTCGCCCGACGGTGCGGGGGTCGGCTCGATCGGTCGGCGCTAGTCCGCTCGGCGCTCGATGCCCAGCACCTGATCCCGCTCCCGGTCAGGGGCCGAGCGCCGCGAGGGGAATCACGTGCACGCCGTCCGGGCGGGTGTACGTCACGCGCGACGGGCTTCCTTCGACCGGTAGAGGCCGGCATCCGCGGCGGCGATCAGATCCTCGACGGTGCTGGTCCGTGCCGGCGCGACGGTCGTGCCGATACTGGCGCCGATCGTGATCGGCGGACCGTCGATCACCTCGATCGGCCGGCGCAGCGTCCGGTGGACCAACTGCGCGGCGTCGCGCGGCTGGAACGGGGGAGCGACCAGGACGGCGAACTCGTCGCCACCGACGCGGTAGAGCCGTCCGGTTCCGCCCAGGGCATCCTCCATCCGGCGGGCGACCGCGGCGAGCAGCGCGTCGCCGCCCGAGTGACCGAGATGGTCGTTGATCCGCTTGAAACCGTCGAGGTCGATGAGGCAGAACCCCGCCGGTGCGGGCAACGACTGCAGGTCCGCCGTGAGGGAGCGACGGTTCGGCAGGTCGGTGAGCGCATCGTGGTGGGCGAGGTGATCGAGCGTCATCTGTCGGGCGTGCAGCTCGGTCACGTCGTGGCCGACGCCGACGATCATCGCCGCCCTACCGTCGCGGACCGGGGTGCGGCTGGTCGCCCAGCGGACCACTCCCGGACGATCCCCGATCAGCACCCCGTGCGCCTCGAGGAACACGGTCGCCTTCTCCTCGTCGACGAGGGCCAGCGTGCGCAATGCGCGGGCGACCTCGTCCGGATCGTCGGACAGTAGGGGCAGGATGTCGTCGCCCGCGCCCCCCATCCGGGCGCGGTTCGCCTCGATGAGATCGCGCATGATCGGGCTGGCGGACAGCACCGCGCCCTGCTCGTCGGCGACGAAGACCGCGAGTCGCGCGTGCTCGAACATCATTCGCAGGCGCGCCTCGGCCTGGCGCTCGCCCTCTTCGGCGGACCGTCGGGCCCGCTGGGTCGCGCGGTGCACCACGGCCTGGCCGTCGATGATCCGCCGGGTGAGCGCCTCGGCGTAGCCGGCCGTGTACTCCGCGAGTATCAGGGCACTGCGGCGCCGCGCCTCCGCCGACGGTTCCCGCGACAGGGCGTCCGGGAGCGCGGCGATGGCGCGCCCGCCCGCTGCGGCGCCCTCGGGCACGGTGATCTGCAACGACACCAGGAGGCGGCCGACATCGCGGCCGACGGTCGGATCGAAGTCGTCCGCGCCGAATGCGGCGATCATGCGCTGGAACGCCGTGAGCAGCTCCGCGCGGACCGTCGACACGGGCAGCGGGAGGTAGACGTCGTCCGCGATCGCCATCAGGAATTCGTCCACGAGCAGAGCCACGACGGACTCGCCGCGGGCGAGGAATCCCAGCGGCGAGGACGAGTCCGGCATTGATCCTCCTCCTCGACCGACAGTGGCTCCATACTACGTGCGATCGGCTAGATTCTTACAGCGATGATGGAATCTCAAAGCTGCTGTACCGGTACGGCCGTACCGGAAAATCTCGACATGGACCGGCCGAACGGTTCTCGCCTGTACAACTACTTCCTCGGCGGCACGAGTTACCTCCCCGTGGACCGGGACGCGGGGGAGGCCATCACACGGGCCGCCCCGCACTGGGCGCTCGGCGCCCGCCTGACGCGGACCTTCGCGCGCCGCGCCGTGCAGACGATGGCCGCGGCCGGTATCGACCAGTTCCTCGATCTCGGCTCGGGCATCGGCGCGGGTGGATCCGTCCACGAACTGGCCCGTCTCGTGACTCCGGACGCCCGCGCCGTGTACATCCACCACGAGCCGATCGCCTACGAGCTCAGTCGTGAACTGATCGGCGAAGATCCGTACGCCGCCGTACTCAAACTCGACATCAGTGACCCGGACGCCGTCCTGAACCATCCGGTCACGCGCGGGCTCATCGATTTCGACCGGCCCGTCGGTGTCCTCGTCGTGGGGGGCTTCGTGTTCGTCCCCGACGAGGCCGGGCCGGCGGAACTGCTGCTGCGCTACCGCGCGGCGTTGGCGCCCGGCAGCTACCTCGCGCTGTCCCAGGTCTCCGACGACTCCGCACACGCCGAGGTCTCCGCCGAACTGGAGTGGGTGCGGAAGCGGTACGCGGCGACGTCGTCCCCGCTGCACGTGCGCCCGCGTACGGAGGTCGCCTCGTGGTTCGACGGGATGGAGCTGGTCGAGCCGGGGTTGGTGCGGTACGGCAGGTGGCGGCCCGAGTTCCCGCTCACCGCGGCGCAGCTCCGGTGCGACTACGGCTACGTGGGCCTCGGGCGCGTCGTCGGGAACCGCTAGCCGGGCTGGATCGGCAGCGTCGCGACGATCCGGTCGGGCGACGGTGCCGCCGCGCCGCCGGGACGCTCGACGGAGATGCCGAACGAGGTGGCGTCATCGATCGCGACGACCGCGGCCGTCGTGGTGGGACGCACGTCCTGCTGGGTCATCGTGCCCCGCGAGCGGGCGCCGCCGCCGGGGTCCATCAGCCACATCTGGTAGACCGTGCCGTCCTTCGGCGGCGGCACGTCGTTCATGAGGACGACGCCGGCGTTGCGCTCGCGGGAGTAGATGAACGAAATGGTCGCGTCGCCGACTCGCGCCTGCGCGGTCCGCGCGTCGGGCGCGGCGAGCACGATCTCGGTGTCCGAGCCGGTGCGGCCCTGATCGGGGGCGAGTTCGCGCCCCACGAGCACGCCGCCGCCCACCGCCACGACGACGACCGCGGCCGCTGCGAGCACCCGGAGAGTGCGCCGCGAGATACCGCGGCGATGGCGGATGGGGACGGCGCGGGGATCGTCGGCGATGCGGCTGAGCACGTTCTCGAAGGTCTCCGCCGGCGGCTCCTCGGCGTAGGTGGCGGCCTGGGCCGCCATCGTCTCGCGAGTGGCGCGGACCCGGGCGTCGAACTCATCCCGGGCCTCCGGATCCGCGGCGCGGAGAGCCGATTCCACCGCGGCCCGCTCCTGATCGCCGAGTGCGTGCAGGGCGTAGACCTCGGCGAGGTCGAGGAACTCGGCGTCACTGTGTTGTGGATTCACGATGTCGCTCCGAGCGGACCGAGGCAGCGGCGCAAGCGCGCGATACCGTCCCGGATCCTGGTCTTGATGGTGGGCAGCGGCGCGTTGAGCCGCTCGGCGACCTCGCGATAGGTGTGGCCGCCGTAGTAGGCCAGGGTCACCGCATCCCGCTGTGCGGTGCTGAGGGTGTCCAGGCAATCGGTCACCGCGCCGGCGTCCTCGTTGCGTTCTGCGGCTTCGGCGACCACGTCGTGCGGGCGTTGGAAGCTCTCGTGCGCGAAGGCGTTCTCGCGCTCGCCCCGGGCCCGCTCGGACCGCACGCGGTCGACGGATCGACGGTGCGCGATCGTCACCAGCCAGGCCTCCGCGGAGCCCCGTTCGGCGTCGAAGTCGCCCGCTTTGCCCCACACCTCGAGGTAGACCTCCTGGGTGATCTCCTCGGCATAGCCTCGGTCGCCCACGACGCGGACGGCGGTCCCGAAGACGAGGTGCCCGGTGCGCTCGTAGAGCCCCCGGAAAGCGCCGACGTCCCGCGCTGCGACGCGGCGCAACAGCCCGTCGGCGGGGGTCCGGCCAGTGGTCATCGGCGCTACTCCTTCGTTCTTCCGTACGGTATCGGCTCCGGTCGTTCCCGGCGCGCCGAACCGCGGTCGTTCGAGGAGCAACACGATGTCACGGGAGTGTGCAGAGCGGGGCGACACGCTCGAGCCCGCCGGTCGTCGGCGTGCTGAGGATGGTGCAGCTGTTATACCCCAGACGGTCCGCCGTGGAGTGGATCTCCGCCCAGCGCGCGGCTGGTACCGACGGGGTGCGGGAGAGCACGAACGCGCTGCGTCGCGCCGGATCGCCGACGAACGCCCACGAGTAGTCCGGTGCGAGAGCGGCGATCACGTAGTTGGGCGGACCGTCGAGCGATTCCTGCGTGGGCACGCCGGGAAAGCTGACGTGCAACTGCGCTCCGGTGCGCGGGTCGGTGACCCGGGCGTTCCCGGTGATCGTCGACTGCGACCCGGTCCAGGTCGTGCAGGTGTTGCGGACCGCGACGTCGGTCGTGTCGAGGACGCGGTACACCGCGGTCGTGTCGCGCGCGCATTGCAGGCTGAACGGGGCGGGCACGGTGGCCAACTGGTGCCAGGTGCCGGTGTACCGGGCCACATCGACCCGGGCGACCGGGGCGAGCGGCGCCGCGGCGGCCGGCGCCGCGGTGGGTCCAGCGAGGGTGAGGACGGCGACGCCGGCGAAGACGGTGCGGTTCATCGGGATTCTCCTCGGGGTGGTCGGGGCAGGAAGAATGATGTGCGAGCGGCGTATTCGGCCCAGCCGGGGCGGCGGCTCATGAAGCGCTCCAACCGGCGGGCGCCGGTGGCGTGCACCAGGAAGTAGGTCATCAGAGCGGGCGACAGGACGGTGAGGACGCCGGGCCACGCACTTGCGGCGATCAGCCACAGACCCCACCAGACGCAGGCGTCGCCGAAGTAGTTGGGGTGCCTGGTCCACGCCCACAGGCCGCGGTCGATGATCCGGCCGTGGTTGGCCGGATCGGCCTTGAACGCGCGGAGCTGGTGGTCGCCGACCGCCTCGAAGGTGAAGCCGGTGAGCGCGAGCGCGACGCCGACCATCAGCACCGCCGTCCACGGCCCCGCCGTGTGGTCCGCCGCGCCAGACACCTGCACGGGCAGCGAGACGAACCACTGCGCGGCGCCCTGGACCACGAAGATCTTCCGGATCACCGTGCCGACACCGCCGCCGGCGCGCTCCAACATATCGGTGTACCGCGGATCTTCGCCCCTGCCTGCCGACTTCACCCACATGTGCCAGGAGAGGCGGAGCCCCCACACCGTGACGAGTGCCGTGACGATCCACCCCCGCACCGGATCACCTCCGCCCAGGCCGAGGGCGATCCACGCCACCAGCACGATGCCTGCGCCCCAGGCCACGTCGACGGTGTTGTACCGCCCGATCCTGTGCCCGACGGCGAAAGTCACGGCCTGGAGCACGGCGAGCATCGCCACGGAGACGACGGTGACGAGCAGGAACCCGGTCATCGCGCGGCCCCCTCGGTGAGGACCATCTGCTGGACGTCGATGTAGCCCGAGCGGAATCCGGCCTCGCTGTAGGCGAGGTAGAACTCCCAGAGGCGTTGGAACGACGGGGTGTCCGCCGGCGCCGGCAGGGTGTGGGGGTCGGCGAGGAACCGCTCGCGCCACAGTCGCAGGGTTTCGGCGTAGTGCGGGCCGAACCGATGCCGGGAGCGGATCGCGAGCCCCGCTCGAGCGGCCGCGGCGGCGATGGCCTCGGTCGACGGCAGCATCCCGCCGGGGAAGACGTACTTCTGGATCCAGGTGTAGGTGTGCAGGGTCGCCAGCATCCGCTCGTGCGGCATCGTGATCGCCTGCAGCGCGATCCGGCCGCGGGGCGCGAGCAAACGGGCGAGCACGGCGAAGTACTCGTCCCAGTGCGCCGCGCCGACGGCCTCGATCATCTCCACGGAGATGATCGCGTCGTACTCGCCGTCCACTGCGCGGTAGTCCAGGAGATCCACACGCGCCCTGTCGGTGAGGCCCGCCTCGGCGATGCGCCGCCGCGCCAGGCCCTGCTGCTCGGTCGAGAGCGTCACCGACCGCACCGTCGCCCCGCGGCGTGCGGCGCGCAGGCACAGCTCGCCCCAGCCCGTCCCCACTTCGAGGACGCGGGATCCGGGGCCCACGTCGGCGGCGTCGAGGAGCCGATCGACCTTGGCGCGCTGGGCGTCCGAGAGAGCCTCCCATGTCGCTCCCGTGGCATCCGGGGCCCGGGTGAGACCGGGCGCACCGTCGGGGATCTCGACGGGGGAGAACAGCGCACTGGAGTAGGTGAGCGTCTCGTCGAGGAACCGCGCGAACAGCGCATTGGACAGGTCGTAGTGGTGCGAGACATTGGCCCGGGTGTGCTGCGGCGCGCCGATCTCGGTGCGCGGTCGGGCGATCGCCGCGAGCGGCCGCAGTGCCTGGATCCACCGCGGCACCAGGTCGGGCATCCGGGTGGCGAGCGCGGTCAGGGCGCCGGCCAGGTCCGTCGAGTCCCAATCGCCGGCCACGTAGGCCTCGCCGAAGCCGATCAGCCGGGCCGTACCGATCCGGCGGCCCGCCGCACCGGGCCGGACGAGCCGGATCGCCGGACCCGCGGGCGCCGGGTCTCCGCGGTTCGACAGCGCGACCCCGGTGCGGGCGGCCGCGCGCCGCAACAGGATCCGGGCGGCGATCCCGAGGGCGCGGGGGAGCGGTCCGTCGGGCGCCGGCGCGGACGGCCGGGGCGAGCGGGCGGGTCGGACATCGAGTTCGGCGGTCACGGTTGCGCTTCCTGTTCGACGGTGTGCGGACGTTCGACGGTGTGCGGGCGGGGCACGAGGGGAAGGCCGGCGGCCCACAGGCGGATGCCGTGCACCCGGATGCGTGCGGCGACGACGAGGGGGACGAGCGGCGCGCGCAGCTGCGCGGCGAGGATCGACCGTGTCGTGGCGGGCCTGCGCGTGCCGCGCCAGTGAGCGAGAAAGGGCGGCAGCGCCTCCCGCTCGAGGGTCACGTCGATCGCGAGCCGCTCACCCGGCTCCGGCATCCGGAGCCGGTACTCGCCCTCGACGGCGTTGAAGGGGGAGACGTAGAAGCTCTTGTCGACGCACGTTCCCGTCATCGCCGACGCGTCCAGGACATAGGCGTGCCGGCCGCCGTAGGTGTTGTGCACCTCGGCGACGACCGCCCGCACGGCGCCGTCGGCGTCGTGACACCAGAACACCGTCAGCGGATCGAAGACGTAGCCGAGGCAGCGGGCGTTGAGGAGGGCGGTGATCCGGCCGGCCGGCAGGTCGATCCCGGCACGGCGCAGGCTCGCCTCCACCCGGCGGCGGAGGGTGTCGGGGCCGGCGTCCACGGGCGCGAGGTGGTCCGCCGCGCGGAATCCGACGAGCGGTCGCAGTGCCCACGGCACGCGGGGCGGGACGTCGACATCGATGAACCAGCTCGCGCTCCGGTACCGGAAGCGGTGGGGGATCGGACCGCGCCGGATGTGGCTGATCTCGGTGTCGTACAGCGTGTTCGATTCGGTCACAGCCGCACCCCGGCGATCCGCTCGGCGGCCCGCAGGCCCGACACGGCACCGTCCTCGTGGAAGCCCCAGCCGTGGTAGGCGCCGGCGTAGGCGAGCACCGGGCCCGACAGCTCGTCGAGGCGTTGCGCGGCAGCCACCGACTCCGTGCTGAACGACGGATGCTCGTAGTCGAGCTCGGCGATCACGGTGCGCGGGTCCACGAGATCCGCGCCACCCAGGGTGACCAGGACGGTCGTGCCGCCGCGCGGCAGGCCCATCAGTCGGGTCATGTCGTAGGTCACACAGACCCGCCGGCCGTCGGCGGTGGTGAGGTGGTTCCACGACCCGCGGGCGTGTTCGTTCCGGGGGAGCAGGGAGGTGTCCGTGTGCAGCAGAGCGGGATTGGGGGTGTACCGGATCGCGCCGAGAAGCTCGCGTTCGAGGATCGTCGGCGCGTCGAGCAGCGCCAGCGCCTGGTGCGGGTGGACGGCGACGACGGCGCCGTCGAACTCCGTTGCCGCGCCGGTCTCGTCGACGACCCGGACGCCCGGGCCGGTCCGCCGCAGGCTGCGCACCTCCGTGCCGGTGCGCACGTCCGCGACGCCGGCGGCGACCTTCTCGACGTACCGCGCGGATCCGCCGATGACGGTGCGCCACTGCAGCGATCGCCCCACCGACAGCATCCCGTGGTTGGCCAGGAAACGGAACAGATGGCGGGCGGGATAGGCGCCCACCTCGTCGGGCGGGCAGGACCACACCGCGGCCACCAGCGGACGAAGGAAGCCCCGGACGAGGCGGTCGCTGAGTCCTGCACGCCGGACGAAGTCGTCGAGCGGCAGGTCGACGCCGGTGCCGTGGAGGTGTCGCCGTGCCGCGCGATGGAACCGAGGCACCTCCGCGAGCAGGCGCAGGTGCTGCGGGTCGGACAGATGGCGCGGGGTGGGGAACAGGCCGCGGAACCCCTTGCCGCCGGCGAACTCGACGCCGCGCGCGTCGTCGCGGAGGGACATGCTCATCTCGGTCTCGCGGGTCGCCACGCCGAGTTCGTCGAACAGATCGCACAGCACCGGGTAGGTGCGGTCGTTGTGGACGATGAAGCCGGAGTCGACGGGCACGGTCCCGCCGGGCCCGAGGTCCACCTGGTGTGTGTGGGCGTGCCCGCCGAGGCGTTCGTCGCGCTCGTACAGGGTGACGCGCGCGGTCCGGCTCAGGCGGTGCGCGGCGACCAGGCCGCTGACGCCGCTGCCGATGACCGCCACGTGCCTCTTCCGATGATCCATACCGCCTATTCGGAGCGGATGGCGGTGCGGATGGGATTTTCTCCGAGAAGTTTTCGGTCCTGCGCCCGGCCGGATCCGGGGTTAGCGTGGAGGCATGGGCATACGGCGATCCGCAATCATCGAGGCACCCGTCGACGAGGTGTTCGCCTGGTTCTCGCGACCGGGCGCGTTCACCAGGCTGATGGCGCCGTGGGTGCCGATCCGCCTGGTTTCGCAGGCGGATTCACTCGCCGACGGCACCACAGTGCTGGGCCTGCCCGGCGGCCTGCAGTGGCTCGCCCGGCACGACCCGCAGGCCTACTCCCCCGGGCGACGCTTCGTCGACGAGGTGGCGGCGGACGGCGTGCGGTCGCTCCCCGCCGGCATCTTCCCGTGGCGGCACGTGCACGGTTTCGAGCCGGTCGACGAGGGCCGCACCCGCGTCTCCGACGACGTGTCCACCCCGGTCCCGGAGGCCCTGCTGGCGAGCGCGATCGACTTCCGGTACCGCAGGCTGGAGGGCGACCTGGCGGCGCACCGTCGGGCCGCGGAAGCCGGACTGACCCCCTCGACGGTGGCGGTGACGGGCGCGTCCGGCCTGGTCGGCGCCGACCTGACCGCATTCCTCAGCACGGGCGGGCACCGTGTGATCTCGCTGGTCCGGCACGCGCCGACAGGGCCGGACGAGCGCCGATGGGACCCGGCGGCGCCCGACCCGGCGGCGCTGGAGGGCGTGGACGCCGTGGTCCACTTGGCGGGCGCGAGCATCGCGGGTCGGTTCACCCAGGCGCACAAGGACACGATCGTCGGTAGCCGCATCGAGCCCACGCGCCTGCTCGCCCGCGCCGCGGCGGAGGCGGGCGTGCCGGTGTTCGTGAGCGCGTCGGCCGTCGGGTACTACGGGCGCGACCGGGGCGACGAGGCGCTCACCGAAACCTCTTCCGCGCCCTCGGAACCGGATTTCCTCTCCGAGGTGGTGCGGCAGTGGGAGGACGCGGCGCACGACGGCGCCGGGGACGGGACGCGGGTGGTCACGGTCCGCACCGGCATCGTCCAGTCGCCGCGAGGCGGCACCCTGGGGCTACAACTCCCGCTGTTCCGGGTGGGCCTCGGCGGGCGCCTGGGCGACGGCCGGCAGTGGCAGCCCTGGGTCGGCATCGACGATCTCGTCGACGTCTACCACCGGGCGATCTGGGACACGGGCCTGTCCGGCCCGGTCAACGCCGTCGCGCCGGGCGTGGTCCGCAATGCGCAGTACACCAGGGCCCTCGGCCGGGCCCTGCATCGGCCGACGGTGCTGCCCGTTCCGTCGTTCGGGCCCGCATTGCTCCTCGGGCGCGAGGGCGCCGACGACCTGGCCTTCGCCTCGCAGCGGGTGCGGCCGGCGGTGCTGGAGGAGCGGGGCCACGTCTTCAGGCAGCCCACGATCGAGGGCGCACTGCGGCACCTGCTGGGCTGAGCCGCCGGTCAGACCTCCCAGGTGTGGACGGGCTTCCCCTCGTGCATCAGCTGGACGTAGTCGGTGAGCATGCCGCGCAGCGCCTGGTGCCGGGTTTCGCCGGCCTCCTCGCGGGCGGCGACGGCAGCGCGCTGCCAGCTCGAACC
This sequence comes from Tsukamurella sp. NPDC003166, assembly GCF_040611135.1. Classification (NCBI taxonomy): domain Bacteria; kingdom Bacillati; phylum Actinomycetota; class Actinomycetes; order Mycobacteriales; family Tsukamurellaceae; genus Tsukamurella; species Tsukamurella sp. NPDC003166. The sequence goes on from NZ_JBEXNL010000001.1 coordinate 448,055, forward strand.
GGTCTGGCGGGTGATGCAGCGGCCCTGCAGGACCTCCATGTACCGCTCCCGCGATCGCGAGCCCACGCCGTAGGACTTCAGACCCGCGTCCATGAGCGGGAGGAGCCGGCGCAGGACCAGTTCGTCGGGCCGGATCCAGCCGACGTTCGGCCAGTACAGGCCCGCATCGAAGGCGTCGCGCGCGCCGGAGTGCAGGTTCTCCGTCGCGGCGTCGAAGCTCATCTGCGTCCAGATCGGACGGTCCGCCTCCACGAGCGCCCGGACCACGCCGTAGTAGAAGGCGGCGTTCGCCATCGTGTCCACCACAGTGGGGCCGGCGGGCAGCACGCGGTTCTCGACGCGCAGGTGCGCGTGGCCGTCGACGACGTCGTACACGGGCCGGTTCCAGCGGTAGACGGTGCCGTTGTGCATCCGCAGTTCCGGCAGTTCTGGGGATCGGCCCGCCGCGACCTCCGCCAACGGGTCGACGTCGCTGCACACGGGCAGCAGCGCCGGGAAGTAGCGGGTGTTCTCCTCGAACAGGTCGAAGGTGGAGGTGATCCACCGTTCGCCGAACCACACGCGCGGCCGCACCCCCTGGTTGCGCAGCTCGATCGGGCGGGTGTCGGTGGCCTGCTCGAACAGGGGGATGCGCGTCTCGTGCCACAGCGCCTTGCCGGCGAGGAAGGGCGAGTTCGCAGCGATCGCCACCTGCACGCCCGCGATGGCCTGCGCGGCGTTCCAGTGCGCCGCGAAGTCCTCCGGCGCCACTCGCAGGTGCAGCTGCAGCGACGTGCACGCCGCCTCGGGCAGGATCGTGTCAGAGGTGATGTCGAGCCGCTCACCGACGACGGCGCCGGGCAGGGGGGCGCCCTCGATGTCGATCTCGATGTCCTCGCCGCGGGCTGCGAAGACCTGCTCGTTGAGTAGGTCGTAGCGCGGGTTCGCCGAGAACCACTGCTTGCCGAAATGCTCCTCCTCCAGCGTGGGGAGCATGCCGATCATCACCAGGTTCGAACCGGCAGCGCGGGCGCGCTCGTCGGCGCGGTTGAGCGAATCCCGCAGCGAATCCTCGAGATTGAGCGTGTTCTGGTCCACGAAGGGGCGCGGCGCGACGTTGATCTCGATGTTGAACTGGCCCAGTTCGGTCTGGAAGTCGGGGTCGGCGATGGCCTCCAGCGCATCCGCGTTGGCCATCGCCGGCTCCATCTCGTCGTCGACGAGGTTGAGCTCGACCTCCATGCCGAGCAGCGGTTCCGGCGGGGCACCGTCGTCCGTGAACAGGCCCTCGGCGAGCATGCGGGCGATGGCGTCCGTTCCGCGCTGGACCTGGCGACGGAACCGCATCCGGTCCTCGCGCGTGAACACCCTGGCATCGACATCGGCACCCATGGTTCGCAGCTTGGCAGAACCACCGCGGCGCGCGGGCGGAATCGGGGCATCCCGGAACCGCACTTCGCGATCGCAACACGTGTCGCTACAGTGTGACCACCGACAGTGTTCTTCGACACTGCAAACACACTAGGAGTTCACGTGCGCACTCTTCGGAACACGCTCGCCGTCGGCACCGCCGTCGTCGCACTCGTCGCCCCGGCGTCCGTCGCCATGGCGGATCCCGCCGGCGCGCCGACCACCCCCGTCGACCAGTTGCTGCTCGCCGACGGCGAGTTCCCGGCGGGCTACGAGGTCATGCCCTTCTCGGTCGCCGATCGGCTCGAGATGATCGCGCCGCTGAACCAGTTCCAGAGCAAGGTCACGGTGACGCCGGCAGAGTGCGCTCCCACGGTGTCCGCACTGCAGCAGCATGCCGGCGACCTCCCGATGGTCAGTGCGTTCAGCGACCGCACGACGACCGGCCTCGTCGAGGTGCTCTCCGCCAAGCCGGCCGCGGTCAACGCCGCCGCGCTGCAGAACTGCAGCAACGTCAAGGTCGAGTTGAAGCCGTCCGAGCAGGTCCCGGCCAAGGCGCTCATCAACATCACGTTCGCGCAGGTCTCCGTGGCGGGCGTCCCCGCCGGCACCACCGTCATCGCGGCGCGGGGCACGGGCACTGTGACCGTCAACGGCAAGGACGGCAAGCCCGGCAAGGAGCGCGCCGTCAACGTCAACCAGATCGAGGGGGTCAACCAGGTCCGCGGCTACACCGTCGTGGTGACCGCCTCCGGCTCGCAGGGTGGCCGCCTCGACCGGGCCGGCTTCGCACAGACCCTCACCAAGGCCGTCGACAAGGTGCGCGCGGCCCGCTGATGCGGGCCGGGCCTACCGGCCCGACCAGCGCGTGACCCCGGCCGCGACGGTGCGCCGGACCCGCGCCGTGAGCAGCGAGTCGGGGCCCTCGGCGAACGGGTCGGCGTCGAGGACCACGAAGTCCGCGGCCAGCCCTGCGGCCAGGACGCCGGTCTCGGCCTCCCAGCGGCTCGCGTACGCCGCGTCCCGGGTCGCGTGGGCGAGGGCCTGCGCCAGCGGCAGTGCGTACTGGGGCAGATTCGGCGGCAGCGACGGGTCGATCGCCGATCGGCGCGTCGCCGCGATGAACAGGTTCGGTAGCGGCGGGTGCGGCGCCGTCGGCGCGTCCGAGCCGAAGGCCAGCCGCGCGCCGGCCGCGGTGATCTCGGGCCACGGGTAGCCGCGCTCGCACCGGTGACCGCCGAGGCTCGCGCGCCAGGTCTCCTGGATAGCCGGATCGGCGTGCACCGGCTGCATCGAGGCCACCACGCCGAGCGCGGCCAGGCGGGCGATGCTGTCTTCGCCGACCACCTCGAGATGCTCAAGGCGGTGCCGGCGGTCGCGGGGGCCGTTCGCGGTGATCGCCCGCTCGATGGCCGTGAGCGCGATATCCGACGCGGCGTCACCGATCGCGTGCATCGCGACCTGCAGGCCCGCGGCGTCGGCGGCACGTACCACCGGCTCCAACGACTCGAGCGGCCAGATCGGATCGGGGTGGGATCCGTCGGCGAAGGGCGCGCGCATCGCGGCCGTGCAGCTGTCGATCACCCCGTCGACCATGATCTTGATCCCGGCGATGCGGATCGGCCCGCCGCGCAGGCGATCCGCGTGCGAGACGGCCGTGGCGACCTGCGCCAGGTCGCTCTCCGCGTCGCCGGACGGGACGATCAGCCAGTGCGCGGCGATCCGCATGTCGAGGCCGCCCGCGGCGGTCCGCTCGAGCGCCGCCAGGTCCTCGGCGCGCAGCGCCATGTCGACGGCGCCGGTCACCCCGGTCCGGAGGTAGGCGTCGATCGCCGTCCGCAGCGCCGCGTCGCGGTCGGCGTCGGTGACCTGCGCGGCGAGGAAGTCGCTCGCCAGGCCGAGCGCTGCCATCTCCAGGAGCAGGCCGGTGGCGGCACCGTCGCCGTCGCGGACCACGGTCCCGCCCACGGGATCGGGCGTATCCGCGTCGATGCCCAGCTCGGCCAGGGCGGCGCTGTTGACCCACATCGAGTGCATGTCGTTCGAGTGGAGGTAGACCGGCCGGTCCGGGACCGCCGCGTCGAGCAGGTGCCGGTCGGGGGCGCGGCCGGCGAGGGGGCCGAGCAGCCAGCGTCCGCCGATGAGGCGCGGGGCGTCCGCATGGTCGGCGGCGAAGGACAACAGGCGGGCCTGCAGGTCGCCGGCGTCGCGCACGTCGAGCAGGTCCAGGCTGTTCAGCGCGGTTCCCATCTCGACGAGGTGGGTGTGCGCGTCGATGAAACCGGGGAGCACGAGCGCGCCGTCCAGGTCCACCACCTCGGCGTCCGGCGCGAGCGCGGCGGCACCGTCGGCCGTGCCGACGTAAGCCAGGCGCGGCCCGTCGACCAGCAGGGACTGCGCGTGGGGGTTCGCGGGGTCGACGGTGACCACCCGCCCGTTCCGATAGTGGATCAACGGTCCGTCTCCTTCGTGGTCGTGCGGTGGCCGGGCAGGCCGTAGACGAGGTGGCTGAGCAGTAGGTACAGGCCCGCCGCGACGATCACGCCGACCGGCAGCGACAGGTCGATCCCGCCCAGCGCCGTGGCGATGGGGCCGCGGAACTCGACGGTGTGCGAGGCCAGCAGCGCGAGGCCGGCGGCGGCCAGCACGGAGACCGCGCCCGCGACGTTCACGCCGCCGGTGTACCAGAAGTCGGATCGGTGCGATTCGTCGCTGAGGGCGACACCGTCGTAGCGACCGCGCCGGATCAGGATGTCGGTGACGTACACGGCCATGATCGGACCGACGAGCACCACGAGCATCGACAACGCGCTGCTGACGGCGCCGAGGAAGTCGGAGACGAACAGCGCGTAGAGGGTGAGGAGGGCCCCGATGACGCCGGTGGCCGCGACCGCGCGCGCCCGGCTGGTGTGCACGCCGACCGACTGCAGCGCGAGTCCCGCGCTGTAGGAGGTCAGGGCGTTGTTGCAGACGGTGCTCACGATCACCGCGGTGAGGAAGACGGGCACCAGCCAGGAGGGGATGAGCGCGGTGATGCCTCGCTGCGGGTCGGACATGTCGGCGGTGGTCGCCGCGAGCGCTCCGACGGCCACGAGCACGACGCCCGGGACGGCGCTGCCCAGCGCCGTGGCGGTGGCCACGGACACCGGGCTGGTGTCGGCGGGGAGGTAGCGCGCGAAGTCGGAGCTGATCGTGTACGACAGGGGGCTCGCGGCGACGAGCGTGAGGCCACCGAAGACCGCGATCCACAGGTCGAAGCCGTGCAGCGGGGCCGGCTGGGTGAAGTCGAGGTCGGCGTGGGAGACGACGAAACCCGCGGCGACGGCGAAGACGACCGCCAGGACCAGCGACAGCAGCGGGTAGAGCCGGCTGATCATGCCCTGGCCGAAGATCGCGACGGTGACGGTCGCGGTGGCGATGACCGCGGTGACACCGAGCTTGACCGGGATGTTCACGGCGAGGCCGAAGTGTTGCAGCAACGTGTATCCGACGGCCGCGGCGGCTGCCCAGTTGATCGCGATGTAGCAGACCGAGACGAACCAGCCGTTGACCGCGATCGCGACCCGGTTGCCGCGCACGCCGTACATCGCGCGGGTGGTCACCTGGCTGGGCGTGCCGGACACCGGCCCGGGGATCGCGACGATGCCGGTCACGACCGCGAACAGGTTGCCGACGACCGACACGGCCACCGCCTGCCACAGCTCGAGCCCCATGAGGATGAGCGCGGCGCCGACCACGAACGCGAGGTAGTTGATGTTGGGTGCGCACCAGAGCAGGAACAGGTCGCGCGCGCGGCCGTGCCGCTCGTCGGCGGGGATGACGTCGATGCCGTGGGCCTCGACGCGGGGCTGGTGGGCCGCCGTCTGCGGCTGAACGGGGTGTCGGGTCGACGGGGTCGGCGTCATGGGGCCTCCACGGGGTATCGGTCGCGTCCTCGGGGAGGGATGCGGTGTGGCCTGGATCACGCTAGGGATCCAAAACGATTTGGGCAATTGTCGAACATCGCGGCTCGCCGCGGTTAGCGTGGACGCGATGAGCAAGCGGCCCAGGATCGCCGATGTCGCGCGCCGCGCAGGCGTGTCCGTGACGACGGTCTCGCACACTTTCAGTGGCAACGGCGTCGTCGCCGCGGACACGCGCGAGCGGGTCCGGGCCGCCGCGCATGAGCTCGGCTACCGGCCCGACGTGCTGGCCCAGGGGCTGCGTCGCAGCCGCTTGAGCGTGATCGCCCTGGTTGCGCGTCCGCTCGACCGCATCGCGCCGGATCAACTGCACGGCGTCGACTACTTCCTCCGGCTCGCCGGCGCGGCAGCGATGGCAGCGCTCGACGCGGGCTACTGCCTCATGCTCGTCGGCGACCCGGCGCGGGACGACGCGCCGTCCGCCGCGCTCGCCGCCGAGGGGATCCTGCTCACCGAGCCGACCCTCGACGACCCGCTGATCGACCTGTGCGAGCGGATCGGGACGCCGTGCGTCACCGTCGGGCTGGCGCCGCGCGCGGACGGGACGTGGGACGACGGTGCGCCGGGGCACGTCGGGATCGAGACCGAGCGGATCACCGCCGACGTCCTCGAGCACCTGGCCGCCGCCGGCGGCCGCGCCATCGCCTTCCTCGCCGCCGACGAGCGGGACGAGTGGTCGCTGCGGTCCGTGGAGGTCTATCGCCGCTGGTGCGCCGCCCGCGCGATGCCCGCGCGGGTGCTGTTGCACGCCGACGCGATCGGCGCCGAGGCGGGGCGGGATGCTGTGGACCGGTGGTTCCCGGCCGGTGCCGTTCCCGGGTCCGACGGTGCGCCCGACGCACTGTTCTGCCTCGCCGCGGCGCCCGCGGTGGGGGCGATGGAGCGGCTGCGCGAGCTCGGCCACGCGATCCCGGGCGCGGTGCGGATCGCGGCGGGCTCCGACGCGGAGGAGGCGCGCGCAGCGGACCTCACCGCCGTCGACCTGCAGCCCGAGGAACTCGCCCGGCGCGCGGTGACCGCACTCGTGGGGCGGCTGCGCGGCACCGATCCGCCCGCTCTCCCGGTCGGCGTCGGCCGGCTGGTGGTCCGCGGTTCGACGGCCTGCTGAGCGAGGGCCGCCGAGCGGCGGGGGCTACAGGCGCAGGACGGGGAGGTACCGGGCGATCTCGCCCGCACGGGAGCCGCTGGCCGTCAGGTCGGCGGCCTCCATCGCCTCGTCGACGGTGACCAGGCCCGTCGCCAGCCGAAGCCACACGCGCGGTGCGCACTCCACGACGTTCGGCGGCGTGCCGCGGGTGTGCCGCGGACCGTCGACGCACTGGACGGCGACGAAGGGCGGCACCCGCACCTCCACCGACCCGCCGGGGGCGTCCTGGGCCAGCGTGCGGGCGGTCGACCGGACCGCCTCGGCGACGGTGCGCCGGGGCGGATCGGGCACCTCGTCGTCGGTCAGCCATTCCCGCACGGCGAGCACCGCGGCGCGCATCTGCGCGGGGTCGATCGTCTTCGCCATCACACCGTCCTTCCGGAAGAAACCTACTCACCGATTCGTTCCAATTACCGAATCGGTCCTACAATCGAATGAGGCCCGCCCCCAGCCAGCCCCAGGAGTAGCCGTGCAGCAGCTTCCGCTCACCGTCGTCGATTCCACCACCGGTCCCCTCGATGACGGGCAGGAGCGCGAGCCCCGGGAGGAGTGCGGCGTCTTCGGCGTCTGGGCCACCGGTGAGGACGTGGCGAAGCTCTCGTACTACGGCCTCTACGCCCTGCAGCACCGTGGCCAGGAGGCCGCGGGCATCGCGGTCGGCGACGGTCAGCAGGTGCTCGTGTTCAAGGACCTGGGGCTCGTGAGCCAGGTGTTCGACGAGCAGACGCTGAGCTCGATGCCCGGTCACGTGGCGATCGGCCACTGCCGCTACTCGACCACCGGCTCCACCACCTGGGAGAACAGCCAGCCGATCTTCCGCACCACCAGCGCCGGCAACGGCGTGGCGCTCGGGCACAACGGCAACCTGGTCAACACCGCCGAGCTGGCGACGCGGGCCGCCGAGCTGGGCGTGGTCGGCGGCCGGAACGCTGCGACCTCCGACTCGGACATCCTGACGGCGCTGCTGGCCCACGCCGCGGCCGACCGCACGCTGGAGCAGGCGGCGATGGAGCTGTTGCCCACGGTGCAGGGTGCCTTCTGCCTGACCTTCATGGACGAGCACACGCTGTACGCGGCGCGCGACCCGCACGGCGTCCGCCCGCTGTCCCTCGGCCGGCTCGACCGCGGCTGGGTCGTGGCCTCCGAGACCGCCGCGTTCGACATCGTCGGCGCGTCCTTCGTGCGCGACATCGAGCCGGGCGAGCTGCTCGCCATCGACGAGGACGGCGTGCGGTCCACCCGCTTCGCCCAGCCGACGCCCAAGACCTGCATCTTCGAGTACGTCTACCTGGCCCGCCCCGACTCGGTGATCCAGGGCCGGTCGGTGCACTCGACCCGCGTCGACATCGGCCGCCGTCTGGCCCGGGAGCACCCCGCCAACGGCGACCTGGTGATCCCCGTGCCCGAGTCCGGCACCCCGGCCGCCGTCGGCTACGCGCAGGAGTCCGGCATCCCCTACGGCCAGGGTCTGATGAAGAACGCCTACGTGGGCCGCACCTTCATCCAGCCCAGCCAGACCATCCGCCAGCTGGGCATCCGGCTCAAGCTCAATCCGCTCAAGGAAGTGATCCGCGGCAAGCGGCTCGTCGTCGTCGACGACTCGATCGTGCGCGGCAACACCCAGCGCGCGCTGATCCGCATGCTCCGCGAGGCGGGCGCCGCCGAGATCCACGTGCGCATCGCGTCGTCGCCGGTCAAATGGCCGTGCTTTTACGGCATCGACTTCGCCTCCCCGGCGGAGCTCATCGCCAACGGTGGCGGCGCCGACTCCTTCGAGGCCATGGTCGAGTCCGTGCGGGCCGCGATCGGCGCCGACTCGCTGGGCTACATCTCCTTGGACGAGATGACCGCGGCGACGGAGCACGAGGGCGAGTCCATGTGCCGTGCCTGCTTCGACGGGGTCTACCCGATCCCGCTGCCCGAGTCCACGTCGATGGGCAAGGCCGTACTGGAGAACATGCTCAAGGCGGGCGCCGCCGAGGGCGACCCGCTGCAGGCCGACAACGACAACGCGTCGGCTCTCCGGCGTCCCTGACGGGCTGCTGCGCAGTCCGGCGGGGGCTGCGACGGCTCCGGTCCGGTAGCCTATGCATCCGTGACGGATTCCAACACCCAGCCGCCGCAGGGCGCCTCGTACGCCGCAGCAGGAGTCGACATCGAGGCCGGTGACCGGGCCGTCGAACTCTTCAAGCCGCACGCCAAGCGCGCCACGCGGCCCGAGGTCCTGGGCGGCCTGGGCGGCTTCGCCGGCCTGTTCGCCCTCAAGAAGTACCGGGAGCCGGTCCTCGCGGCCTCGACCGACGGCGTCGGCACCAAGATCGCCGTGGCCCAGGCGATGGGCAAGCACGACACCGTGGGTATCGACCTGGTCGCGATGGTCGTCGACGACCTCGTCGTGACCGGCGCGGAGCCGCTCTTCCTGCAGGACTACATCGCCGTGGGCAAGGTCGTCCCGGAGACGGTCGCCGAGCTCGTCGGTGGCATCGCCGAGGGCTGCGTCCGCGCCGGCTGCGCCCTCCTGGGCGGCGAGACCGCCGAGCACCCCGGCCTCATGGCCGAGGGGGAGTACGACCTGTCCGCGACCGGCGTCGGCGTCGTCGAGGCCGACGAGGTCCTGGGGCCGGACAATGTCCGCGCAGGCGACGTCGTGATCGCGATGAAGAGCTCGGGTCTGCACAGCAACGGCTACAGCCTGGCCCGCAAGGTGCTGCTGGACTGGGGCCACATGGACCTCGGCGGCTACGTCGAGGAGTTCGGCCGCACGCTCGGCGAGGAACTGCTCGAGCCCACCGCCATCTACGCCCTGGACTGCCTGCGTCTCGCCCAGGAGACCCAGGTGCGCACCTTCTGCCACGTGACCGGCGGCGGCCTCGAGGCCAACCTGGGGCGCGTGATCCCGGAGGGCCTCGTCGCCGAGCTGGACCGCAACACGTGGAGCCCGTCGGCCGTGTTCGCCCTCATCGCCCAGCGCGGCCGGGTGGAGCAGGCCGAGATGGAGAAGACCTTCAACATGGGCGTCGGCATGGTCGCGATCGTGGCGCCCGAGGACGTCGACCGCGCCCTGGCCGTGCTCACGGCACGGCACATCGACAGCTGGGTGCTCGGCACGATCAAGAAGTCCGACGGTGCCGGGGAGCGGGCCGTGCTGAGCGGTTCTCACCCGAAGTTCTAGACCCAACGCCATAGGCACCGTGACCCGTGGTCACGGTGCCTAGAGGCGGGGGTGCGAGCTGGAGGTGCGGCGCGCGTCAGGCGCGGCGCCACTCGTCCTCACGGTAAGGATCGCCCGCGACGTCGCTCCACTCGGGGTGCGAGGCGATCACATCGGCCTCCTCGTTCTCACCCGACGCCAGCTCGTCCTGCAGCCTTTTCAGGTCAGTGCTGGGCGAGCTGTACTTGAGTTCGCGTGCAACCTTGGTCTGCTTCGCCTTTGCCCGGCCGCGGCCCATGGGGGACCCCCTTGCGCAATGAAGGGGCGGCCAGCTACCGGATTGCCCGGCGGGTGGCGGCCCCTTTCTCCGTCTAGTAATTCTTCCTGGTGCCCAGTTTAGCGTGCTCGTGCCGATGGTGCTGCCGCCTGGGTGTCAGTCGGCGCGTTGGAGGGCCCGCGCGGCGTCCCGTTCGACCTTAGGGGGCAGGTCACCGGCCTTGAGAAGCTCGCGCAACCGGTCGGGCCGCGTCCCGGCGAAGAGGTCGCGGATCGTCGCACCGTGCTCCGGGACGTGCACGAGGGTGACCGGATCTCCGGCGGCGACGGGGCCTGGCGTCAGGACGCGGAAGTAGGCGCCGCAGTCGCCGCGCGCGGTGAACCGCTTGACCCAGCCGTCCTCGCCGGACCACAGCGCGAAGGTTCGGCACGGGGTGCGGGGGATGGTCACCTCGAGTTCGAGCACGTCGCCGACGCGCACCCGCGTGCCGACCACGAGGTCGGTGGTGTCACCGTCGATCCGCAGGTTCTCGCCGAACCAGCCGGGCGGGAGCCCGCGGCCCAGCTCCTGCGCCCAACGTCGCGCCTCGTGGTCCGTAGCCGGTCCGAGGGGCCCGATCTCGACGGGGCCGTCGGCGGGCCGCTTGTCGATCGCGGTCCGCTGCTCCGGCTTCCGCGGGTCGAGCCGCAGCTCCGCATCGACGACGCAGACCGCGAGGACCCGGGAGGGTGGCCCGGACTCGGGTGCCGTCACCGGCCGCGCAGCCGGTCGACGGCGGACCGTCCGGCCTGTTCGCCGGCGTCCGCGGACGGGGTGACCTCCGTGTCGATCGCCGCGGCGGCGCCGCCGGCCTCGAGCTTCGCATCGTCGGGGATCGAGCGTTTGATCAGCGCGAGGGCGATGGGGCCGTAGTCGGCGTGCTCGACGACGGTGCCGAGCCGCCCGACGGTGCGCCCGTCCAGGGTGACGGGGTCGCCCGTCGCGGGCCGGGCGTCGGCGGAGCCGTCGAGGTGCAGCAGCACGAGGCGGCGCGGGGGCCGGCCTAGGTTGTGCACGCGCGCGACGGTCTCCTGCCCGCGGTAGCAGCCCTTGTCGAGGTGCACGGCGGTGGCGATCCAGTCCGTCTCGTGCGGGATGGTCTTGACGTCGGTGTCGAGGCCCTGCCGGGCGTGCGCGGCGGCGACCCGTCGGGCCTCGTAGGCCCACGTGCCCGCCGGGCGCGCCCCGGCGCCGACGAGCGCGCCGAAGGTCGCGCCGAGCTCCGCGCGCGGGACGATGAGGTTCACCTCGCCGGGCTCGGCGCGGCGGACACCGTCGACCTGCGCGGCGACGGCCCCGGCGTCCGGGCCGATCACGGTGAGCACGGCGAGGTCGGGCCGCGCCTGCACCTGTACGTCGGAGCGGAACACCATGCGCTGCAGGTAGGTCGCGAGGTCCGGGCTGAGCGGTGCCTCCGCGGGGGCGAGCGCCGCCGGCTCGGTGTCGAGGTAGGTCGTGCCGTCGACGTCGATGAGGTGGAAGTGGTCCAGCACGCGGCCGCTGCCGTCCAGGTTGAGGTCCTGCGTCGCGGTGCGGTCGGGCAGGTGCGTGAGGTGCTGGCTGGTGATGGAGTGCAGCCAGCTCAGCCGCTCGGTGCCGGTCAGTGTGATCACGCGGCGATGCGAGCGATCGATCACCGCCGCGCCACGCTCCGCGGCCCGCTGCTCACCGAACGGATCACCGAAATGCCAGGTCACACCGGCATCGGGAGCGTCATCGGGATTCATGATGCCGGACGCGGAATGAACGTCGATCGCCACCACCCCAGCCTACGCGTGGTGCCCGCGCGGGGCTCCGGGGCGTCGAATAGTGTTGCCGCCATGGCATCCGTGGTGGTCACTCTGGACGGTTCCGTGCGCGCTGCCGATTCGCCGCTGCTGTACGCCGACGATCTCGGGGCGGTCCGGGGCGACGGGTGTTTCGAGACCGTGCTCGTGCGCGACGGTGCGCCGCTCAAGGGTCGTGCGCACCTCGACCGCCTGGCCCGCTCGGCCGCCGCGCTCGGGCTCCCCGCGATCAACGACGGTGCCTGGTGGGCGGCCATGCAGCGCGCCGCCATGCTCTACGGCGAGGACTCCGGCGGCGCGGAGGGCGCGTTGCGCCTCGTCTACACGCGGGGCCGGGAGTCCGCGCCGGGCACGCCGACCGCCTACGTGTCGGTGTCGCCGCTGCCCGAGCGGGCCGTGCGGGCCCGTACGGAGGGCGTCTCCGCGATCACGCTCAACCGGGGCTATTCGACGGTGCTGGGCACGGACGCGCCGTGGCTGCTGCTGGGCGCGAAGACCCTGTCCTACGCGGTGAACATGGCCGCCGCGCGCTACGCCGCCCAGCAGGGCGCCGACGACGTGATCTTCACCTCCAGCGAGGGCCGGGTGCTCGAGGCGCCGCGGGCCACCGTCGTGATCGCGCGCGGACGCACACTCGTGACGCCGCCCGAGGAGCAGGGGATCCTGCCGGGAACCACCGTGCGGGCGCTCTTCGACGCCGCGGAGGACAAAGGAGTCGCCACCGCGATCGAGCCGCTGTTCCCGGCGGACCTGGTGATGAACGACGGGGTGTGGCTGGTCTCGTCGATCACGCTGTGCGCCCGCGTGCACACCCTGGACGGGCGGACGCTGCCGGACGCGCCGATGGACGAGACGGTGCGCTCCCTCATCGACGCGGGGATCCACAACACGCCGTAGGCGTTCCGGACAATCCCGGCACCGGTGGTGCGGACGGCCCGACGGGATTAGCGTCCCGATGATGCGCACGCGTACCGATTCCGAGGCCGACGCCGATCAGCTGGGGACCAGCCTGAAGCCCCGGCACATCACGATGATCTCGATCGCCGGGGTGATCGGGGCGGGCCTGTTCGTCGGCTCCGCCAATGCGATCAAGTTGGCGGGCCCGGCGGTGCTGATCTCGTACACCCTCGCCGGGCTGATGGTGATCCTGGTGATGCGGATGCTCGGCGAGATGGCGACGGCGCAGCCGGACACGGGCTCCTTCTCCACCTACGCCGAGCGTGCCCTCGGCCGCTGGGCGGGTTCGACGATCGGGTGGCTGTACTGGCTGTTCTGGGTGCTGGTGATCCCGGTCGAGGCCACGGCCGCGGCGGTGATCCTGGCCAAGGTGGTGGGCGGACCCCAGTGGTCGTGGGCGTTGGTCGTGGTGGTCCTGCTCACCGCCACGAACCTGTTCTCCGTCGGTAACTACGGCGAGTTCGAGTTCTGGTTCGCGCTGATCAAGGTGGTGGCGATCGCCGCCTTCCTGGTGCTGGGCGCGCTCGCGATCTTCGGGGTGCTGCCGGGGTCGAGCGTCTCCGGCGTGAGTCATCTGTGGGACACCGGCGGGTTCATGCCGAACGGCGTGAAGGCGGTGCTGGCGGCGATGCTCACCACGATGTTCACGTTCATGGGCTCCGAGATCGTGACCATCGCGGCCGCCGAGTCGCCGAACCCCGAGAAGGGGATCACCAAGGCCGTGAACTCGGTGGTCTGGCGGATCTGCCTGTTCTACCTGGGCTCGATCTTCGTGGTGGTCGCCCTCGTCCCGTGGAACTCCGTCGACGGTGCGACGGGCTCGTACCAGGCCGTGCTGAAGGCGATGAACATCCCGGCCGCCGCCGGGATCATGGACGTGGTGGTCCTGGTCGCGGTCGCGTCCTGCCTCAACAGTGCGCTCTACACCGCGTCCCGCATGCTGTACTCGCTGGCGCGGCGCGGGGACGCTCCCCGTGCGGCGGGCAGGACGACGGTGCGTGGGGTGCCGGCCGTCGCGGTGCTCGCGTCGATGGCGCTCGGGTTCCTGGCGGTGATCGGCAACTACGTGCTGCCGGACAAGCTGTTCGGCTACCTGCTGGCGACGACGGGCGCGGTGGCGCTGTTCGTGTATCTCGTGATCGCCGTCAGTCAGATCGCGCTCCGGCGGCGCGCCACGGAGCCGGCGCCGATCCGGATGTGGCTGTTCCCGTGGCTGACCTACGCGGTGATCGCGTTCATCGTGTTCGTGATCGTCGCGATGATCCTGGATCCGGATCAGCGCAGTTCGGTGGGGCTGTCGACCGCGTTGGCGGTGATCGTGCTGGTCGCGAGCATCGTGCACCAGAAGCGTGTCGGGAAGCGGGGTGACTCTTCTAGGGTGTGACCTGGGACAAGTGCCTCGACTTCCGGTGGGGTAGCGGTCTACTATCCCAGTTAGTACTACGGAGTGTAGTAACAATCCCTCGGCCCAGGGAGCACGCATGACCGCACTCGACATCGCCCGCTGGCAGTTCGGCATGACCACCGTCATGCACTTCATCCTGGTCCCGCTCACCATCGGCCTCGCGCCGATGGTGGCCACGATGCAGACGATCTGGCTGATCACCGGGAAGAACGCGTGGCTCAAGGCCACCAACTTCTTCGGCAAGCTCTTCCTCATCAACTTCGCCCTCGGGGTGGCCACCGGCCTCGTCCAGGAGTTCCAGTTCGGGATGGCCTGGAGCGAGTACAGCAAGTTCGTCGGCGATGTCTTCGGCGCCCCGCTCGCGCTCGAGGGCCTCGTCGCCTTCTTCATGGAGTCGACCTTCATCGGCCTGTGGATCTTCGGCTGGACCCGGCTGCCCCGACTCATCCACCTGGGCTGCATCTGGATGGTCGCACTGGGGGTGAACGCCTCCGCGTTCTTCATCATCGCTGCGAACTCGTGGATGCAGCACCCCGTGGGCGCCACCTTCAACCCGGAGAAGAACCGGGCGGAGCTCACCAGTATCTGGTCGGTGCTGACCAACTCGACCACGCTGGCCGCGTTCCCGCACACGGTGTTCGGCGCGTGGCTCACCGCGGGCACCTTCGTGGCCGCGATCGGCGGCTGGTGGATGGTGCGCGGCATGCGGCGCGGCGACGCCGACGCGATCGAGCTGGCGAGGTCCTTCCGTCCGGTCACGCGATTCGGCCTGGGCGTGATGATCGTGTCCGCCGTCGGGCTGGGCATCACCGGCGACGCGCAGGCCAAGCTCATGTTCGAGCAGCAACCGATGAAGATGGCCTCGGCGGAATCGCTGTGCCACACCGAGACCGCGGCCTCGTTCTCGATCCTCACCGTGGGGACGCACAACAACTGCGAGTCGGTGCAACACCTCATCCAGGTGCCCTATCTGACCTCGTTCCTCGCCAACGGCGACCCCGATTCGACACTCAAGGGCGTCACCGAACTGCAGCAGGAGTACGTCGAGAAGTTCGGCCCCGGCGACTACCGACCCAACCTGTTCGTCTCGTACTGGGCCTTCCGGTTCATGATGGGCTGGTCCATCGGCTCCGGCCTGCTGGCGCTCGCCGGCCTGTGGGTCACCCGGCGCGGGCGCGTCCCGTCGTCGACGTGGTTCAGCAGGCTGTGCCTGATCGCCCTGCCCACCCCCTTCCTCGCCAACAGCTGTGGCTGGGTGTTCACCGAGATGGGCCGCCAGCCCTGGGTGGTGGCGCCGAACCCGAACGGCGACCCGACGATCCGGCTCATGGTCTCGCAGGCCGTCTCGGGTCACTCGACCGCGATGATGGCCTTCTCGATCATCACCTTCGCCGCCGTCTACGGGGTGCTGTACATCCTGTGGTTCCTGTTGTTGCGCCGGTACGTGATCCAGGGGCCCGACCTGCACAGTCCGCTCGACGGTCACGACGGCCACGACGACGGTGCACCGCCGGGCGGCGACGATCCCGACGGTGCGGACGGCGCCGGCGCGAAGAAGTCCTCGTCCGAACAACTCTCGTTCGCGTACTAGGAGGCGGACATGACACTTCCCGACTACTGGTTCCTCGCGATCGGCTTCCTGTTCACCGGCTACTTCGTTCTGGACGGCTTCGACTTCGGCGTCGGCATGCTCATGCCGATCCTCGGGCGCAAGCGCAACCACCCCGACGCCGAGCAGCGCCGCCGCGTACTGCTCAACACGATCGGTCCCGTGTGGGACGGCAACGAGGTGTGGCTGATCACCGCCGGCGCAGCGATGTTCGCCGCGTTCCCGGTCTGGTACGCCACGGTGTTCTCCGGCTTCTACCTGGTGCTGCTCGCGATCCTGGTGGGGCTCATCGTTCGGGTCTGCGCGATCGAGTGGCGCGGCAAGATCGACGACCCGCGCTGGCGCGGCTGGGCCGATTTCGGCATCGGTCTCGGCTCCTGGATCCCCGCGTTCGCGTGGGGACTGGTGTTCGCGAACATCGTGCACGGGGTGCACATCGACGGACGCGGCCGGATGACCTCGGACGTCTGGGACCTGCTGAACCCGTACGGGCTGCTCGGCGGGGTCGCCCTGCTCGGGCTCTTCCTCCTGCACGGAGCCGTCTTCGTCGCGCTCAAGTCCGACGGTGCCGTCCGGGTGGACGCCCGGCGGTTCGCGGCGCGGATCTGGTTGCCGGTCACCGTGATCGGCGCGCTCTTCGTGGTGTGGACGCAGCTCGCGCACGGGAGGGGATGGACCTGGGCGATGGTGGCGCTGGCCGCGGCGGCGCTGGTCGCCGTGGGCCTGCTGATCCGCGCCGACCGCGAGCTGGCCGCCTTCCTGTCCACCTCGCTCGCGGTGATCGGCGCGAGCGTGCTGCTCTTCGGCGCGTTATTCCCGAACGTGCTGAACGCGACCGATCCGGCGCGATCGATCAGCATCGAGGCCGCGGCGTCCTCGCACTACACGCTCGTCGTGATGTCCTGGTGCACCGTCGTGCTGCTGCCCCTGGTGATGATCTACCAGGCGTGGAGCTACGTCGTGTTCCGCAGGCGGATCTCCGTGGCCCAGATCCCGCCGTCGATCGGGCTCAGCCCGCGTGCCTGACACCGCGCGGCGCACCGGGCCGATCGATCCGCGGCTGCTCCGGTACGCCCGCAGCTCGCGCGGACTGATCGCGGTCGTCATCGCCTGCGGCGTCGTGGAGGCCGCGGCGATCATCACCCTGGCCTACGGCGTCGCGATCGTGCTCTCCCGGCTGGTGACGGGACCGCACGAGGTGCGCGGCACGATCATGCTCGTGGTCGGCGCTGTCGCGGTGCGCGTGGCGGTGACGCTGTTGCGGTCACGGATCGAGCGTCGCGCCGCGGACCGCGTGGTATCCGAATTACGTTCCGCCGCACTGGGTGCGATCGGGCCCGGTCGACTCCCGGTGGACCGCGAGGAGCTGCGTACCGCGCTGACCCGCGGCCTCGACGACCTGCCGCCGTACCTGACGGGCTACGTCCCGGCGCTGGCGCTCACCGTGATCGCGACGCCGGCCCAGGTGATCGCGATGTTCGTCGCCGACCCGATCTCCGGTGCCGTCGCGCTCGGCACGCTGCCGCTGCTGCCGATCTTCATGGTGCTCATCGGCCTGCTCACCCGCGACCGCACGCGCCGGCGCCTCGTGGCCACGGCGCGCCTCTCCTCGCGTCTGCTCGACCTGGTTGCCGGTCTGCCGACGCTGCGGGCCCTGGGACGTCAGCGCGGACCGGAACGGACCGTTCGGGAGCTGGGGGAGCGCAGCGCCGGCGAGACGATGTCCGCGCTGCGCATCGCCTTCCTCTCCTCGATGGCGCTGGAGCTGCTCGCCACGCTCTGCGTCGCGCTGGTGGCGGTGGGCATCGGCCTGCGCCTCGTGTTCGGCGAGATGACGCTGTTCGCCGGTGTGTTCGCGCTGATCCTGGCACCCGAGGTGTACCAACCGTTGCGCCGGGTGGGTGCGAGCTTCCACGCCGCCGAGCAGGGCGTCGAGGCCACCTCGCGGGTGTTCGCACTGTTGGATGTGTCGGAACCGGCACCGTCGCAGGGCAGCCCGCGGCCCGGCGTGCTCGTCGCGCGAGGCGTGCGCGTCGCCGGGCGGGACGGGGCGGCACCGTCGGGCTTCGACGGGACCTTCCGGCCGGGCCGGATCACCGTGCTGACCGGGCCCAACGGGTCCGGTAAGTCGACGCTGCTCGCCGTGCTCGCCGGCCTGACCGTTCCCGACGCGGGGGCGGTCACCGTCGACGGTGCGCCGCTGGCCGGCGGCCCCGGGTGGTGGGCGCACGTGGCGTGGTGCCCGCAGCACCCGTACCTCGAACCGGGCACGCTGGCACACAATTTCACGCTCCTCGGCGCCCCCGACCCGCGGGCCGTTCCGGAGGTCGTGACCGCCACGGGGCTCGACGAGGTGGTGGCCGAGGCGGGCTGGGGCCGTGCGGTGGGCGTCGGCGGTGCCGGGCTCTCGGCCGGTCAGCGGCAGCGGCTCGCGCTGGCCCGCACCCTCGCCCTGGGCCGGTCCGTGCTCCTGTTCGACGAGCCCACCGCCCATCTGGACGAAAGTCTCTCGGCGCGCGTACTCGCGGAGCTGCGCGCGCGGGCCGATGCCGGGGCGGTGGTCGTGCTCGTCGGGCACGACCCGCAGGTCCTCGCCGCCGCCGACGACGTGCTGGAGGTGGTCCGTGCGTGACCTGCTGATCTGCTTGCGCGCCCTGCGATCCCGCCCGCTCGCGGTCCTGGGCGCGATCGGCGCCGGCGTGCTCACCGCAGGCAGCGCGCTGGCGCTCGCCGGGTTGTCGGCGTGGCTGATCACGATGGCCTGGACCATGCCGCCGGTGCTCACGCTCTCGGTCGCCGTCACCGCGGTGCGCGCTCTGGGCATCACGCGCGGCCTCATGCGATATGTCGAGCGGCTCGCCGCGCACCGCGTCGCGCTGTCCGGGCTGACCGAACTGCGGGTCGCGCTGTACACGCGCCTCGCGCGCGCCGCGCCCGCCGAATCCGTCCGGCTCTCCGCCGGTGAGCTGTTGGCCCGCACCGGCGCCGATGTCGACGCCGTGGGTGATGCGCTGGTGCGCACCGTGATCCCCGCCGCGGTGGCCGCCGTCGTGTCCGGCGCCGCGGTCGGCTGGATGTGCTTCGTCGACCTGCGAGCGGGTCTCGTGTTGGCCGGATGCCTGCTGTTGGCGGGCGTTCTGGTGCCCTGGGCCGTCGCGCGGGCGACGCGTGCCCGCGCCGCCGCCGAGGCCGTCGGGAGCGAGTCGTTCGGCGCGGCCGCCTCCGCGGTCCTCGACCACGCGGGCGAGCTCGCCGTCGCTGGACGGCTCGGCGAGGTGCGGGCCCGCGCCGCCCGTGCGGAGGACGCCCGACGGGCCGCCGTCGACCGGTCCGCGCGCGCCGGGTGGCCGCCGCC